>JBEEJZ010000026.1:0-2651 GCA_041168905.1 Pseudomonadota bacterium | reverse complement strand
TCTCGCATTGGTGCCGTACAGCGATCAGCATCGCATCTAAGGAGCACCGACATGCAAATTATTCTGCTCGACAAAGTCGTGAACCTTGGCAACCTGGGCGAAATCTTCAAGGTCAAGGATGGCTACGCTCGCAACTTCCTGATCCCTTCTGGCCGCGCCCGCCGTGCGACCGCCGCAGCCAAGCAGGAGTTCGAAGCCAAGCGCGCTGAACTTGAAAAAGCCGCAGCAGCCAAGCTGGCTGAAGCCCAGGCCCTGGGTACCAAGTTGGAAGGCTCAACCATCAAGCTAACCCAAAAGGCGGGCGTTGACGGCCGCTTGTTTGGTTCCGTGACTAACCACGACATCGCTGAAGAGTTGAACAAGAGCGGTTACCAAGTGCTCAAGTCTCAAGTCCGCATGCCCAATGGTCCGATCAAGGTCGCTGGCGACAGCAATGTGAGCGTTGCCCTACATACCGACGTCGTGGTTGAAATCACTGTTGCCGTGTACGGCGAAACAGCCTGATTTTTCAGCGGTCTCCAGAAAGCCGTCGGTGTCAAAACCGACGGCTTTTTTTCTTCTGCCTTTTCCCTGAAAACTCACAGCAATCACAGGTGTTGTGCACAGGGTTATCCCGTGACGATCACTGCAAGCCGTCTTAGCATAGAGCTTGTTTCAGGTTTTATCCTTCTATGTCCGCTGTACTTTCCGTTTTGCCCGATGACCTGGGTGTCGATCGCCAGGTTGCTCAATTAAGAATTCCTCCTCATTCGCTTGAGGCGGAATCCAGCGTTTTAGGTGGACTTTTACTGGATAACGGCGCCTGGGACCGGGTAGGGGATTTACTAACGGAGGCTGACTTCTACCGTTTTGAGCATCGATTGATTTATTCAGCCATAGGCGCATTGGTCAATGCTTCCAAGCCAGCCGATGTGATCACTGTTTTTGAGCATCTTCAGGGCCAGGGTAAATCTGATGAAGTGGGCGGGTTGGCCTATCTCAATTCCTTGGCCCAATACGTGCCCAGCGCTGGAAACATTCGGCGCTATGGCGAGATCGTGCGCGAGAGATCCGTGCTGCGGCAATTGGTGGCCGCCAGTGACGACATTGCGACCAATGCCTTCAATCCTAAAGGCAGACCCGTTTCCACCATCGTCGATGAGGCAGAACAGAAGATCTTCAATATTGGAGAGCAGGGTGCACGTCACAAGCAAGGCTTCCAAGCCATGGAGTCTTTGGTGGTCAATTTGCTGGACCGTGTCCAGGAAATGGCGGATAACCCCAATGACGTTACCGGGGTGCCCACCGGCTTCTATGACCTGGACCGTATGACCGCAGGCCTGCAAGCGGGTGATCTGATTGTGCTTGCCGCGCGGCCATCCATGGGGAAGACCGCTCTCGCCATCAATATTGCGGAGCACGTGGCATTGAATGAGGGGCTGCCTGTCGCAGTTTTCTCCATGGAAATGGGAGCTGCCCAGCTGGCTGTTCGTATCGTGGGTTCGATTGGTCGCATTGATCAGGGCCATTTGCGCACAGGCAAGCTCACCGATGACGAGTGGCCGCGTTTGACAGAGGCCATAGAGAAATTACGCAATATTTCTCTGCACATTGATGAGAGTGCGGGTCTGAATTCCAGCGAGCTGCGGGCGAATGCACGCAGACTGGCCCGTCAATGCGGAAAGCTCGGTTTGATCGTTGTGGACTATTTACAGCTGATGAGTGGCACCAGCAATGACGGTGAAAACCGGGCAACCGAGTTGGGAGAAATATCTCGCGGACTCAAAATGCTGGCACGTGAGCTGCAGTGCCCAGTCATCGCCTTGTCTCAGCTGAATCGAAGCGTTGAGCAGCGGCCGGATAAACGTCCGATGATGAGTGACTTGCGTGAATCAGGCGCTATCGAGCAGGATGCAGACATCATCATGTTCATCTATCGGGATGAGTATTACACCAAGGAGGCCTGCAAGGAACCCGGTGTAGCGGAGGTCATCATCGCCAAGCAGCGTAACGGCCCAACCGGCGTGGTCAAACTGGCCTTCTTGAAACCCATCACCAAATTTGAAAGCCTGGCTAGCGGCGGCAGCGATGACTTCTAAATAAATTTCCGGCCGATTTTCCAGCCAGATCTGCAGAAGCCTGGGGCCGGCAACGCCAGCCTAGGGGGAGCATGCTGCTCAGAGTACCTCGCTGGCAAAGTCCGCCAAGCGGGATCTTTCGCCACGCGCCAGGGTGATATGCCCGCCATGAGGCCAACCCTTGAAGCGATCCACCGCATAGGTCAGCCCGGACGATCCCTCTGTCAGGTAAGGGGTGTCGATCTGGGCCAGGTTACCCATGCAGACTATTTTGGTTCCGGGGCCGGCACGGGTGATCAAGGTTTTCATCTGTTTGGGGGTCAAGTTTTGAGCCTCATCAATGATCAGGTACTTGTTCAAAAAAGTTCGTCCCCGCATGAAGTTCATGCTCTTGATCTTGATGCGACTGCGTATGAGTTCACTGGTGGCCGCCCGGCCCCACTCTCCGGCACTGGTTTCTGTTTTGGCCAGAACCTCCAGGTTGTCGTCCAGCGCGCCCATCCACGGGCCCATTTTCTCTTCCTCGGTACCAGGCAGGAATCCGATGTCCTCACCTACGCTGACGGTGGCGCGGGTGACGATGATTTCGGTGTA
>JBEEJZ010000025.1:0-3113 GCA_041168905.1 Pseudomonadota bacterium | reverse complement strand
AAAAGTCCTCACCGGCTTCCCCGCCAGTGCTTGGACGTGTCGGTCACTGCATCACCTTGATGACGCGAGCAACCACCTTGTTGGCCGGTATCCGGGCTGGCAGAGCCACACTCAAAGCCTTCCCAGGCGCTTGTTCGGCACGCCCAGTGGCTGTGTGATGAGAGTTGAGCCTTACGACTCGTCTGCTTGACCGTTGCGGGGGCAGCGCAGGTTTGAATGGCCATAGCCAAGCTTCCTGCTTCCCGTTGAACTGCGTCATGTGAACCACAACGCGAGCACCAACGGGAGGCATTTTAGGGGCCGATACTGTCGCAAACCCTACAATTGCCGACTATGACGAACACGTCCCCAACCGATTCCATACAACTCGTCGCGGAACGGGTTGAACGGCTTTTGCTCCGGCACGAGGAGCTGCAACGCACCAATGCGCTGCTGAGTGCACAGGTCGAAACCCTGACGCGCGAGTGCGACTCCCTCAAATCTCGCCTGGGTGCGGCCCGAGCTCGGGTAGATGCCCTGCTGGAACGCCTACCGGCTTCGAACACCGCACCTGCACCCCTGGCAGCGAGCGTTCACCACATCAAGTCATGAAACAGATCGAAGTCCAAATCATGGGGCAGAGCTATTTGCTTGGCTGCCCGGAAGGCGGAGACGAGCAGTTGCTGGCTGCTGTGCAGCGGGTGGATGTGGCCATGTGCAAGATCCGCGACGGTGGCAAGGTGCGCGCACGTGATCGAATCGCCGTGCTGGCGGCGCTCAACCTCGCATTTGACCTGGCAGAAACACCTGCTCCGGCAACCAGCCAAGGTGCGCCCCAGGTTGCATCCACTGTGGCGAGCATGGCAACAGACGCCGGCGCTCAGGATGTCTTATCAGGTACAGACCAAGCCACTTTGAACGCGTTGTTGACACGACTGGATGCCGCGCTCAACGAGGACGGCCGCTTGCTCTAAGCCTTGACGATTGGGGGCTAACTCCGCAACGCTGGCACTACAATTCAAACCGTCTGCGATGCTCACTGGGCTTTATATTTCCTTGAACCAATGCTCTATGAGCTCGGGCTTGGAACATCGCCTGGCTGGTGTGATCATCTCGCGTCAGATGAACCCGACGCCAACGCTGACCTCGCCCACCTGAACCCCGGTTCAGGATGACGGTCTGGTGGCATTCGCAGACAACTTCCCCCCCATAAACACAAAATATGACCCTCGAACCCGGTTTGGTGGTTGGACTGGCTCTTCTGGGCTTGGGAACCGGTTTTCTGGCTGGCCTGCTGGGCATCGGCGGCGGCATGCTGATGGTGCCTTTTGTGACCTTCATCATGACTCAACGCGGCCTGTCTGCAGACTTGGCTGTGAAGATGGCCATCGCTACCTCCATGGCCACGATCATGTTCACCTCGATTTCTAGTGTGCGTGCGCATCATCGGCGCGGGGCTGTTCGCTGGGACATTGCTCAGCGACTGGCACCTGGCATCGTGATCGGCAGCGCCATGGCGAGTTTGGGCGTGTTTTCGGTTGTCAAAGGGTCGACACTCGCCGTCTTCTTTGGTCTGTTTGTCAGCTTTTCCGCAACGCAGATGTTCTTGGACCGAAAGCCTGCGCCGGGTCGCCAAATGCCTGGCACGCTGGGGCAGTTAGGCGCTGGCTCCGTCATCGGCTTCATGTCGGGTCTGGTCGGTGCGGGTGGTGGGTTTATCAGCGTACCGTTTATGACCTGGTGCAATGTCGCCATTCATAACGCAGTGGCCACAAGCGCAGCCCTCGGATTTCCGATTGCGGTGGCCAACGTAGCGGGTTACATCATCAGTGGCCAGGCTGTTGTTGACCTGCCTCCCCTGTCGTTGGGCTACATTTGGCTGCCCGCCTTGCTGGTGATTGCGATTTGTAGCGTGCTAACGGCCCCCTTGGGCGCCAAGGCGGCACACAAACTGCCAGTTAAGAAACTCAAACGCATCTTCGCGCTGACTCTGTATGCCCTGGCTGCCTACATGCTCTGGAAGGGCATGTTCTGACGCTGACGATCCTGCCTGTTTTGCAGGCAATGCCTCCCGAGTCAACAGGAGCGCGGTTCCCGGGCCTTATTCCTGGCGTTATCCACAGATTGGGACACAGGCAGCGGGGGTAAGTTTTCTCGCACACGATACTCAACCATGATCACCCTGCCGTCCTGCCCTCTTTGCAAATCCGAATACACCTATCAGGACGGCGAACTGTTCGTTTGCCCTGAATGCGCCCATGAGTGGACCGTCAGCTTTGACGCAGCTGGACCAGAACAGCGGGTATGGAAAGACGCTCATGGCAATCCACTTCAGGACGGGGATGCCGTCACGTTAATCAAGGACCTGAAAATCAAAGGTTCTTCGGCAGTCGTGAAGGTCGGTACCAAGGTCAAAAATATCCGCCTGGTCGACGGTGACCACGACATCGACTGCAAGATAGACGGCTTTGGTGCCATGCAGCTGAAGTCGGAGTACGTCAAAAAGGCGTAATAGGGGGTCGAACCCGGCGCGTGCCGAAGTTGGGCTGAGTCCGCTATGCTCAGTCAGGCTCACGATCCTAGCCACGATGAGTTGATCTGCAAATGGCGGTGAGGCGTGCGGTTCTTGCGCCAAGCGCGGGAAGCTTTTTGTCTGCGCCTTTGGTACTGGTGGCCAATTACCGTGGCGGGGTTTGTCGCGTAACCGGTGGCCTTCTTTGACAACGAACCAGCGGTCGTAAGTTGTTGATTTTGTTAGAGCCACCCTTGCGGCATACCCGCAGGCCAAACAGAGAATAGAGACGGCTCTGGCGGAGAAAGTGGCTGATTCTGGGCGTTTCGGCAAGTAGCCACCCGCAGCACCTCGGAGCACTTCCCTGGGGGAAATGCCAAAAGAAAAGGGCCCGGAGACTATCCGAGCCCTTGTGTATGGTGGTGGCTGAGGAACCGGGTTCAATTCCCCGCCAATAGACACCTACTAACACCCGTGATGAAACTGCGGAACGTTGCGAAAAGATGCTGACTCCTGCCCCTGCCTATTCACCGGCCACAACTTTCCGCATTCTTCCGATACTGTCTCTCGGGCAAAAGACGCATCTCGACCCAAAGCGGAACTACGCCAGCGAAGTCGAGGA
>JBEEJZ010000024.1:0-4291 GCA_041168905.1 Pseudomonadota bacterium | reverse complement strand
CCGAACAACATCAAGTCAATTTCTTAGCCAGACTCTTTCACTTGGGTATGACCGATCGACTCTCAATTCGGGCCTATGCGCGCCACCGAGGGGTGTCCGATACGGCGGTGCGCAAGGCCATCGAGGCCGGGCGGATCACCCCCAACGCAGACGGCACGATCAATGCGGCGCAAGCCGACGCTCAATGGAGCAAAAACACAGATGCCACGCAGCAGCGGGGCAAACACAAGCCCGTCTCCAATGAGGCGATTGCGGGAATACGGGAAACGCTGGGTGAATCAGCGGGCGCGTTTGAACCCAAAGGCGGTGGCACCACCTTGCTGCAGGCCAAGACCGCCAATGAGGTGCTCAAGGCGCAGACCAACAGGGTGCGACTCGCCCGCCTCAAAGGCGAGTTGGTCAATCGTGACCAGGCCGTGGCACACGTTTTTAAGATGGCACGCGCCGAGCGCGATGCTTGGTTGAACTGGCCTGCGCGAGTAGCTGCGCAGATGGCCGCTGACCTCAATGCCGATGGGCATACCTTGCATGTGCTGCTGGAAAAAGCCGTGCGCAATCACTTGATCGAACTGGGCGATTTGGCTGTTCGATTGGACTGAGCCCTGATTGGGGCTTGAGGCTTTACGGAATGCAGGAATGTGTTGGAACACTATGACGGATTTGATGCCATCGCTGAAGCGTGGCGCGAGGGGCTCACCCCCGACCCACTGTTGACAGTGTCTGAATGGGCAGATCAGTACCGAGTGCTCTCGGGAAAGTCGGCCTCGGAGCCGGGCAAGTGGCGAACCAATCGCACGCCCTATCTCAAGGAGATCATGGACTGTCTCTCGCCGACGTCTCCCGTCGAGCGGGTGGTGTTCATGAAAGGTGCGCAGGTCGGCGGCACGGAGTGCGGCAACAACTGGATTGGCTATGTGATCCATCTGGCCCCTGGCCCCATGATGGCTGTTGCGCCGACGGTCGAGATGGCCAAGCGCAACTCCAAGCAGCGGATTGATCCACTCATCGAAGAGAGCCCGACGCTCTCTAGCTTGATCGCCCCCGCAAGGGCGCGCGATTCAGGCAACACCATCCTGGGCAAAGAGTTCCGTGGTGGCGTTCTGGTGATGACGGGCGCAAATAGCGCCGTGGGTCTGCGCTCGATGCCGGTGCGCTATTTGTTTTTGGATGAGGTTGATGGCTACCCGGGTGACGTTGAAGGAGAAGGCGATGCGATTGCACTGGCTGAGGCTCGAACCCGAACCTTTGCACGCAGAAAAATTTTCATCGTCTCGACGCCAACAATTTCTGGATCGTCGCGCATCGAGCGCGAGTACGAGCAAACAGACCAGCGACAGTTCATGGTCCCGTGCCCGCACTGCGAGCACGAACAAGTCCTGACCTTCGAACAACTGATCTGGGAAAAAGGACTGCCCGAGACGGCGCACTACAAGTGCGAGTCGTGCGAGCAGCCCATTTACGAATACCAAAAGACCGAGATGCTCGAACGGGGACGGTGGCAGTCATCGATTCCGGATTACGTGGGCAAAACGGTGGGGTTTCACTTGTCCAGTCTGTACAGCCCGGTGGGTTGGCGCAGTTGGGCCGACATCGCCGCAGCCTGGGAAGCGGCGCAAGGATCTGCAACTGCCTTGAAAGCATTCAAAAACACAGAGCTGGGCGAGACCTGGGTCGAGCAAGGTGAAACCCCTGAATGGGAGCGTTTGCTCGAGCGCCGTGAGGACTATCGGATCGGCACCGTCCCACTGGGGGCGGCTTTGCTGTGCGCCGGGGTGGACGTTCAGAAGGACCGCATTGAGGTTTCTGTCTGGGCATTCGGTCGGGGCAAAGAAGCCTGGTTGGTGGAGCACCGTGTGCTGGCAGGCGACACCTCCCGCGAGACGGTCTGGCAGCGACTGCGCGAAATGCTCGATGAGTCGTGGACGCATGCGTCTGGGGTGCAGTTGCGCCTCTCGCGCATCGGTTTGGACACGGGCTTTGCCACGCAAGAGGCCTATGCCTTCGTGCGCAAGTTGCGTGATTCCAGGTTGCTGCCCATGAAGGGCGTGGCCCGGGGCGCTGCATTGGTCGGATTGCCGACGGCGGTGGACATGACCGTGGGTGGCAAGAAGCTGCGCCTGGGTGTTCGGGTCTATTCGGTGGTGGGTGGCATTGCCAAGCTGGAGTTCTACAACCACCTGCGCAAGACCATGGAAGTGACCGAAGACGGCGAGATCCTGTATCCCGCTGGGTACATCCATTTGCCCAAGGTCGATGCCGAGTTTGTGCAGCAGTTGTGCTCAGAGCAGTTGGTCACGCGCAGGGACCGTAATGGTTATCCGGTGCGTGAGTGGCAAAAGATCCGCGAACGCAACGAAGCACTTGATTGCTACGTCTATGCACGGGCCGCCGCGAGCCTCGCTGGTCTGGACCGATATGAGGAGCGTCATTGGCGCGAATTGGAAAAGCCGCTGGGCATGGCAGGACCACCCGAAGAAGCCCAATCAACCAAGCAAGAAGCCACCCCCAGCGGTGGCTTCGTTGTTTCTAAAGGACCACAACGCGGCAGGCGCTTGATTCGCAGCCGGTGGATGAACTGATGACGACCTATACCCTTGAACATGCCCAAGCGCTGCGAGAAGCCATTGCCAGTGGCGAGCATCGGGTGACTTACGACGGCAAGACCATCGAGTACCGCACGGTCTCCGATCTCAAACTGGCCTTGGCCGAAGTGGAGGCAGCGCTGGCATCCGACAGTGGCAAAACCAAGACCCGGCAAATCCGTGTCACCACGACCAAAGGGTTCTGAGATGGCCTTTTGGAAAAAACTCACGGCCTATGTGGGCTGGAATTCCGTTCATGAGGCCGCTGGCTCAGGCCGCAGGTCTCGTGTCTGGAATCCTGGTGATCCGGGAGCTGTCTCGGCAATGCTGGCCACGGGCAACCAACTGCGGGTCAAGTCCCGGGACCTGGTGCGGCGAAACGCCTGGGCGGCCAACGCGGTCGACAGCTTTGTCTCCAATGCCATCGGCACAGGGATCAAGCCGCAATCCTTGGTGGATGACCCCAAATTCCGGGAGAAGGTTCATGCGCTGTGGTGGCAGTGGGTGGAGGAAGCAGACAGCAACAACCTCACCGATTTCTACGGCCTGCAGTCACTTGCATGTCGGGCGATGGTTGAGGGTGGCGAATGCCTGATCCGCATCCGCAATCGGCGGCAGGAAGATGGCCTGAGTGTGCCGATCCAGTTGCAGATTCTGGAGCCCGAGCACCTGCCTTTGAGCCTGAACACGATCAGTGCATCGGGCAACCCGATCCGTAGCGGCATCGAGTTTGATGCTCTTGGGCGTCGGGTTGCCTACCACCTGTACCGCGAGCATCCGGGTGACCCGAACTTGACGGTCAATGGCAACGATCTGGTGCCGGTTCCAGCTGAGGAGATCGTCCACCTGTTTCGCCCCCTGCGACCTGGACAGATTCGCGGCGAGCCCTGGCTGTCGCGGGCCTTGGTCAAGCTCAATGAGCTCGATCAGTACGACGACGCAGAGTTGGTCCGTAAAAAGACGGCGGCCATGTTCGCGGGATTCATCACGCGCCAATCACCCGAAGACCAACTGCTGGGCGAAGGTGACGCGGATGAAATGGGCGTGGCCATGACGGGTTTGGAGCCGGGCACCATGCAAGTCCTAGAGCCTGGTGAGGACGTGAAGTTTTCTGATCCAGCGGATGTCGGTGGCTCGTATGCGGAATTCCTGCGGGTGCAGTTTCGCGCAGTCGCTGTGGCCATGGGCATCACCTACGAACAGTTGACCGGTGATCTGTCGGGCGTGAATTACTCGTCGATCCGTGCCGGTCTCCTGGAGTTCCGTCGCCGATGTGAAGCCATCCAGCATGGCGTGATCGTGCATCAGATGTGCCGCCCGATCTGGCGTGCATGGATGGATGCCGCAGTGCTCAGTGGCGCACTGACAGCGACAGGTTATGCCAAGAGCCGTCAGTCCGCCAGAGCGTGGCAGGCGGTGAAGTGGATCCCGCAAGGCTGGCAGTGGGTGGATCCCGAGAAGGAATTCAAAGCCCTCCAACTGGCCATTCGCTCCGGTTTGATGAGCCGCTCTGAGGCCATCTCGTCTTTTGGCTACGACGCGGAAACGATCGACAAAGAGATCGCGGCAGATAACGCACGAGCTGACGCTTTGGGGCTTGTTTTGGATACGGACCCCAGACAAGTGGCCCGCAATGGTGCAACCAACTCGGCTGCTCCCTCGCTCCCACCTGACTCACCAAGCGCGCCCTTGGTGGATCAGCAAACCTG
>JBEEJZ010000023.1:0-4560 GCA_041168905.1 Pseudomonadota bacterium | reverse complement strand
CCTCGGCATGGGCGGGCAAGGAATCCGTCTCGCCGACCATGACTTGGTTAAGAGCCATGCGTACCGCACGATGGCGTGCCAGGGTGTCCGCGTAAGCACCGCCACGAGCAATCAGCTCATCACGTAGATCGCCCAAGGTCGTCGCCTGGGTTTCCAGTTGCTCTTGACCCTGCCCCAAGGCCTCGCGTATCGAAGCAAAGTATTTGACAGTGACGATTCTGGACGAACTCATGCCATCAACTCGCTGAAAGGGATAAAGCTGACCACATCACCTTGGGCGATGCCTTGGCCCGGCGGGTTGTCTATGACCCCATCGCCCCAGACCGCAGATGTCAGTACGCCAGAGCTTTGGTTGGCGAACAAATCCAGCCCACCCTGCGCGTTGCGACGTGCCCGCAGAAATTCTCGACGCTTGTCTGGTCGGCTCCAATGGAAATGCGCAGGCAATTTGATCGCAGGTGAGGCAAGACGGGTAGCCCCCTGCAACTTGAGCAGAAAGGGTCGCACCAAGGCCAGAAAGGTCACAAAGCTGGAAACCGGATTGCCAGGCAAACCCATGAAATGCGCCTTACCAACACGGCCGTAGGCGAAAGGCTTGCCTGGCTTGATGGCGATCTGCCACAAGTTCAGTTCGCCCAAGGCTTGCACCGCCGGCTTGATGTGATCCTCTTCACCTACGGACACGCCACCGCTGGTGAGAATCAGGTCGTGCGCCACAGCAGCCTCGCGAAGCGCTGCCACGGTGGCCTCGCGCTGGTCGGGAACAATGCCGTAGTCCGTGACCCCACACCCCAAACGAAGCAGCAGGGCCCGCAAAAAGAAACGATTGGAGTTGTAGATGGCGCCAGGTCGCATGTCCGCAGGCGCTACTTCACCGGGCATCACCAGCTCGTCACCGGTAGAAAAAAGAGCCACACGCGGTTTTCGAGCGACCCGAAGTTCGGCCAGGCCTATGCTGGCGGCCAGCCCTAGGGCGGCAGGCGTGAGCCGATCGCCACAGGCAAGCACCACAGCACCTTGTGTCACATCTTCGCCGGAGCGACGGATCCACTGACCCGGCGTTGGCTGCGCCAGCACACGGATCACATCCGTTTGCCCGTCTACCAACTCGCAATCTTCCTGCATCACCACAGCATCAGCACCGGGCGGTATGGGTGCGCCGGTAAAGATGCGTGCTGCCGTTCCAGGCTCCAAGGTCTGCCCGCTGGAGCCTGCAGCGATTCGCTGGCTCACCCGCAGTTGAGCCCCTGACTCAGCCACATCCACGCACCGCAGTGCGTAGCCGTCCATGGAACTGTTGTCTTGGGGCGGCACTTGGAGCTGGGACACCACGTCCTGCGCCAGAACTCGACCATCGGCATCAAACGTGGACACCGTCTCGGGGGGCAGAGTAGCTTGGGCACAGGCCAACAATTCGGCCAGGGCATCATCCAGCGACTTCAAGGGTGGGCGCATGCTGCTCATGGGGGTCAGTCGCAGTACTGAGCAACGTAGGCTTTGACCACTGCAACGTCGGCGGGAACCTGCTTGACGCGCTTGGGCAAAGCCTCAATGCCTTCAAATCCAGCGGGCCGCGCAGGCTCACGGCCCAAGGCTTCAACAATCGTGGCTGCAAACTTGATGGGCAGAGCGGTCTCAAGAACCACCATCGGCACGCCAGGCTCGAGGTGTTCGCGCGCCACCTTCAAACCATCAGCCGTGTGGGTGTCCACCATGGTGCCAAAGCGCTCCCAAGTGTCTCGGATGGTGATCAGGCGTTGCGCGTGGGTGCTCTTGCCACTGGCAAAACCATAGCTGCTTGCCGCCTGCGCAAATACCGGGTCTGCACTGAGGTCGAACTGCCCCTGTTTCGACAGCTGGGTGCCGAACAAGGCCTGGGTACGGGCACCATCACGGCCGACCAGATCAAACACGAAGCGCTCGAAGTTCGAGGCTTTGGAGATATCCATGGACGGGCTGGAAGTCTCGTAGGTGTCCGAACTGCCGCGCACTCGATACACACCGGTACGAAAGAACTCGTCCAGAACGTCGTTCTCGTTGGTCGCCGCCACCAGTTTGGCAATGGGCAGGCCCATCATGCGGGCCACATGACCGGCGCAGATGTTTCCGAAATTGCCAGAGGGCACCGCGAAGCTCACCCGCTGGGCCGGGGTTCCGGCCTTAGTGGCAAGATCGATCGCCTGAAAGTAGCCCGCAAAGTAGTAGACCACCTGGGCCAACAGCCGGGCCCAGTTGATGGAATTGACGGTGCCTATGCGGTATTTGCGCTTGAATTCGAGGTCATTTGAGACCGCTTTGACGATGTCCTGGCAGTCATCAAACACCCCCTCCACGGCCAGGTTGTGAATATTGGCGTCTTGCAGGCTGAACATCTGGGCCTGCTGAAACGGGCTCATGCGGCCAGCCGGGCTCGTCATGAAAACACGTACACCCTTTTTGCCACGCATGGCGTATTCCGCTGCGCTCCCCGTGTCACCGCTGGTCGCACCCAGGATGTTGAGCTCCTCCCCTCGGCGGCCGAGCTCGTACTCGAACAGATTGCCCAGCAATTGCATGGCCATGTCTTTGAACGCCAAAGTAGGTCCGTTCGACAAGGCCTCCAGCCAAACGCCAGGTTCCAGCCCGCGCAGGGGGACAATCTCCGGCGTACCAAACGCAGCCTGGGTATAGGTCTTTGTGCACAGTGTCTTCAAGTCAGCCGCTGGAATGTCGTCGATATACAGCGACAAGATCTCGAATGCGAGGGAGGCGTATCCCTCCTTGCGGTAGCAATCACCCCACCTAGCCAGGGTATCAGCATCGACTTGCGGGTAGCTCTCGGGCAGATAAAGGCCGCCGTCGGGAGCTAGTCCCTCCAGCAAGATATCGCAGAAACGACGAGGCGTCTGGTCGCCCCGGGTAGAGATGTATTTCATGTCAGCTTGATGGAACGTCACTCAGGCGAGCTCTTCCTTGCGGATGCGTGTGATGGGCGCCAGGACCGCTGGCTGAGCCTGCATCAGCTCAAGCGCAGCATTCATCTTTGCCTCGGGACAATCGTGGGTCAGAATGATGAGGTCGGTGGAGGAGGCAGCGCCAGGCTGGGCGTCATGGGCCTCCTCTGCCGGCCGCTGCAAAACCGCATCAATGCTGATATCCAGGTCCGCCAGGATACCTGTGACGCGAGCGAGCACGCCCGCTTCGTCCATCACGCGCAGACGCAGGTAGTAGCTGGTGACCACCTCGCCCATCGGCAGAACACGCAAGTCGCTCATGGCGTCGGGCTGGAAAGCCAACGCTGGAACGCGCTGGGCTGGTTCCACACCGCTTTGACGTGCAATATCGACCAAGTCGGCAATCACGGCACTGGCTGTGGGCTCACTGCCTGCCCCTTTACCGTAGTACATGGTGGTGCCCACGGCATCACCGTGCACAACCACGGCATTCATGGCACCTTCCACGTTGGCGATCAATCGCTTGGCAGGAACCAGGCTGGGGTGCACACGCAACTCAATACCGGCGCTGGCACCCGTGGCGGCGTTAGCTTGCCGATGCTTGGCAATACCCAACAGTTTGATTCGGTACCCCAGCTGTTCGGCGTAGCGAATATCGGCTGCGCCTAACTTGGTAATGCCTTCAACGTAAGCCTTGTCGAACTGAACCGGGACACCGTAGGCAATTGACGCCATCAAAGTAGCCTTGTGCGCAGCATCAACGCCCTCGATGTCGAAGGTGGGGTCCGCCTCTGCGTAGCCCAGACGTTGTGCTTCTTTAAGCACATCGGCAAAATCCAGGCCCTTCTCACGCATTTCACTCAGGATGAAATTGGTGGTGCCGTTAATGATGCCAGCCACCCATTGCACACGATTGGCAGTCAAACCTTCACGCAAAGCCTTGATGATGGGGATGCCACCGGCCACAGCTGCCTCAAACGCCACGATCACACTCTTGCGCTGTGCAGCCGCGAAAATTTCGGTACCGTGAACAGCGAGCAACGCCTTGTTGGCGGTGACCACGTGTTTGCCAGCCTCAATCGCCTCCAGCACCAACTGACGAGCAATCCCATAGCCTCCGATCAGTTCGATTACAACGTCAATTTGGGGATTCGCGATCACTGCACGAGCGTCGTTCACGACCGTCACACCATCTCCCACCACAGCACGGGCACGCGCCACGTCCAGGTCGGCCACCATGGTGATTTCAATGCCGCAACCAGCGCGGCGCTTGATGTCTTCCTGGTTGCGCTGCAAAACGTTAAACGTACCGCTGCCGACAGTGCCAATGCCCAAAAGGCCTACTTGAATGGAATTCATAGTTGTCATATCAATCAAAAGAACAGGCTCGTGGCCCCAGAAAAATGTCAGATGCTGCGCTTGCGACGAGATTCGAGGAATCTGGCGATTCGGCTGATAGCCTCACGCAAATCGTCCTCATGCGGCAGAAAAACAATACGGAAATGATCAGGGCTGGCCCAGTTGAAGCCTGTGCCCTGCACCAGCATGACCCGCGTTTCTTCGAGCAGATCCAGGAAAAACTGCTGATCGTCCTCAATGGGATACACGGCCGGATCCAGCCTAGGGA
>JBEEJZ010000022.1:0-3488 GCA_041168905.1 Pseudomonadota bacterium | reverse complement strand
CGAAAGTAGGTGATGTAGAAGGACCGAATGAAGCTCGAATCCATCGGGTTGTCGTGTTTGAGGATCAGCAGGGGCACAGAGCCCAGCAAAAAATAAGCCGTGACGGCCAGCAAGACAACGGTGAACAAAAGGGCGAACGATTGGGGGCCGAGCTGCATCGCGTTTCTCCAGAACATCAAACGGTCAATGGCCGCATCATAAGGTCATGCGCCCGTCATCGACTGCCCGTGCGAACAGGCGCTTTCAAGGCCGGGGTGCAGGTTGCAGCAGGCGAGGGCAGTGACCACGCAACAGGTGCCCGGGCAAAGCGCAGCGGCTCAAAGACATGCATGTGGCGATCCATGGCGAATTCTGGACAAGACGGGACTTGTTCTGTGAACAAAATGACATTGACACGGCGGTGTCCCTCGTTTCGGGCTCTTGCGGCGATAAGATTGCCGGATTGATTGCTGGAAATCTTCATGACAGACCGTTACGCCGTGATCGGCAACCCCATCGAGCAGAGCAAGTCGCCGCTCATCCACACCGCTTTTGCCCAGGTGACCGGGCAGGACATGGCCTACACCAAAGTGCTGAGCCCTTTGGGCGAGTTTGCCCAGACGGTGGACGCTTTCCGCGCGTCCGGTGGCCGGGGCATGAATGTGACGGCACCTTTCAAGCTGGACGCGTTTGCCTACGCCACCGACCTGGCCCCCAGCGCGCAAATGGCGGGTGCCGTGAACGCGATGAAGTTTGAAGACGGCAAGGTGTATGCCGAGAACTTTGATGGCGTGGGCCTGGTGCGCGATGTGGTGCACAACCTGGGCTGCCCTTTGCAGGGCCGCCGGGTCTTGATTTTGGGCGCTGGCGGTGCCACACGGGGCGCTTTGTTGCCCATCTTGGCGCAAGGGCCTGCCGAGGTGGTGATCGTCAACCGCACGGTGGCCAAGGCAGAAGAATTGGCCGCATTGGCCCGCCAACACCAAAGCGCCAGCGTGCCGGTGCGTGGTGTGGGTTACGCCGATCTGGGGGCGCAGTCCTTTGATGTGGTGTTCAACGCCACATCGGCCAGCCTGACTGCGCAACTGCCTCCATTGACCGCATCGGCTTTTGCGCCGGGTTGTCTGGCTTACGAGCTGGCCTACGGCAAGGGCCTGACGCCTTTCCTGAAGCTGGCGCAGCAAGCAGGCGTCACCCGCCTGGCCGATGGCGTGGGCATGCTGGCCGAGCAAGCGGCCGAGGCCTTTGAGTGGTGGCGCGGCGTGCGCCCGGACACCGCAGCGGTGATCGCAAAGCTCACTGTGCCTTTGGTCTGAACCCTTCCCATGTCCCCTTGCGCATGCAGGGGTGACAGACTGTTGGAGGGATGGCTTCGATCTTGTTTGTGCCTTGGCGTGCGTCGGTATAGACATCTGGACAGCCAAAAACATATCCATGGGTGGATGGTGTCTGCGCGGCGATGGCCAGAACATGGGGTCTTTTTCTGGAGGACGCTATGCAAACGCAACACACCGCCCGGCTTTTGAGCACGCTTTCGTGGACCGGTTTGGGGCTGATCTCCTCGGGCTTGGTCGCTTGTGGTGGGGGCGACTCGTCGTCGCCCGGGACACTGAAGTTGGCCATGACCGATGCCCCTTCATGTGGGTATGAGCACGTTTATGTGACCGTCAACAAAATCCGTGTGCACAAGAGCCCGAGCGCCAATGGCTCGGAGTTTGACTGGAGTGAATTGAGCATTGCGCCCCAGCGCATCGATTTGTTGTCCCTGACCAATGGCGTGCTTCAGGAGCTGGGTTCTTTGCCGTTGCCTGCGGGCACTTACCAGCAGGTTCGTCTGGTGTTGGCACCCAACCAGCCGGGTTCATTGGCCAACGCGCTGGTGCTGTCGGGGACGTCCGACGAGATCGCCCTGACCACGCCCAGTGCACAACAAAGTGGCTTCAAGTTGCAGGCGCATTTTGAGGTGCTCAGTGGTCAGGTGGCGGACATGGTGCTGGACTTTGATGCCTGCCGCTCCATCGTCAAGGCCGGAGGCTCGGGGAACTACAACCTCAAGCCTGTGGTGGCGGTGATCAAACGGCTGACGACTGCCATCCAAGGCTATGTGGACCCCCTGATTGCCGCCAGTGTGGTGGTCTCCACACGTGATCCGGACAACAACCTTCGTGCCACGGCCCCTGATCCCACAACGGGCAAGTTCACGCTGGCCTATCTGCCTGAAAACACGAACTACACGGTGGTGGTGGCCGGACAGAATCTGACCACAGCGGCCATCACCAACGTGCCGGTCTCTTTGGCCACAGGGGTGACGGTGCTCAACACAGACCTGACACCGATCGTGCCTTTGGCCTCTGACATGGCTTCGGTGGCCGGTGTGGTGAGCAACAGCGCGAGTGCGCTGTTGCTGGATGCGCAAGTCTCAGCACGTCAGACCCTGAGCACAGGGCAGGCACTGGATGTGGCATGGACAGGGGTGGATGCCACAACAGCGGATTACACCCTGAGCTTGCCTTTGGCCGCCGCCGTGAAAGCACCCTATGTTTCAGGATCGCCCTTGAGTTTCAGCACCGACAGCATGGTGGCCGGTCGTTACAGCGTGACCGGCACGGCCACGGGGTACACCACCCAAAGCACCAACCCTCAGCTGGACTTGGGTGCCCCCGGCAGCACCACCGTGAAAGATCTGGTGCTGACCCCCTGAGCGCGTTCGGCCTGTTGTCTCAAGTGCTTTGGCGCTTGACCAGCAAGCCGATCAACTCCGGCACCAGCGCATTCGGATCGCCTTCCTGGCAAGCAGCCGCCAGCGTGTTTTTGACGGCATGCGCCACGGTGTGGTCGGCCTGCGTGTCGATGGCCATCTGGTTGTAGTAGCTCAGGTCCTTGAGCGCATTGCTCATGGAAAAGCGCAGCCCCGAGGTGTCGCCTGTGGCCAGCGTGGGTTTCAGGCGGTCGAGCGCTGCGCCCCAGCCGCCGCCTTTGGACAGCACTTCAACAAACGTGTGGGCATCCACGCCCGCACGCTGGGCGCAGGCAGCGGCTTCGGCCAGCAAGGTCACGGTGCCCAGCGACACGTAGTTGTGCAAGAGCTTCATGCGGTGGCCCGAGCCAATGGGGCCGGTGTGCACGATGTTTTCGGCAAAGCAGGCGAGGATCGGTTTGCAGGTTTCAAACAGCGCGGCATCGCCACCCACCAACAAGTTCAATCGGCCTTCGGCGGCCTCCTTGGGCGTGCGCGTCATGGGCGAATCGAGAAACTGACCACCTTGGGCCATCACCATGGCCGCGACTTTTTCGGTGGATGCGGGCACGGCTGTAGAGCAGTCGATGACGATGGTGCCGGGCCGCATGCCTTGGAGCACGCCGTCTTCGCCCAGCAAAACGGCTTCGACCTGCGGTGTGCCGGTCACGCACAAGATGATCACATCGGACTGCGCGGCCAGGGCCTGCGGCGTGCTGCAGGTGCGAGCGCCTGCGGCCAGCAGGGCGTCCAGCGGCTGGTTGCCGGGGTG
>JBEEJZ010000021.1:0-11260 GCA_041168905.1 Pseudomonadota bacterium | reverse complement strand
TCCAATTTTTTGAAGGTTTTTGGCTACACGCTCGATGAAGTGGTCGGCCAGCATCACCGCTTGTTCTGTGAGCCCGAGTTTTCGCGATCGTCTGAATACGATCTGTTCTGGAAGCATCTTGCCAGTGGTGAATTGCACGCCGGTGAGTTCAAACGACTGGCTAAAAATGGGCAAGCGGTCTGGATACAGGCCTCATACAACCCTATTTTTGATGAGGCTGGCAAGGTGTTGAAGGTGGTTAAATTTGCCACCGACATCACAGGGGCCAAGCGACTCAACGCCGAGTTCGAGGGGAAGTTGCAGGCTATCTCACGCTCCCAGGTCGTTGTCGAGTTCGACCTTCAAGGCGTTGTGCTGGACGTAAACAACAATTTCTTGCGTGTGCTGGGGTATACGCCGCAAGAGGTGGTCGGCCAGCATCACCGCCTGTTGTGTGAGGAGGGTTTGGTCAAGTCCCCGGAGTACCGGAATTTCTGGGCCAATCTCAGTGAGGGGCAGTTTCAGTCCGGGCGCTTCAAGCGCGTGGGCAAACATGGGGTGGAGGTCTGGATTCAGGCCACCTACAACCCGGTGCTGGATGCCAGTGGCAAGGTATTCAAGGTCGTGAAATACGCCATGGACATCACAGGGCAGGTGGACCGCGAACAGCTGATACGCGAGAAGGTCAGTGCCATCAGCGATGTGCTGGAGGAACTTTCGGCATCAATCGACAGCATTGCCAAAAATGCGGCCCGCTCCAGCGAGCTGGCCCAGACCACCCAGCACGAGGCGGCCGATGGCACCCGACTTCTGGCCCGCTCGCGTGAGTCGATCATGCAGATTCAGAACTCTTCTCGCGATATCAATGACATCATCAAGACCATTGGTGACATTGCCGCGCAGACCAATTTGCTCGCCTTCAATGCCGCAATTGAGGCAGCGCGCGCAGGTGAGCATGGTCTGGGCTTCTCGGTGGTGGCCGACGAGGTGCGCAAGCTGGCTGAAAAATCCGCTTTGGCGGCGCGGGAAATTGCCCGGCTCATTACAGACACCGTCAATCGCGTGGATGAAGGCGGTCGTATTTCAGCGCAGGTGGAAGAGGCCTTCGATCAAATCGTTCGATCTGTGGATGACACCCATCAGTCCATCAATCAGATCAATACCTCGACCGCGGAGCAGGCCGACGCGACTCGCAACGTCGCGTCCTTGCTGGCTGAGGTGCAGCAAACCACCCTGAACGCACCTTGACCATGGCAGCCATCAGCGAGCCTGAGACGCCAGATGTTGTGGCTGCGCAGCCACCCCTCACTTTCGCACTGCTGGTTTTAGGCGAGTTGGTATTTGGGGTCCAGACGGACCATTTGGTTCAAGCGGTGATGCGGCCACAGGCTATCACCACGCTACCGCGCAACCAGGGGCCGGTGGTGGGCGTGTTTGAGCACCGGGGGCACTTGGTGCCCATGGTCGATCTGCGGCTGTGGCTGGCACCGGCAGCGCCCGCAGGTCCCCCTTGCCCTCAGGTCGCGATCCTGAATGCGGGTGGGCGGGTGCTGGGCTTGGCGATCGACAGCGTGCAAGGCCTGCTTCGGGTGCAAGGACAGGACGTGCACCAAATCCATCACGACGATGACGCCGAGGGTTTTTTTCACAGTGTGGCCAGGGCTGAGACCCAGCAAGCCCCAGTCAGCCTGCTCGACCCGGAGCGCTTGATGGCCATGGCGCAGGTGTGGTCCCGAGGCGAGGCCGCCGGTTCGGCAAAGCTCAACCCAGGCTCATCATCCCAGGGTAGGGCCCCTGCTCAGACCATGACGGAGTCTTATGCCGTGGTTCGAACCGGGGAAAGTTTGCTGGGTCTGCCTGCTGATGCGGTGGGCGAGGTGCTGGCCATGCCGAGCCTGCAAAGCTTGTTTGGACCTGCCTCTCAGTTGTTGGGCCTGTGCCGCTGGCGCGGGCACGACGTGCCGGTGATTCATGTCCTGCACGCTTTGGGCCAGCCCGAGCCGGATGCAGCCATTGCCCCGTGGGTGTTGATACTGCAGCACGGGGGGCGCATGATCGGTGTTCCTGTGGATGCCTTGCAGTCTGTACGGCGCTTTGGATGCCAGGAGGTGCAGCCGCATCTGGAGGTAGGGCAGGCTGAGACTGCCCTGATCAGTGGCACGGTGATGCTGCCTGAAATGCAGCAGCGTGTACTGCTGCTGGATGCGCAGGCGCTGGTTCAACACTGGCCGGAAAGCACGCTGAGTCAGTCCTCAGGACCATCAGGGACTGCACTTCGCGGTAGTTTTGCAGGTTTGGACGAGACGGAGATGGCAGCAGTGACGGGTCCCTACGTGGTGTTCACTGCACGCCAGGCTTGGGCCGCACCCATGGCGCTGTTACGCGAAATCATGACCTACCCGATGAGCTACGCCCCTGCTGAAAGCTCGCAGGCTGCTCTGCTGGGACATCTGGAGTGGCGTGGACAGAGCTTGCCGATGCTTGATTTACGCGTACTCACGCAGCAACCCCGGCGAGCGCCTGCACCTGAGTCCAAGGTATTGGTGCTGGCGGTGGGCGACCAATTTGCGGCGGTGGTGGTGGATGATGTCCATGAACTGTTGCCGGGACATCTGTGCGTGCACACGCGCTGGTCCATGGGCGGTGGCGTGCCGGTGCATATGTTGACTGTGGGGCAGGGCGCTGACCAGAAGAGCTACCGGGTCATCGACTTTCCTGCGCTTGCGTTTTTGTCTGATCTTGCTTGAGGCCTAGGGCCTCACTCTGATACAAAACCTTTCAGACAAAAAAATGGCGCCCGGAGGCGCCATTTTTTGAAGGGTCCTGACGAATCAGACGGCTTCGGCAGCGGCCTTCAGATTGGTTTCCACCAACTGGGCAGCTTGCTTGGCAGCCTTTTGAGCGGACTCAACAGCGTTGCTGCTGGCTTCCATGGCGCTCTTGATCACGTTCACGGCAGCTTCGGAGCCGGCGGGAGCGTTCTTCAGGGTTTGCTCAACCAGGGAAGCAACGGTCTTTTGCGACTCGGCGGCCTTGGCTTCAAAAGCGCTGGTGAATTCGGCGGCGGTGCCGGAAACGATGTCATACACGTGACGAGCATAAGAGGCCGACTTGGCAGCCATGGGCTTGGCCAGGCTGGATTGCAGCGACACGAGTTCTTGCACGTCTTTCACTGCAGCCAGGGACTGCAGGTTGGCGAAAGACTCGTTCACAACTGCCTTGGTGGCAGCCATGTTCAGTTCAACCAGTTTCTCGAAGCCAGCGAAGGCTTTTTGAGACAGGCCGGTCATCACTTCGACGTTGGCCTTTTGGCTGGAGATGAGTTGGTCAGCAGAGTAGTTCATGGTGTTTCCCTTTCAAAGGAGGTCATTAATTGGTGCAGTGCAGCAATTAGACCACTTCCGCTTCAATAGTTCATGATTTGAGGCCGCCCATCACTGCGTTTAGTGGCGGCACTCCAAAAAGTGGCGCCAACTACACTGATCACTTGGGCAACATCGTCGCAACACCCAGCCTGTCATGGATTTCCTGTACCTCATCTTCACAGGGGCTATCGCCCTGCACTTCGTTCGTTCCCGAGATCAGCAGCGGCGCATCGCACTGCTGGGTGCGCAGCTGGGCCAGTATCAAATTGAAAAAATGATGGAAACGCTGACTCAGGGCTATTTGCGTGCCCTGGGGGAAAGCGAGCTTGAGCGCCGTGAGCAGGTCTGGAATTACCTGGCGACCACGGAGCAAACCTTGTGCGATCAGTTCAACCGTTTTGTGGCCGATGTGAACAAGCTTGAACCTCAGCTGACCCGGGTGAACAAGATCCCATTGCCGCTGATCGAGCGGGTGTGGCCGGCGGCATCCTTTGATCTGAGGGCTGCCTTGCGCATCCACGCCCAGGGTTTGTCTCGCGCCGCGCAAAACCCGGATGGACGTTCCGCCAGGGACAAGGCTTTTGTGATGTCAGCTGAGTTGTTCCTGATGCAGCACACCTGCCATTGGTTTTGCAAAACCAAAGCCACAGCGTCGGCTCGTTTGCTGGTGCGCCACCAGACGGCATACACGCAGGTGCTCGCGTCAGTCTCACCCGAGACGCGCGAGTCCTATCTTCGCCTGCTGGCCGGGCGTTAACTACTCAAAAAGGGGCGTCGGAATCGGCCGTTGGCGGCGTACCTGTGCCATCCGCTGCGGCATCGTCAGCTACCTCGCTCACGGTAACTTGTGCGGCCTGGCGCAAAGCTGCCTTGTCGCCTGCGCTGGCAAACTTGCTGTATTTGCCCAGCATGGACACCAGCTGTCCGTAAATTTTGGGGTTGCCCGCCAGGCATTCCTTTTGGTGCAGGAAGTCGGCTTCACCGGTGAAGTTGCCCACCAGACCGCCAGCTTCGGTAACGAGCAAGGAGCCGGCTGCCATATCCCAGGGCTGCAAGCCGGTCTCAAAAAAGCCGTCGGTAAAGCCTGCCGCCACGTAGGCCAGGTCCAGCGCTGCCGCGCCGGGGCGACGCAGGCCAGCGCTACGCTGCATCACGTCGCTCATCATCGCCATGTAGTTGGGGAAGTTGTCACCCGGGCGGAAGGGAAAACCCGTGGACACAATGCACTCTTGCAAGCGGGTGCGTTTGGAGACCCGGATGCGTCGGTCATTCATGTAGGCACCACGGCCTTTGGTGGCCGTGAACAGGTCGTTGCGGGTGGGGTCATAAATGACGGCCTGTTCCATTTTTCCGCGCACCTGCAAGCCGATGCTCACGCAGTACACCGGAAAGCCGTGGATGAAATTGGTGGTGCCGTCGAGTGGATCGATGATCCAGATGTACTCGGAGTCTTTGGCGCCATGGGCCTGGCCGGATTCCTCGGCCAGTATGCCGTGGCCGGGGTAGGCGCCCAGCAGCGTCTCGATGATGGCCTGCTCGCTGGCCTGGTCTACCTCTGTCACAAAGTCGTTGACCTGCTTTTGCGAGATGCGCACCGATTCGACGTCGAGCGCAGCCCGGTTGATGATGGCGCCAGCGGCGCGCGCGGCCTTGACGGCCACATTGATCATGGGGTGCAGGTTGGATAGCGACATAAATTGTGAGGTTACCCCGCTGCCTGAACAAGGCGGCGGTTGGGTGAAGAGCAATGCGGGATCCGGCGATACGGACGGCGACAATACCCGATTTTAACTGCGCCCGCACTGCCCCATGATGGCCATGTCACCCTTGACGATTGCAACCCGTTTCATCCTGATCCAGACCAGCCATGCCGGCAACGTCGGCGCAGCGGCACGAGCCATGAAGGTGATGGGCTTTGACGACATGGTGCTGGTGGCGCCGCGTTGGGCCAATGTCCTGCGGCGGGAGGAAACCATCCAGCGTTCCAGCGGCGCCCTGGATGTGTTGGCCAAGGCGCGCGTGGTGGACACGCTTGATGAGGCTCTTGAAGGCATGACCCATTTGTGTGCCACTGCCATGACGCCGCGCGACTTTGGCCCCCCCACCGTCACGCCTCGCCCTCACTTCGAGCAACTGGCCAGGGCGCAGCGGGAGTCTCAGGGTGGGGCGACCGCGCAGATGCCCCAGGAAGGGGTGGCGTTTTTGTTTGGCTCGGAGCGATTTGGTATGGGTAACGAAGACGTGTACCGCTGCCACACCTGCCTGAGCATCCCCAGCAACCCGGGGTTTGGTTCACTTAATCTGGGCGCTGCCTTGCAGGTGATTGCTTATGAGTGGCGCCTGGCCCTGGGTGGTTTTGCAGCCGCAGTGCCCCCCGGTGACGTTGTCCCTGAGACGAAGCTGGATGGGCGGGCCGATGCGCAGGAACTGGCGGGCATGCTGGCTCACTGGGAACGGTCCCTGGTCAGCATAGGCTTTCTGGATCCTGATGCCCCCAAAAAGCTGATGCCCCGATTGAACCAATTGTTCAACCGTGCGGGCGTTACCCGTGAAGAAATCCACATCCTGCGCGGCATCGCCAAAATGATGGCGAAGCACAAGCCCGCCAACGGCCATGCAAGCGACTAGACTGTGCTCATGTTCGCCAGACTTCGCTCCGATATTCAATGCATTCTTGACCGGGACCCCGCTGCTCGCAGCACCTGGGAGGTATTGACCTGTTATCCCGGTCTGCATGCGGTGGTCTTGCACCGGAGTGCCCACTGGCTGTGGACGCATGGTTTCAAATGGCTGGGACGCTTTGTGTCTCACCTGTCGCGCGGTTTGACGGGTATCGAGATCCACCCCGGTGCAGTACTGGGCCAGCGCGTTTTTTTTGACCACGCCATGGGCGTGGTGGTGGGCGAAACCGCAGAAATTGGTGATGGTTGCACCATCTACCAGGGTGTGACTTTGGGCGGTACCTCGCTTTACAAGGGCGTCAAGCGGCATCCCACCCTGGGTAAGGATGTGGTGGTGAGCGCCGGAGCCAAGGTGCTGGGGGGATTTGTGGTGGGAGATGGCGCCAAGATCGGCAGCAATGCGGTGGTGATCAAGCCGGTGCCCGCTGGTGCGACGGCCGTGGGCATACCCGCGCGGATCATCCCCTCGCGCGAAGGTGCCAGTGCCGATGCAACGCCGGCACGCCAGTTTTCTGCCTACGGCATCACCCAGGAGGATGACCCGGTCAGCCAGACCCTGCGTGGTCTGATTGACTCGTGCAAGGACCAGGATGAGCAGATTGCCTTGTTGTGGCGAGCCATTGAGCAACTCTCTGTGAGCCGTCCCGAGGGCTCTTGCGTGCCGCAGCAAGCCCATTTGAACGCCCAGCCCCAGGCGCAGAAATTGGATCAGTGGATGGATACCTGAGGCTCGTTGTTTCTTGATGGTGTCGGTTCGCTGTCTTTCATGAAGGAGACCATGCCTACGCTGCCCAAATTGTTGCTCGTGGACGATGACCCCAATGTCATCCAGATCATGGGCCGCTTGCTCAAACCGGTGGCGAGCATCCGTTTCGCCAATTCAGGTGCAGAGGCCTTGCGCCAGGCCCGTGAATGGCTGCCCGATCTGGTGCTGCTCGACGCTGAGTTGGGCGATATGAGCGGGCTGCAGGTCATGCGCGACATGCGGCAGGACCCCTCGTTGCAGGAGGTGGCTGTGATTTTTGTCACCAGCCATGACGAAGAAGCTCTGGAGGTGGCGGTCCTGCAACAGGGCGCTTCCGACTTCATCACCAAGCCCATCCGAACCGCGCCCTTGATGGCCCGGGTGCAGACCCAGCTCAAGGTGCGGCAGTTGACGCATGAGTTACGCGAAATGGCGACCCACGATGGATTGACAGGTGTGGCCAACCGCCGTGCTTTTGATCAGGCCTTTGCGCACGCCTGGCGGCTGGCCAGGCGCAGTGGACAGCCGCTGGCCCTTCTGATGGTGGATGTCGACCAATTCAAGCGTTACAACGATCATTACGGGCATCAGGCCGGCGACGAGTGCCTGCAGGGCGTTGCGGCCCAACTCAAGCGTCTTTGCAAAAGGCCGGGCGATATGGTGGCCCGTTACGGAGGCGAAGAATTCATTCTGATGCTGCCAGACACGGACAGTGCCGGTGCCATGCATGTGGCGCAAGCCCTGTTGAGCAGCATGGCTGACCTCGGGCTCGCGCATGCGACTTCGGAGGTGGCGCCATTTGTCACGCTCAGCATCGGTGTGGCAAGCACTGCGGCACTGGACATCCATCGACCTGAGCGTCTGCTGCAAGCGGCTGACCAGGCTCTGTACGCGGCCAAGAACAGCGGCAGGGCGCGTGCCTGCCTGGGCTGAGTTTGTTCAATATGTTCCGCATCCGCCCTTTGTTTGATGTTGGATTCTGGGCCTGGATCGCCGGACTGCTGCTTGCGCTGGCTGTGGCGTGGTGGCAGCGCTACGACAATCTGGAAGAACAGCAAGTCCGCTTCGAAGCGGCATCCGAGCAGTTGGTTCAGGAGATTCGGACGCGCATGGGGCGCTACGCCTATGGTTTGCGGGGCGCGCGCGGTTTGGTGATTGGTGCTGGCGGCGATAGCGTGACGCGTGAGCGATTCCACCAGTACAGTGTTTCGCGCGATATCGAACGTGAGTTTCCGGGTGCCAGGGGCTTTGGTTTTATCCGCCGCGTGCCGGCCGATCAGGTCGACGCGTTTCTGATTCAGGCCCGCCGTGATGGCTTTCCGGACTTTCGCATCCGGCAAATCGAACCTCATGCGGGCGATCGCTACGTCATCCAGTACATCGAACCGCAAGCAGCCAATCTGCCTGCCGTGGGGCTGGATGTGGCCTCCGAGGCCAATCGGCGTCAGGCGGCAGAGCTATCCAGGGATCTGGGTGAACCCGTTCTGACAGGGCCCATCACGCTGGTTCAGTCTGAGGGGCGTGTCCTGCAGTCGGTGTTGCTTTTGCTGCCAATTTACAGACCCGCCGCACCGATTTCCACGCTCCAGGAGCGGCGCGATGCGATTCTGGGTTGGGCATATGCGCCCATGGAATTGGGTGAGGTGCTCCGAGGCTTGGAGCCGCCGGACGGTCCGATCGCGTTGACCCTGACCGATGCCACATCGCCCAGCGGTGAGGAGGTATTGCACGGCTCCAAGGTGCGAGCTCGCCAGCTTTCCGCCGGGCTGTCCCGTCGCGTCGTCTTACCCATTTACGGACGGCAGTGGGCCCTGGATGTCAGCGCACGTCCGGCTTTTGTGCGCCAGCTGAACCAGCGCAACCCCTTTGCCCTGTTTTTGATAGTGGCTGGGGGTGTATCTGCGACGATGCTTTTGTGGGTCTTGCTGCGCCAGGGAACGCGACAGCGCAAGCAGATTTTGATGCAGCAAGAGCGCATGGCGGCCATCGTGGCAAGTTCCAGCGATGCGGTAATTGGTAAAACCTTGGAGGGCGTGGTCACCGACTGGAATGCTGCTGCGGAGCAGATTTTTGGTTATCCAGTTCAGGAGGTGCTGGGTCGGACCTTGCTGGAGCTCATTATTCCCCCTGACAGGTTGCAGGAGGAGCGTGACATTCTGGTGAAAGTGGCGGCGGGTCAGTCTCTGACTGCTTTTGACACCGTGCGTCGCAGAAAGGACGGAAGTCTGCTGGATGTGACGATCTCTGCATCGCCCATACGGGATGCCGAAGGTCATGTGCATGGCATCGCCACGCTGGTTAGCGACATTACCGATCGCAAGGCGGCAGAGGCCCAGATCCTGCACCTCAATCAGACCTTGGCCAGACAGGTGCAGGAGCGGGGCGTGCAACTGGAGATGGCTTCCGCGCGCGAGCAGATCCTGATTAACAACGCCCTGAGCGCTGTGATCGTGACGGATGCCGAAGGTACGGTGAAGCTGTTCAATCCGGCAGCCGAAAAATTATTGGGCTATAGCGCCAGTGAGGTGATCGGCTCTGCCGTCATGTCGCAGTTTCATGATGCGCAGGAGGTGCGTAGTCGTGTCCGGGCCTTGTCGCAGCGGCTCGGGCGCCCGCTGATTCGGGGGGAGATCTTCCGTCCCGATGTCCGCTCCGTGGCCGGTGACAACAATGAGTGGCTATATGTTCGCCGTGACGGTACTCGTATCCCGGTTTTGCTGACCGTGGGGGAGTTGCGCAACGAGCGGGGCGAGCTCGATGGTTTTATTGGCATCTCCTCCGACCTGACCGAGCGCAAGCAGCTTGAGCATGAGCTGCAACAAGCCAATCAGCTGGCCATGCGCACCTTGCAGGCCGAGGCTGCGAATCAGGCCAAGAGTCTGTTTCTGGCCAATATGAGTCATGAAATCAGGACTCCGCTCAATGCCTTGATAGGTTTGACCTACCTGCTGGAGCGCACGGAGCTGACCGAGGCTCAGCGGGACTTTGTCCGCAAGTTGAAACTGGCGGGCCAGGGCCTGCTGGCCGTCATCAACGACGTGCTCGATTTATCGCGTATCGAGGCTGGCGAAATGACGATGGACGCACAGCCTGTTTGCCTGCCATCACTTCTGCGTGACATGGTGGACTTGATGCAGGCACCAGCTCAGAACAAGGGCTTGACGTTGCGGCTGGACATGTCTGACGGGCAACCTCGGGCAGTCGTGGGCGATGCGGTGCGTTTGCGGCAGATTCTCATGAACTTGCTGGGCAACGCCATCAAGTTCACCGAACAGGGCGAGGTGAGTCTGGATGTGGCCTTGACCGATGCACCAGACGATCGCGTGACAGTGGCGATGGTGGTCCGCGACACCGGGATTGGCATTCCAGATGAATTGCAGCCCTTGCTGTTCAAGCCGTTTTCCCAGTTGGATGCCACCAGCACGCGGCGCTCCGGGGGAACCGGTCTGGGGTTGTACATCGTGCGCTGTTTGGTGGAACTGATGGGCGGAAAGGTCGGATTGATCAGCAGCCAGGCTGGCCAGGGCAGCGCTTTTGGCGTCACGCTCACCCTGCCCCGTGCGGACGAGCGCATCTGCATGACCTTGGCTGCCGGAAATCTATCAACCCCCGTGTTGGGTTCATCCCGTCTGGCAGGACTGCGCATTTTGCTGGTGGACGACAGTGCCATTAACCGGCAGGTTGGGCAACAGGTGCTGGCGCTGGATGGTGCAGACGTGGTTCTGGCCGATAACGGGGTGCAGGCCTTGCAACGTCTGCGAGAAGACCCGGAAATTGACCTCGTGTTGATGGACGTGCAAATGCCTGAGATGGATGGCTTTACGGCCACTCGCCTGATCAGACAGGACCTGGGGCTGGCCGATTTACCCGTGATTGCCTTGACGGCGGGCGCTCTGCAGAGTGAGCGCGAGACGGCGTTGATGTCGGGTATGAACGATTACATGGCCAAGCCCATCGATCCCGACCGCGTGGTCCAGACCCTGCTTCGCTACGCTCAGCCCCGGCCTGGCCGGACGGATGGGGTCCGGGGTATGGCGAAGACGGTTGACCCTGCGGATTGGCCCGTGGTTGCTGGCATTGAGACCGACGCGGTGCGGACGCGCTTGGGCGGTGATGGCACCTTGTTTCGGCAGTTGCTGCAGGGCTTTGCGGCCGAGTACACCGACACGACCAGCCTGAAGCAGGCCTGGGCACTGCCAGTCGATGCGCCCCAAGGGGTGACTTTCGGCAAACGGCTGCACCGTTTGCATGGCAGCGCATCCATGCTGGGGATGATGGATCTGGCAACCTCTGTGCGAGCTTTGCAGCAATGCATGGAGGTTCCTGACAAGGCGGCTGACGCATCGTCGCAACTCTTGCTGGCCGAGCTGGCGGCGCAGCTTGTGGATCGACTGGACGAGGTGCTTGGGGCAATCGCAGCGCTGCCACCTCTTCCATCGGCTGACTTTGCTGAGAGTCAGCCAAAGAAAATGCCTGGTCACCTGCCTGAT
>JBEEJZ010000020.1:0-2587 GCA_041168905.1 Pseudomonadota bacterium | reverse complement strand
GTGAGTGCCACTCGGGTGGCATTTCTTCGATGTCAGGTACCGCTGCCTCTGGTGCAATTTGTATTGCGCCGTCAATGTAGTTGTAAAAGCCTTGGCCTGACTTTCGTCCCAGCAGCCCGCCCGCCAAACGCTGGGTAGTGATGACGTTAGGACGGTACCGCGACTCCTCAAAATATTGATGGTAGATGGACTCCATCACTGGATGCGACACATCAAGCCCGGTGAGGTCCATCAGCTCGAACGGGCCGAGTTTGAATCCCGCTTGGTCTCGCAAGATTTTGTCGATCGTCACGAAGTCGGTGACACTTTCCGACACAATCTTCAATGCTTCTGTTCCGTAGCCTCGCCCAGCGTGGTTGACAATGAAGCCAGGCGTGTCTTGGGCGACCACGGGTGTGTGCCCCATATTGCGTGCACATTGGCAAAGTCCTTCGATCACACTTTGCGAGGTTCTCAGGCCACCAATGACCTCCACGACTTTCATGAGTGGAACGGGGTTGAAAAAATGAAAACCCGCAAACCGCTCTGGGTGTTTGAGGCGGGCTGCAATTGCCGTAATCGACAAGGAGGACGTGTTGGATGCCAGAACGGTTGATGTACTGACGACGTCTTCCAGCTCGCCAAATAGCTTGGTTTTTACATCCAACCGCTCAACGATAGCTTCCACGATGAGGTCACAGTCCGACAAATCTGCCAGCTGGGAGCCCAAACTCAGGCGCTCAAAATAGGTGTGGGCATCTGCCTCGCTGATACGCTGCTTTTTGACCAAGCTTTGCCATTGGGCCTGAAGCTGGGTTTGCGCGGTGACAGCGGCTTGCGTGTTGGTGTCAAACAAGATGACCTGGCTACCTGCTTGCGCGGCGATTTGGGCGATGCCCCGGCCCATCGCGCCTGTGCCAATGATGCCGACTTTGGAGTATTGCAATTTCATGTGTCGATTATCGTCAAAACAACAGTTATGGGGCCTGCCTTGTACAGGCAAAAGTGTGTGCGAAAATGTATAGCAGTAATGAAGATATTTTTCTCCCCCGCTGGTTTGGTTCTGCCTTTGGTGCTGATTTGCAGCCTTTCGGAAGGCAATGCATTGACGCTGGGCCGTGCGCGTGGTGCCGCGCTTTTGGGGCAGGGTCTGGATCTTTCGGTCGTCGCCCAGTTCAGTCCTGAGGAAGAGGTGAGCAGCTCTTGCTTTGAGGCTGAGGTTTTCTATGGGGATTCCCGGCAAGAGTCGGGCCGGGTGTCTGTGAAAGTGCAGCCAGCAGATGGGCCTCAGTCCCTTGCTTTGCGCATTCAGTCCGAAGCCAAGGTGGATGAGCCCGTTGTTACGGTGTATCTCAAAGCAACGTGCAACCAGAAAACATCCAGAAAATATGTTTTATTGGCAGATTTGCCGAGTGACCCTGCCGCTGCTGTCGCGTCCGTGAGAGCGCCCAGTGTCCCTGCGAACGTCTCCATTGCCGGGGATGACCGCTCCAGCGCTGCAAGCAATTCGTCCGCTGCTGGTGGCAACGCAGGCTCGCAAAGCCAGTCTATTGCCAAGCCCGCAAGCAATAAAGCCAAAAACAGATCCACAGCAACTGCAGCGGGCAGTGCCTCTAAGGCGAGCGACGGTTTGGTGAGTCTGAAGGCATCCAGGCGTGCCCGACTGAAGTTGACGCCTATGGACGGATTGTCCGATCGCGATCCAGTTCTCAAGTCCACGACAGAACTGCTGACATCGCCAGTGGAAGATTTACAAAAGCGTATTGAGGCATTGGCGACTTGGCGTGCGCTGAATGCCAGCGCACAAGACGTCTTGCGCGATGAAGCAAGAATGCAGTCTTTGGAAGGCGGCCTGAAAAACCTGACTGATGTCACTGCAAAAAATCGCCAATCGTTAGAAGAGGTCGGCAATCGGCTTGCGGAGGCAGAGGCCCAGCGGTATGCGAATCCTGTTGTGTATGGTTTGATTGCGGCGCTTTTAGCCTGTTTTGGCGGGCTTGCTTTCCTCTGGAATCGACGCCCCGGAGCGGTTGAGCGGGCTCCTTGGTGGGGGGCAGACTCTGCCCAAGAATCCCTGTATGAGCCCAATGCAGCGAAAGCGGTTCCCATCATCAAAATACATGGTTCCGACGATGTGGGTGTACCTGCGCGCATGGCACCGGTAGCGACGCAGTCCGCGCTGGTCAATCCTTTGTCTGTCCAATCCGTGGATATTGACCTGGGGATGGGTGAAGACCCCGATACCGCCGATACTGCGGACACGCAGTTGCCTAGCTCCAGCCTATCCTCGGCTTTTTCAAAGGATACGGATTACACGTCCGTCAACCGCAGAGACTTCGGCCTCAGTATTTCTGGTGCGCTGCGTTCTGTGAACACCAAGGAAATGCTGGACATTCGCCAGCAGGCAGAGTTTTTTATGGCACTGGGACGGCATGACGAAGCTGTCGCCGTTTTGGAGTCTGGAATTGCCAATGGCGCCAATGCCAATCCATTGGTTTATCTGGATTTGCTCAAACTATTTCACACCCTGAGTAGAAAAAGCGACTTTGACAAGTGCCGTGACCAGTTCAACAAGATGTTCACTGGATTGGTGCCGGTATACACAAGT
>JBEEJZ010000019.1:0-3440 GCA_041168905.1 Pseudomonadota bacterium | reverse complement strand
AAGGCGCGGTGGCAGTGGAGGAACTGGCGGTGGTGGCTTCCAGCCTGACATGAAAAGTGCCGGTATCGGCGCGGGACTGATCGCTGCCGTTGTCGTATTGATCTGGTTGGGCACCGGTTTCTTCATCGTGCAGGAAGGCCAGCAGGCCGTCATTACCCAGTTCGGCAAGTACAAGTCGACCGTGGGCGCCGGTTTCAACTGGCGTTTGCCTTATCCCATTCAGCGCCACGAACTGATTTTCGTGACCCAGATCCGTTCTGTGGACGTGGGGCGCGATGCCATCATCAAGTCGACGGGCTTGCGTGAATCAGCGATGCTGACTGAAGACGAGAACATTGTTGAAATCAAGTTTGCCGTGCAGTACCGCCTCAGCGATGCACGTGCTTACCTGTTTGAAAGCAAGAACCCGGGTGATGCGGTTGTGCAGGCCGCAGAAACCGCCGTGCGCGAGGTGGTAGGCAAGATGCGCATGGATTCAGCCCTGGCTGAGGAGCGCGACCAGATTGGTATCCGCGTACGGGACCTGATGCAAAGTATTCTGGATCGCTACAAGGTGGGTATTGAAGTGGTCGGTATCAACTTGCAGCAAGGTGGGGTGCGCCCGCCCGAGCAGGTGCAGGCGGCGTTTGACGATGTGCTCAAAGCTGGCCAAGAGCGGGAACGCGCCAAGAACGAGGCCCAGGCCTACGCCAATGATGTGGTGCCCCGTGCGGTGGGCTCCGCATCCCGGCTGAAGGAAGAGGCTGACGCTTACAAGGAACGCATCGTGGCCCAGGCTCAGGGTGATGCCCAGCGCTTCCGCTCGGTGCTGGCCGAATACCAGAAGGCGCCGCAGGTTACACGAGATCGTATGTACCTGGACACCATGCAGCAGATCTACGGCAATGTGACCAAGGTGTTGGTCGAGTCACGGCAGGGAAGCAACCTGCTTTATTTGCCGTTGGACAAGATCATGCAGTCGGGTCTACCTGCAGCGAGTGCGCCGGAAGCCGCTGCACCTGCACAGCCAGCATCTGCGAATGGCGCGACCTCTGGTCCTGCCACCACCTTGTCAAACGACCTGCGCAACCGCGATGCTTCGCGTTCGCGTGATCGCGATACCCGATAGGAGCCCGTCATGAACCGGCTTGGTTTTATTTTTTCTTCGTTGCTGGTGGTGCTGGCTTTGGCCAGTTCCATGTTGTTTGTGGTGGATCAGCGCCAATTTGGCGTGGTGTACGCGCTGGGCCAGATCAAGGATGTGATCACGGAGCCTGGGCTCAACGTCAAACTCCCGCCCCCCTTTCAAAATGTGACGTATATCGACAAGCGTCTCTTGACCCTGGACAGCGTAGACACCGAGCCCATGTTGACGGCTGAAAAACAGCGTGTGGTCATCGACTGGTATGTGCGCTGGCGCATCACTGACCCATCACAGTACATCCGCAACGTGGGTCTGGATGAGTCTGCGGGCGCCAGCCAGCTCAACCGAGTGGTTCGCAATGCGTTTCAGGAAGAAATCAATCGGCGCACGGTCAAAGAGGTGCTGTCCACCAAGCGTGAAGCCCTGATGGCGGATGTCAAGGCCGAGGTGCTGGACAAGGTGCGCGGCGCCAAGCCCTGGGGTGTGGATGTGGTGGATGTGCGAATCACGCGCGCGGACTATGTGGAAGCCATCACCGAGTCGGTCTACCGGCGCATGGAGGCTGAACGCAAGCGTGTTGCCAACGAGTTGCGTTCCACCGGTGCAGCCGAAGGCGAAAAAATTCGCGCTGATGCGGATCGCCAGCGTGAGGTGACGATTGCCAATGCCTACCGTGACGCGCAAAAAATCAAGGGTGAGGGCGATGCGGAGGCCGCTCGTATTTATGCCGAAGCCTTTGGCCGAGATCCCCAGTTCGCCCAGTTTTACCGCAGCCTGGAAGCGTACAAAACCAGCTTCAGCAAGAAGAGTGACGTGATGGTGATCGACCCGTCCAGCAGCGATTTCTTCAAAGCCTTCCGTGGCGGTGCTGCGCCCGCTGCTACTCCTGCCGGTCGGAAATAAGGCGTGAATCTGGACGATCTTTGGCTGGCACTGGCCCTTGTGATGGTGATCGAGGGCCTGTTTCCCCTGTTGTTTCCCAACGCGTGGCGCAGAACCTTTCAGCAGTTGTTGGGTTTGCGTGATGGCCAGTTGCGCTTCTTTGGCCTGTGCAGCATCGCTGTCGGCCTGATTTGCGTGCTTGTGCTGTCTTAGCGTTTCCGCTTCTTTGCCGGATCGGCGACCCAAGCCCGGTAAAATGCCGGTTTTAACAGCTCCCCCTGAATCTCATGTCCGCTTGGGTCCTGCCGGATCACATTGCCGATGTCTTGCCCTCTGAGGCTCGTCACATCGAAGAATTACGTCGAGACCTGCTGGACATGGCGCGTCGCTATGGCTACGAGTTGGTCATGCCGCCCCTCCTGGAGCACCTTGAATCCCTGCTGACTGGCACGGGTGAGGCGCTGGATCTGCAGACTTTCAAGCTGGTGGATCAGCTCTCCGGTCGCATGATGGGGCTGCGCGCCGACAGCACGCCGCAGGTCGCTCGCATCGACGCGCACTTGCTCAATCGACAAGGCCTGACGAGGCTGTGCTACTGCGGCCCCGTCCTGCATACGCGCCCCGACAAACCCCACGCCACCCGCGAACCTTTGCAATTCGGTGCCGAGATCTACGGTCACCCGGGTCTGGAAGCCGACCTGGAGGTGATGCTGCTCACCCTGGATTGTTTGCGCGTGGCGCAGGCCGACGGCCTGAGTGTGGACATGGCGGATGTGCGCATCGTCAACGCCTTGCTGGCGGGCATCGATCTGAAGTCCGGTGCCCTGGCAGCCCTGCACGGTGCTTTGGCAGCCAAGGATGCCAGCGAGCTCGGTAGCCTCACACGTGATTTTCCGGCGACACATCGCGAGGCCTTGCTGGCATTGGTTCAACTGTATGGCGATGCCTCGGTGTTAGCAGAGGCCCGGCGTGTCTTGCCTGCACTGCCGGGTGTGAGCCTGGCTCTGGAACAACTGCAGTGGCTGGGTGCGCAGCTGGATGGCACGACCGTCACTTACGATTTGGCGGACTTGCGCGGCTACGCCTACTACAGTGGCGTGCGCTTTGCGGTGTTCAGCCAGGGCAGCGGTGACGCTCTTGCCCGGGGTGGGCGCTATGACGAGGTGGGCGCGGTCTTTGGGCGCAAGCGACCGGCGGTGGGCTTCAGTCTGGATATCAAGGCCCTGGTAGGTGCCGTGCCGCCGCGGCCTTTGCGAGCTGCCATACGGGCGCCCTGGAGCGAGTCAACCGACTTGCGCGCAGCCATTGCCAATTTGAGGGCTAGGGGCGAGACCGTGGTGTGTGTCCTGCCCGGCCACGAGAGTGAAGTTGATGAGTTCCATTGCGACCGCGAGCTGATGCAGGCGGCGGGGCAATGGGTCGTGAAAGCCATTTA
>JBEEJZ010000018.1:0-4400 GCA_041168905.1 Pseudomonadota bacterium | reverse complement strand
ATTGACGCCTCCAGCCTGACGCGGTGGCGAAAGCGCATTGGCGAAGAAGGCGTAGAGGTTCTATTGGCTGTCACCATTGAAGCGGCACGTGCAGCGGGCTTGATCAAGAAGAGCAGCCTGGACAAAGTGATTGTGGACACCACCGTCATGCCCAAGGCGATTGCACACCCCACCGACAGCCGCCTCCTGGAGAAGAGTCGCCAACACTTGGTCAAGCTCGCAGGTGAACATGGCATTGAGCTGCGCCAGAACTACAACCGGCAGGCGCCAAGAATGGCTGCGCAGGTTGGCCGCTATGCCCACGCCAAGCAATACAAGCGCATGCGCAAAGCCGTCAAAGCGCTCAAGACCCGAGTGGGCCGGGTGCATCGTGAAGTCCAACGCAAATTGGAACAACTTCCAGACAACGCGCAGCCCAAAGCGAAAGACTTGTTGCACCGAGTCAGGCGCATCCTGACGCAGCAGACCAAGGACAGAAACAAACTGTATGCGTTGCACGCACCTGAGGTGGAGTGCATCTCTAAGGGCAAGGCCAGAACGCCCTATGAATTCGGCGTGAAAGTGACGATCGCAACCACGCTCAAGGAAGGCCTGGTGGTAGGCATGCGCTCAATGCCTGGCAATCCGTATGACGGTCACACCTTGCAGGAGACCATTGAGCAAGTAGAAATCTTGACTGATAAGCGCCCGAGCATTGCCATCGTAGACAAAGGCTACCAAGGCGCAGAGCTAACCGGCACGCAGATCCTGAGGTCTGGCCAGCGCAGGGGTGTGACACAAGCGATGAAGGCGATGATCAAACGGCGTAGCGCCATTGAACCGGCGATCGGTCACATGAAGATGGACGGCAGGCTGGGGAGGAACCCCCTCAAAGGAGCCATCGGGGATGCGTTACATGCGGTCCTATGTGGTGCGGGTCACAACATCCGCATGCTACTCAAGAAGCTGCGGCTTCTTTGTGCCCAATGTGGATTGAACCTGAGGGAATTGCTGCGGGCAATTCAACAGATGCAGCAAAACCAATTCCGTTCGGCAGCCTGAAAACCGATTTATTCAGCACGGACTCTTTAGGCTAATGTTTTTTTACTCCCCAGATTTTTACTCCCCCATCCCCCCGCCCCTTACCCCCCGTCGGGGTAAGGGGAGCCGAATGCGGACAGCCGATTTGGTGTCAGCGCGCCGAATGCGGAATTACAGGGGAGGCGTTGCGGTGTATTTTTTTGTTGGCTAGATCTCAAGGCGCTAGTCCCGAGCGCCGGAGACGCGAACAAGACAAAGGCATGTCTTGCGCGACAACAAACCAAAAAACTGGATTGGTATTGCTCGCTACGCCTGTAAGGCCGTAGCCGAAGCGACGTAACCAAATCGGCTGTCCGGCTTAGGCTCCCCTTACCCCGGCGGGGGGTAAGGGGCTGGGGGATGGGGGAGTAAAGTACTGGGGGAGTTGGAAGTCTAGTGCCCCAAAATCTTGGAGAGAAAATCCCGACTCCGTTCACTCTGCGGATTGTTAAAGAAGTCGTGTGGATTATTCTGTTCCACGATCTGTCCCTGATCCATGAAGATCACGCGGTCGGCTACGGCTTTGGCGAAGCCCATTTCGTGGGTCACGCAGAGCATGGTGATGCCCTGGTTGGCCATTTCGATCATTACGTCCAGCACTTCCTTGATCATTTCCGGGTCGAGCGCCGAAGTTGGCTCGTCGAACAGCATGATCTTTGGCTTCAGACAGAGCGCACGGGCGATGGCTACGCGCTGTTGCTGGCCGCCGGACAGTTGCAGCGGGTATTTGCCGGCCTGGTTGGCAATGCGTACCCGCTCGAGTTGGGCCATGGCGCGATCTTCGGCTTCCTTCTTGGGCATCTTGCCCACCCACATGGGGGACAGCGTCAGGTTTTCCAGCACGGTGAGGTGCGGGAACAGGTTGAACTGCTGAAACACCATGCCGACCTTTTTGCGCACGTCGTCGATGGCTTTCACGTCATCCGTCAGTTCCACGCCGTCCACGGTCAGGTGGCCCTGCTGGTGTTCTTCAAGGCGATTGATGCAGCGGATCAAGGTGGACTTGCCGGAGCCCGAGGGGCCGCATACCACGATGCGCTCACCGGTCTTGACCTGCAGGTCAATGTCGCGCAACACATGGAAGTTGTTGCCGTACCACTTGTTGACTTTGTCGAAGGTAATGATGTGTTCTGACATGGCGAATCCTTAGCGCAACTTGCTCTTGTTGACCTGCTTTTCAATCCAGGTGCTGTAGCGCGACATGGAGAAGCAGAAGATGAAATAAATCAGGGCGATAAACAGGTAGCCCTCGATCTTGAAGGGGCGCCAGTTGGCGTCCGAATTCAGGGCCAGACTCATGGCACCGGTGAGCTCATACAGGCTCACGATGGTGACCAGCGAGGTGTCCTTGAAGGTGGAAATGAAGTTGTTCATGATGCCCGGCACCACCATGGCCAGCGCCTGCGGCAGCACGATCTTGCGTTGGGTCTGCCAGTACGAAAGACCCAGGGTGGCAGCGGCCTCGATCTGACCCTTGGGCACCGCCTGCAGGCCGCCCCGAATGACCTCGGCCATGTAGGCGGCGGCAAACAAAGTGATGCCGGCCAGCACGCGTACCAGCACGTCGATGTTGAAGCCCTGGGGCATCAGCAGCGGGAACATGAAGGAAGCCATAAACAGCACCGAAATCAGCGGCACGCCCCGGATCAGTTCCACATACACCGTGCAGACACTGCGAATGGCGGGCAGCTTGGAGCGTCGGCCCAGTGCAATCACCAGCGCAATCGGGAATGCCATCGACATGGACAGCGAGGCCAGCAACAGCGTCAGCGGCAGGCCGCCCCAGCGGTCGGTTTCGACCCGAGACAAGCCCAGGGCGCCGCCGTACATCAAGGTAAAGAAAAGTGCCAGCACCGCGATCCAGAGTGCAGCCAGCCAGGGTTTCCAGAAGGCGCGCATGCAACTGACTACCAGCAGCCCCAGCAGTGCAGTTGTAGATACCAGGGGGCGCCACTGTTCTTCAAATGGGTAGCGGCCAAAAATAATGATGCGGAATTTCTCGGCCACCACGCCCCAGCAGGCACCGGCTGCGGTGTGGCATGCGTCGTAGTCTTTGGCCCAGACCGCGTTGATAAAGGCCCAGCTGAAAAAGCGTGGAAGGATGGCCAGCAACACCAACGCGATGGCGATGGTACCCAGGGCGGTAGAGGTGTTTCCAAACAGGTTGGAACGGGTCCAGGCGACCAAGCCCTCGGTCTTGACCGGGGCAGGGCGCGCAGCAATAGGTTCAAAAGTGGTAGCGGTCATGGTCAGCTCTTTAGCGCTCTTTGATGGCCGAGCGGTTGTTGTACCAGTTCATGCTGATCGACGTGAACAGCGAGGTGCTCAGGTACACCAGCATGATGACGGCGATGCATTCGACGGCGCGGCCGGTCTGGTTGATCGCGGTGTTGGCAATCGACACCACATCTGGGTAACCGATGGCCACGGCCAGCGACGAGTTTTTGGTGAGGTTCAGGTACTGGTTAGTAACCGGGGGAATGATGACGCGCAGAGCCTGTGGCAGGGTGACCAGGCGCATGGTCTGGCCCCGGCTCAAGCCCAAAGCGGCAGCAGCCTCGGTCTGACCCAGTGCCACCGACTGAATGCCCCCGCGCACCACTTCGGCTACAAAGGCGGCGGTGTAAATCGTCAGGCCCAACAGTACCGACAAAAATTCGGGCGTCAGCGCGCCACCGTTTTCAATCGCAAATTCGCCTTTGATCGGACGGTCAAAGTCCATCGGCGCGCCGCCGAGCAACCAACCCACCACGCCAAAACCCAGAATGATGCCGACCGGTGCCCAGAAGGTGCTTTTAGGAATGCCGGTTTGCTCAAAGGAGCGAATCGCATGGCGGCGATAGAAAAAAGCCACTACCAGGGCCACTGCCATGCCGATGCCGGCAAACAACTGCCCGGTTCCCCATACCGGCACCGGAAAATTCAAGCCGCCTTTACTTAGGAATAGCGGCCCGAACACCAGGGGGTCTGCCGATTCGGGCAGCACTTCGGTAAACATCAGGTACCACATCAGCAACTGCAGCAGCACCGGAATATTGCGGAAAAACTCCACATAGCACACGCACAGTCCACGCACCAGCGCGTTACGCGAAAAGCGCCCCACACCGATCAGCGTGCCCAGCACGGTGGTCAGGATGATGCCCAGAACGGCCACCCGAAGGGTGTTGGTAAAACCGATCAGATAGGCTTTCCAGTAGGGTTCGGCAGAGTCGAAGGCGAATAAGCTTTCCCCGATATCGAAGCCGGCGCCTCCGAGCATGAAATCCCAGCCGCTTTGAATGCCGCGTGCGTTCATGTTGACGCGGGTGTTGTGCGCGAGGTAAAGCACGGTGGCAATGATG
>JBEEJZ010000017.1:0-3133 GCA_041168905.1 Pseudomonadota bacterium | reverse complement strand
CCCACGGGGCTTACGCCCCTGCGAATCGGCCCTCAAGGCACCCCGCACGGCATCAAAATCATAGACCATCAGGTGCACTCCCACATGGGCGGACAACACCGGGCATGGAGCATGAATACTCAGCGCATCGACCGTTTCACCCTGAAAACCCGTGACGGCGCTGACCTCGAACCGGATGCCCATGTCGATCAGGGCAATTTCCGCCGACTTGGGGTCGTCACAAAAGAGCTGAATGTATATGTCGGACAAGCGCGTTGCGGTACCGCGCCACACCGCCCCGCCCAAATGCGGCCGAAAGCGTTCCAGCCGTTCCATCCAGTTCAGTGCCAGCTGACGAAGGGCCTGCAATTCCACCGGTTGGGTATCCGCACAAAAGATGGCGATGTACTCCTCCACGGCCGCTTCGACCGCCTCGTTGTCCGGCAAAGCGCTGCGCCCGGACAGTCCCAGTTGCTTGGCCGCCCGACGCTTGGCAGGGCCGTATTCCAACCCCTCCTCCACCACCATGCGGGCGGCAGCGGAGGCGATTTCTTCTTTGGCTGAGTCCATGGAAGCATTGTGCACAATAGGCCCATGCACATTCATATTCTGGGTATCTGTGGCACTTTCATGGGCGGCCTGGCCGCTCTGGCACGCGAAGCGGGACACCGCGTTACCGGCTGCGACGCCGGCGTCTATCCCCCCATGAGCGACCAACTTCGGGCACTGGGAATCGACCTGATCGAAGGCTTCGGCGCCGATCAGATGGCGCTCAAGCCCGATATGTTCGTGGTCGGCAATGTGGTCAGCCGGGCACGCCTGGCCAGTGGTGAGGCCAAATTTCCGTTAATGGAAGCCATTCTGGATGCGGGCGCACCTTACACCAGCGGTCCGCAATGGCTGGCCGAGCATGTACTGCAGGGCCGCCATGTTCTGGCGGTTGCCGGCACCCATGGCAAAACAACCACCACCGCCATGCTGAGCTGGATATTGCACAGTGCGGGTCTGGAGCCCGGTTTCCTGGTGGGGGGGGTTCCGATGAACTTTGGCGTGTCGGCCCAGCTTGGCAAGGGCAAATGCTTTGTGATTGAGGCCGACGAGTACGACACGGCCTTTTTCGACAAACGTAGCAAATTCGTGCATTACCGCCCCCGCACTGCCATCCTGAACAATCTGGAGTTCGACCACGCGGACATTTTTGATGACCTGGCCGCCATCGAGCGCCAGTTTCACCACCTGCTGCGCACCGTGCCTCCCACCGGACGGGTCGTGTTCAACGGACTCGAAGAAAGCCTCGCGCGCGTGCTACATCAGGGTTGCTGGAGTGAGACACGCAGTTTCGGCAGTGCCGTTAGTGACTTTTCGGCGCAGGGCGAGCCGCATGACTTTGATGTGTTGCTGCGGGGCCAGACCGTTGCCCATGTGCACTGGGACCTGGGTGGCGTGCACAACCAGCTCAACGCGTTGGCTGCGATTGCGGCCGCAGAGCATGTAGGCGTCAGCCCGGAACAGGCGGCTTCAGCTTTAGGACAATTTGAGAACGTGAAACGCCGTATGGAGGTGCGCGCCCAGGTAGCCCTACAGGGCACTACTGACGCCCCGGTCACCATTTACGATGACTTTGCCCACCACCCAACGGCCATTCGCACCACGGTGAACGGCCTGCGCCGAAAGGTAGGCGGCGCGCGCATCCTGGCAGTTTTTGAGCCCCGCAGCAACACTATGAAGCTGGGCGCCATGAAGTCGCAATTACCCTGGAGTCTGGAAGAAGCGGATCTGGCTTTCTGTCACAGCGGTGGTCTGGGCTGGGATGCGGCCGATGCGCTAAGCCCCATGGGGGAACGCGCCAGCGTGGCCGACAGCATTGACGGGGTCGTTGCCCAGGTGCTGGGAAAGGTGCAAAGCGGCGACCACATCCTGTGTATGAGCAACGGCGGATTCGGCGGCATTCACCAAAAGCTGGCCCAGGCGCTGCAGAACGCCTGAACGCAAAAAAGCGCAACCCTGCCAACGGCCTGGTTGCGCCTCACGGCCCCTGCGGGGGCTAACTCTTAGTAGGTGACGCTCAGGTTGTCGGCGTCGACATTGAGACTCTTTTTGCCCAACGCGGCACAAGCGGCATCGGCAAAAGCAGGCCCCCAAGCGGGGTCGGCAAAGTGCTTGACACCGGCCTCGCGGGCAATGGCAACCACCTTGTCCGCCAGCAAAACCTTGCCAGAGGCCCGCAACGGCTCGCACTCGAGCGTCGTCAACTGCTCGTCCAGCCACTTGCGCGCAACGTCATTGGCCACGGCATCGCGCCCATCCATTCCGAAGGAGAAGCTTTGTCCTTCCACGGTCACATTCACTTCACTGCGCATTCGAGCTCCTGTTTCTGTTTGATAGCCTGAGGTTACCGCAATGTTACCCAAGCTGACCTGACATAAAGCAAGTTTCCTTGGGTCATGTCCCATAGCAGCACCTCGGTGCCGCTACGGGGCCTCTCCTATTTAGGCGCGACGCGCCTTGACGGCCGCAGACAACACCTCCAGCGAGGCCAGGGAATCGTCCCAGCCCAGGCAGGCATCGGTAATGCTCTTGCCGAATTCGAGCTTGCTGGAGTCGTCCTTGCCCGGGGTGAACTTCTGGGCACCGGCGTTCAGGTGGCTTTCCACCATGACGCCGAACACGCTCCTGGAGCCGCTCTTGATTTGGGTAGCAATGTCACGCGCCACCTCGAGCTGCTTCTCGTGCTGCTTGCTACTGTTGGCGTGGCTGCAATCCACCATCAGGGTGGCTGGCAGCTTGGACTTTTCCAACTCAGCACAAGCCGCTGCAACGCTGGTGGCGTCATAGTTAGGCGCCTTGCCGCCACGCAGAATGACGTGACAGTCCTTGTTACCCTTGGTTTGAACAATTGCCACCTGGCCGTTCTTGTGCACCGACAAGAAGTGGTGGCCGCCAGCGGCCGCTTGAATCGCGTCGGTCGCAATCTTGATGTTGCCGTCGGTGCCATTCTTGAAGCCACTGGGCGCCGACAGACCCGAGGCCAGCTCGCGATGGACCTGGCTCTCGGTGGTGCGCGCGCCAATGGCGCCCCAGGAGATCAGGTCACCGATGTACTGCGGCGAGATCACGTCCAGGAACTCGCTGCCCGCGGGCATGCCCAGGCGGT
>JBEEJZ010000016.1:0-9333 GCA_041168905.1 Pseudomonadota bacterium | reverse complement strand
GATTGCGCAGCATTGCTCGCTTGTTGGGTGGCCGTGGCCACCTGATTGGTCAGATCTTGGCGGGACGCATCAAGTTGGGTTTGAACCCCATGAATGACGTTGGCCACGCTCTTGACCTGGCCACCTTCCGTGGTTACGGTCGTCTGATCATCTCCGTGGACGATCTCATGGAGCAGTTGGGCATCCCCCTCGATCGTTCCCACAGCTTCATCCAGCCGTGTCTTGAGGGTCATGATTGGGTTCCTTAAATTCATCTACCAGTAATCAGCGGCAGCCATGGATTGGTTGAGCCAGGTGTGCAGACGTTGCCCCAGTGCAATGGCATCCGGCCCCAGCACCGCAGCAACTTGGGTCTCATCGGCAGTGAGCCGTGGAAATTCCTGCACTTCCAATTGCGCTTTGACTTGCCATCGGTTGCCGGGCAACAGCTCGGTGTCCCACGGCGCAATGAACCGGGACTGCACCGCCTGAACACCCAAGCCACCCGCCAAGGGCATCGCAAACCAGAGAACGCCTTGGTTGAGGACATGCATCCACCAGGCATCAAAAACGGCAAACGCCTCCTGCGAGAAACGCCACTCCGCACGCACCCGATAAAGCGTGCTCGTGGAGCGCAAGCGCATCCGAGCCGCCCCGGCATCGATGTCCGTTCGCACCGCATTCGATTGCGGGGCCAGCCCATAGCCCTCGATGCGCGGCAGCGGCAAGGTGTCCGGCCAAACAGGGATGCCAGCAGGCAAGGTCACATCACTCATCGCAAAGCTCCTACCGCTGGGTTAAGCCCATAGCGACGCTCAAGCGTGGGGGCAATGCCTACGCCCTGGTTGATGGAACGATTCATGCGGGCCTCGATCTGCTCAACGATCACATCCAACCGAGTGCTCCCGTCGGGTTGCTGAGTGGTTTGAACTCTCGCATCCACGCCAGGAGCATGGTTGGTCACATTCACCAAAACCTTGACTGGCGACGGATTGTTTTTTGCCAAAGCGCCACCGAGTGCACGCAACTGCCCCTGCGTGAAAACCGCCTCACCCGGCTGCGCGATGATGGGCACCTCACCCGCCACCAAGCCACCGGTATGAAACCGCTGAGCGCCATCGAAGTGCTGCAGACCGACAGTGCGTGTAGCCAGCACATCGCTGCCAATCAGGCCGCCGGTGTGCGCCACCATCGTGCCGCCCGACATCAGGTCCGTAGCTCCAGCTGGGAATGCACCGCCCAACCCGTTGCCGCCTGAACCACCAAACAGGTTCAGTCCGCTCATCCACCCGGCTAAGGGCAAGGTGATCATTTTTTGGATCTGGATGCGAACCAGGTCCGCAATGATCGAGTTGGCCAGGCTGTTGAAGTCCACCTTGCCGGTCGTCACAAACTGGACCATCGCGTCTTCCATGCCCTTGAAGGCACCGGTAACGGCACGTTCAGCCTGCTTGGCCGCATTGGTCGCGTCCTCTATGTAGGTACGCAGGGAACTGCGAAGGCCATAGTCAAAGCTGCGCTGGTATTCCACGTTGGCCCGAGCAAGCTCTTCAACGATCGGCAACTGCCGCGCCAAAGCATCGTTGATCGCAGCGATGGCCTCGGCTTTGAGGCCAGGGTCGTTGATTTGCTCGGCCTGGCGCAACGCCATGACAGCGGCCTTTTCCATTTCGAAGCGGGTCTGCAAAGCAGCGCGCTCAACCTCGCCTACATCTAGAAGCTGGCGCTTCAACTGCAACTCTTCCTGCTTTAGGCGGTTGTTGCCGATGTAGTTCTCGGTGATCTGATGGACCTTTTGCAGCTCCTTTTCGTACTCCTCGAACTTCTTGTCAGCTTCCTTCTGCTTTTCCATCCTCTCAATGGCGTCGATGTACTTCTCTGCTTCCTTGACGACGCCTGCGTAGCCCTTGCGTTCCAGCTCCAAAGCCCGTGCGCGCAACTCAGCACCTTCGCCTTGGGTCACGCGCAACGCACGCTGTTCCAACTGCTTCAAGAATTGCAAGCCTTCGTTGTTCTTTTCAAAGCCAGACAGATCTAACCCACTGGGTCGTTTGCGAGGCATCTTGGGCAAGAACTCGTCATAGATCTTCTGAACCTGTGCAGCTTGCTCTGCTGTTTCCAGGACAAATTTCTGCCCCATGACGCGCACCGTGCGACGTTGCTCATCGAAGAACTTTTCGATCTTGTTGACGTAGCCGGGGTTATCCGTCAGATGCGTCAAACGGTCGTTGGCCGCCTCGACAAACCGATCGCGCACCGCCTGCAACTTGGCGATTTCGGCATTGATCTGCGTCTCGTCATAGCCCATGGACTTCATGGAGCGCAGCATGTCCGTCTTGATCCAGGTCTCCACGTCCTTGGCGACCACCTGCAGACTGTCAAACGGCTGACTGATCACACGCTTGGCAAGCACTGCCGACTCGGCAATGAATCCCAGCCCTGTCGCGACCTCCTCGAGAAAGGACAGAACCTGTTGCCGGTTGTGAGTGATGGCTTGCAACTCGCTTGTGAAACCACCGGCCTCGGTTTTGGCCAGAAACATCTGCTCCGTCAAATCGGCCAGGATCGGCAGCAACGCGGATCCGATTTGGCGCTGCACGCCTTCGTTGACCGCGTGCAGACGCTTCATGTTGTCATTGAACTCCTCTGCAGCACGCGCTGCATCGGCGGACATGACCAGCCCGAGGCGCTTGGCCTCTTCCATCATCTCGTTCAGCCCATCGCGCCCCTGGTTGAGCATGGGGATCATGTCCAGACCGTTCTTGCCGAACAGCTTGACGGCCAACGCCGCCTTTTCTGCGCTGTCGGGCATGGCTGCGAATTTTTCTGCCAGGTCCAGCAGCACCTGCTCAGTCGGACGAATCTGCCCTTGAGCATCCAGCGCCGACACCCCGAACGCCTTGAGCGCAGCACTGCCTTCACCACCCTTGACCTTGGCATCGAACATGGCAGTCGAGAGGAATTTGAGCGCCTTGGTCAAACTCTCGGCACTCACGTCCGACAGCTCGGAGGCATACAACAGTGCCGACAAGGCCTCGACCGAAACAGCGGTTTTCTGAGAGAGCTTGTTGAGCTCTTCGCCCACCTCAGCAACCGGAACAACCAGCTGATGCATGCCATAGCCGAGCGCAGCAACGGATGCCCCCACGATCATCCCGGCTGGGCCAAGACGACCAAGCACACTGCCCAGCATCCCAAGGCGGGAAGTGGCGTCTTCCATGCGCACGAAGGCATCGTTGGCCGCCTTGGACAGCAGGTTCAGACCAGCAGAGGCAGGCTGCGATGCCGACTCGATCTTTTTTAGCGATCGCTCTCCGGCTTCGCCTACGTCTGCCAGTTCGGCTTTGACTTTGCCGCCGTCAATGACAGCCAGTCGAATCGATAGGTTACGTTCAGCCATTTGGGTTATCCGGAGAGGGTTTGTTCAATGCTTGCGTCAGGCCCGCCTCAATGGCAGGAAAAAAATGGGTCATGGCAGCGGGCTCTGCATCCAGTGCCTGGCTGGCAGACATCCACGCGTTGAAGTCCATACCCAGCACTGCGCCCTGAACTGCGCGCACTTGGGATGAACAGACATCCAGCACAGCGAGGGCCTGCCAGCCTTCTTCGGTCTGCGGTGAGTTCACCTGATACGGACACTCAGGACAGGTCGTCTCGCATGCCCCGCAGTACGTAGCTCCGCCACCGAAGTGCCATTCGGTGCGGGCCTTCAGCCGTTTTTTTCAGCATCCAAGAGATAGAGTGCCGCCAGGTATTCACGCTCGAAGGCATCAGCCACTGGCCACAGTTCCATGAGCGCAGCAATCCCGTCAGGCGTGACGGCTGCGGCTTTGCCTTTGTCATCACCCACGCCCTCCCAGGCCAAGATGGCAGCCTTGGCCAACTCGGTAATCAGGGTGGCGGTTCGCTCTCCGGCTGCCGCGTGGTCTTTGCCATCGATCAGGGCTGCTGCATGGCGAGCTGCCATGACCAGTGCGGTGGTCGCAGGCTTGACTTTGATGCGCACGCCTTGGACCAGGTCGAGCCAATACGGCTCACGTTTTAGATTGAGTTTGAGCATGTATGCCTCTTAGTTTCAGTACGCAACCACGTCATTGACGAGTTGCACAGTCAGCATGTGACCGGCTGCGGTGTTCTTGGCAGCCTGCCAGTCAAAGGTGGCCTGAATGCCACCGGGGCCAGAGATCGAGAGCTTGGGCTTTGGCAGGTAGACCTCATGCGCGATGAAAGTCAGACTCTTGGTGGCGTCAATGACATAGCTGAAGGTCAACTCCAGCGGGGTGTTGTTGGTTGCGGCGTCGATCAATTCCGTATCCGCAAAGCGCACCTCCAAGTTGCCCGTCAAGCTAGCCACTGTGGGGTCGGCTCCTTCGATCTTTCCGTCGGAGCGAATCGTTTCGATGCGCGCCAGGTTGTTCGAATAGGTCAACTGCGCTGCGACCACGTTGCCCAGGGACTGACCGTTCTTCTTGATCGAACCCTGGAACTGATTGAAGCGGGTGATCGGCAAAGTGGTGGGCGTCACGTCTGCGCTGGCGGTTCGCTTGACCTCCCCTTGGGCAATGAGGCCCAAGGTGGCATCCGCTGCGCCAGATCGGGCGAACTTCACCTGCAGCGAGTTGGCCATCACACCAGAGGCCAAAAAGTACGCTGGGATGTCCGGCAGTCCCGTCTCCAGTGACAGGCTCGGCAGAGCTGAGTTGCCAGAAACGAAGGTGTGGGTGTGCGCGGTGTCTCCAAGACTCACTGGACTACCCAGGAGAGCTTTAAGCCACATACCGATGTTGCGCAGGTCGATGGGAATGACGATGTCACCCTCGACTTTGATCACGTCACGGATGGGCGCACTCGGATCTCGTCCCAGGCCAATCAGATCGTTGGCAATCAAGCCCTGTTCTGAGCCCAAGGTGGTGGAGACAAAGGGAATCTTTCCAAAGTCTCCAGTCGGTGTGGTTCCGTAGGTGGGTTCAAACGCAGCCAATAGGCTGGCGTTCGCGCCATATGCACGAGCCATGGTGAATCTCCAGGTAGTTAAGGTTTGTGGGCGATCAGGCCAAGGGATGGCTGCTCGCGTAATGCATCACCACGTCAAGCGTGCAGGCCTTGATGCCCACAGACCCTTCGGGTGTGACGTCTTCAAATTTGGGTGGCATCACTTCGGTGTGATCGATCTGTCCAGACAAGGTCGGATCGGTCAAGACCAGGGTGCCAAGCGCCTGAAGCAATTCATCCATGCGCGCGTCTCTGGCAGATGCCTCAGGGTGTGCAACATAGATTTCGATGCTTGCCGCGTGCTCCCACAAATAGGTCACAGGCGACAAGGTGACATCGACCTGAGTCATGTCTCCATCTCGCAGGAACACCATGGCGTGCTCGCTGAGACGCTCAGGCAAAGATGAATTTCTGCGTATGGCACTAGGCTGCAGAGGAAGGCCGTCCAACAGCGTGAACAAAGCCCCCAGCGCCGCTTCTCGTTGGCTGGTTTTTATCGTCATTTCATGTGTCCGCGCTTTCTTCTGGCCACGACTGCGTGACCAAGACCATCAGCCTGTCTTGCCAGCGCTGGGCTGCACTGGCGATGTCGAATTTCTTCTTGAGTTGGGCTTGCGGTACCAGAAAAAAAATGGGGACTGTGGTCAGCCCCCGTCCTGATTTCTGAGCGGATGCCGATGCAGCCGCGAAGCCTCCGCGCTTACCTGCTTTCGCCCGGAGGTTGTCCGCCACTAACAGCGACGGCTTGCCCGAGCGATACACAAAGCGAAGTCGTTGACCACGCATGCGTTCCCACAGACCCGGAGTCATGCGTTTGCCGCGTTGCCCAGTGCCTGCTGCAGGGAGCGGGATAGCGAGCCAAAACCCGTTCTTTGAACGGATCAACGCGCCTTGGTCGTGCGCCGCAACGACAACAGGCGCTCGGCTGTAAACAAGCCCCGCCGAACCCAAGCTGGGGCGTCCTTTCGGATACACCTCCCCACGCCAGGTATTGGCTAGACGCGAGCCCAGACCAGAGCCTTCAATTTGCGAGCGCAGTTCACTTTTGAGCCCTTGAGTCGCCTCACGCACGCCAGTGGTTACCGCCACCCGCGCCGAGTTCAATTCCTGCGCCATCATTTTGGAGAGATCGCCCTGCAGGGCAGCCAGCAGTCGCACGCTCATGCTCACCTCGCCATCGCTGGATAGTCAGGTAAGGGGTAGGCGCTCACCGTCCAGATCAAGTGATCACGGTCGACCAGCGCATCGCCTTGAATGACATAGATGCCGCCACGCCACGTCAGGCGATCGCCCTCTTGAGGACGGGCAACATCGGCTGCTTGCAAGTCAAACCGGTACGAGGTCACCGCCAGATGTGACTGGCCGAATTCCTGCACCGAATCCGGCGCCTTGCTGATGACTTTGATTTCGATGGTCTCCCCGGCCACAGTGCTGTACTGCGCCGGGGAGCCCAAACTTGCGAACAGCCGTTTGACACCCAGTGCAAACGGATCGCGCGGCATCAGCTGGCCAGGAGCTTGACCAGGAGCCCCGGACGGTGGCACATCGGCAGCGGATTGCTCTGCGTATGCAGATCCGTGCCGCGACCAAACTCACGAGGCTCTTGCTTGGCGTACAGGGGCTGGCCCAGCGTATTGACCGTTTCATTGAAGTCAGCTGGCGCGAAATACGTGGCAAAGGTGTCCACTGTGCCCTCGGGGAATGCATGACCTTCGCCAGAGGCAATGAACTTGCGCACATTGCCGTCCACATCGGACGCTTGGCCCAGATACTCCTCGAAAGTGACACCTGCAAAGGTGAAGCCCGTGCGTTGGTCTGCACGCAGCGCCAGACTCTCCTGGTACCACTGATATGCCTTGACCACATTGGGGTGAGCCGTCAGCAGATCAAAGAACTCCGGAGAGACCAGCACGCGAACGCCGGTCATGTACTCACCCTTGAGGTTGAGCTCAAGGTAGCGCTTGAGATCCAAGCACTTCTTCTTGACATCGGTTTTCTCGTTGTTGAGCGCGAAGTTGAACTCCTTGGGCTCAATTCCGAACTCATCGAAGAGGTTGTAGAGAACCGAACCGTCTGCATCCAGGATCACGCCCTTGAGTGCGCCCATGCGCAAATGCTCCAGCGTGATGGCGTGCTTGTTGCGCATCGACTGCAGATGCTCGGCCATCACGTTTGCGATAGTTTCGGTGTCGGTTTCAGAACCAAAGGCACGCAGGCCTTGCACTTCTTCTGGCAGCACCACATCGTCGTGCGGAATGTGCGGGATGATGAACGAACGCAGGGTACGGCGACCGCGCTTGCCCACCGTACCAGGCGCGCCGACGGGCAGCGTGGGCAGCAGGTTCAGAACGCCATTGCGCTCTTCCACCGCAATTTGGCGAAAGCGTACAGGGCGAGCAGGCATCAGGTTAATCTGATCGAGCTTGCCGAACTGGTTAGGCAGGATGTTGATGGCGGCGGTAAGCGCCGTCATCGAAAACGCAGGGGACTGGAAAGGATTGTTCATTGCTTAGACTCCTTGGCGAACGAGGACGCCGATCGCTTCGAGCTGAGCGATGGCTGCGGTTTTTTCTTCCGTGGTGATAGCAACAGGCCAGACCAGCGCGTGATCGGCCACGATGGCTTGACGCGAAACGATCAGGCCGTTGGTTTTTTCTGCGGCACTGGCATCGATGCTTTGCAACACCACGCCAGCGGCGACCTCTGAACCATCGGTGGCCGAAGGGTCGAGAGCTTTGACCTTTTGGGTCGCACTCACTCGACCAATCACGGTCCCGAGCTTGAGGTTTTGTCCGGAAACCACTGTGACCTGGTTACGGGAGTACAGGTTTTCCTCTTCGTACTTGAGCAGGTCGCCCAAGGTGAGGTCATTGGTAATGGCAGTCATCAGGTTCTCCTATCAACGGTGGGTGACTTGCGTTGCATCACGCTGCTTTTGAGCGCGCTGCTGCGCGGCACGAACGACAGGGCTGTCTTCGGGCTTGGCTTGGGTTTGGGTTCCTGCCTCGGGCAAGATGCGGCTGGAGATTTCAGGAGAACCAGAGGCCTTGGCCGCCAACAGCTCCTTGCGTGCCTGGTCAACTGAGACGCCACGCTCGATCAGGGCCGCCGTCATCTCGGACTTGCCCGCTAGAAGGCACATCTCGGCAATGGCCAGCACCTGAGCACTGGCCGCCTTGATGTCATGGCCTTGGGCCACAGCACTGGTTTGCGCTTGTGCGCCGGGTGGTTCACCCGTGCCTTGCGTGGCATCGCCGCTTTGTGCTGGCTCTGTTCTCATCTGGTCAGCAGGTTGGTGTTGCTCTTCTTGAGTTGTCTGCCCATCGGCAGTTTGGGTTGCATCGTTTTGCATGCAAACGCTCCTTTTCATGGACGGTCCGGGCGTGGAGATCCCCATCTCGCGGCCCGAACCTTGAATTCGCGCGATGGATGTCGTTTTCGTTTGGAGCTCTTCACTCAGTGCAATCAGTGCGTCGTCAAGCGTCCCGACCACATCGGCCAGACCGGCATCAATCGCGTCTTGCGCGAAATACAGACCTGCCTCGGTGTCTTGAACGTCTTGCACTGAGAGGTTTCGGTTGGCGGCGACCGTCGATACGAACAGGCCATACAACCGGTCCACTTCCGCCTGCAGCGCTTGAGCTGCATCAGTGGACAAAGGCGCATGAGGCGACATGTCGTTCTTGCGGTCTCCTGCGTACACCGCTGTGTAGCGAAGTCCATTCATGGCGTCGCGCTGCGATTGATCGACATGCAGCGCAATCACTCCTACGGATCCCACGCCACCGGTTCGCGTGACATAGACCCGTGCAGCCGCACTGGCAATGGCATACGCTGCCGAGAACGCGTCGTCGTTGGCAACGGCCCAGATGGGTTTGACCTGCCGAGCTGCCACGATCTGGTCTGCCAGATCAAACGCTCCACCGGCTTCACCGCCTGGTGAGTCAATGTCCAGCAAGATCGCATTGACAGCAGGATCCCGAACCGCCTGCGCAAGCTGCGCACTGATGGCCGAGTAACTGGTCAGGCCTGAGGCTGCATCGACCGCTGCCGCTCGCCGCACCAAGGTGCCGGACACGCTGATGACTGCGACGTTCGATGTCAACGAGGTTGGACTGGCAGGTGGGGCCTGCGCAGCCAAGTGCTTGATGAGTTGTTGCGAATCGTCTGACATGGCTACTCCCAAACGGGGGCCAAGCACCGAGAGAATCACATCCAGTTTTCTGGGGTGAATCAGTAGGGGCGTGCCAAAGATTCGCGATGCCAAATGCGGCATCGACGAGATGTGGTTCATAGGTCCTCTGGTTTTAGGTTTGCTGATCTACCAAGGGCGCGCTTGGTGAGTCAGGAGGGAGCGAGGGA
>JBEEJZ010000015.1:0-17521 GCA_041168905.1 Pseudomonadota bacterium | reverse complement strand
CTGGAGGTCACTACATGCGACAGTCCCTCTAGCGCTGCCGGTTGGCATATGACATTCAGGATGTCGCGCGCAGCAGCCTGTGCCAGTGCCAGGGCTTGTGGTTGACTTGCAGGCAGCCCCTCCATCAGCACGACGAACTCATCGCCACCCAGACGTGCGGCCGTGGCCGTGGTTCCCAGGTGCTCACGCAGCCGGCGAGCAATCTCGATCAACAATAAGTCACCCATGGCGTGGCCGCGGGTGTCGTTCAGTGTTTTGAAGTGGTCCAGATCCAGCAAAAGCAGGGCACCATAGGCACCCGTTTTGCGGCTGTGGGCCTGGCATTGCTGCAAGCGATCGAGCAGCAGGCGGCGGTTGGGCAACTCGGTGAGCGGGTCATAAAACGCCAGCTCGATGATCCGTCTTTCCGCCTCCTTGAGCTCGCGCACATCGGAGTAGGTGGCCAGGTAGTGGCTCACGGTGCCGTCCTGGGCTTTCACGCTTGAAATGGCCAGCCACTCGGGGTAGACGCCGCCGTCCTTGCGTCGGTTCCAGATACGCCCCTCCCAGCGGCCCTCGCGCTTGATAGCTTCCCACAGGGTTCGGTAAAAACTGGCTTCGTGCCGACCGGAGTTCAATATCGCCAGCGTGTTGCCCACCAGCTCCTGATCGGTGTAGCCGGTGACCTGTAGAAAGGCCTGGTTGACCTGCAAGATCACGCCGTCGGCATCAGTGACCACCATGCCATCGCGGGCCTGAAAGGCGACCGCCGCAATGCGCAACTGCTCCTCGGCCTGTTTGCGACTGGTGATGTTCTCGGTCATGATGATCAAGCCACCCACCTGGCCCCCCGCATCAAACCATGGGTGTACCTCCCAGCGATACCATTCCGGTCGGCCCGAGGGCAGGATGATGCGCTCTTCCTCGCAGATCTCTGTGCTTCCCAGCAAGCCTGCCTGATGGGCTCGCTTTGCACGATCGGAAATCCACGGCAGGTGCTGATAGTGATCCCGGCCAACGATGTCGTGCAGGGTGGATTGGCTGTCTTGCAACCAGCGTCGGCTGGCGTACAGGTACCTGAGCTGGTGGTCCAGCATCACGATGCCGACAGGTGCGTGATCAATGAACAGCTGCAGTTTGCGGTTGGACTCGGTCAGCTCCTGGGCGTTGACATCCAGCGCGTTCGACAGCAACTGCCGTTCCAGGTCGTGCTCCTGGTAGGCGCTGCTCACTGCAGCCAGCAGTTGGCCCCACTGTCCGTCTGCCAGCGTTTCAGTGCCCCATACCCGCCGCAATTGGCGCCGGAGCAGGCGGTGTAGGGGTTCAGTGAGCCCGGTGCTCATGGTTCGCTGAAGTGCAGGAGTGTGAGTGTCTGGTTGTGCAGCTGACATTGTCCTTGCTGACCGGTGGGAGAAAGTTCCCCATAAGAATAAAAACCGGTCATGTAAGCGTTTGAGCCCAGGCGTTGCTGCACCATCTCCAGCTCTTCTTCGGTATTCTGACCCATGACCAATCGCCGCCCCACGCAGCTGATGACCACGCACAGCGAGTCAGATCCGCAGGGCAGGGGGGCCACAGCCTCGGCCGCAATTCCTGAGGTTTCCAGCAGCGCGTCGATGTCGGCTCGCATCAGTCTGCACAGGGCACCTTGTGGCACATCACCGGCAAACGTCAGACTGCTTTCGGCCGGGTTCACGCCCAGCAGGGTCCGTATGACGGGAGCCGGTTGTTGCTCGGTACGCATCGACAGTGGAAAGCGCAGTCCGCTGGCGGGCAGATCTTGCGCCAGCGGGCCCAGGTAACGGGTATACAACTCAAGTGCCGGCTGGTGATCAATTTCATAAACCACGTTGCCGATGGATCGGGTCACGGTACGCTCCGCACCAAATTCCCGCCAACCGGCTTCACAGCCAGTGCGTACATTCAGATCACCGTAAAACCCGAGCATGGCGACCTGGCCTTGCCGGGCGGGCCCGTTGGCCATGACCCAGGTCTGCTCAAAGCGGCTACCGTCTCCCGCCAAACCACCCGTGGTGGTGACACCCCGGCCCGAAACGGCGGCTGCCAGGTCACTGCCATTCACTGTCAGGCCCTCGGACAAGAGCATGAGGTGCCTGAGTCCGCTATCGCCAAGTTGTTCCGCCAGGCGCGCGGCGACCTGCTTGACATCCTCGCCCTGAAGCACGCTCGCATGCGCCATTCGAGCCTGTGCCGATTGCAACTTGATGGCCGTGGCCACCATGTCGCCGTCACTGATGCGGGTACCCAGGATGCTGCCAGAAGAAGTGCAACCCACAATGATTGCCAGCGGATACAGACTGCGCAGCTGTTCATAACACTCGGGCTGTCTGAAATACGGCGTGTCGGCGAACACCAACACCAGGTCGGCGTCGCGTGATGCGGGTGAGGTGGGCTCCCATCCCTGCTGGTCTGTCCAGCGTGACTGGTCAATTTTCATGGTGGCTTGCTCGCGGTTTGGCGGATTGGGCTTGACTGCTCTATTGTGGCGCGTCGCAGCCGAGCTAAAAATGTCAGGCAGTGCCTGCCGGACGGAACGCTGGGCATGCTGGAGTGGCCCGGTCGGCCCCCACACCTTTCATGGGCTATAAACCTCACCTTTACCGCCCACCCGCAGCAGCCCGCTGCGTCGACTTTTTAACAAGGATGAAATTGATGAATCAGCGTCGTTCTCTCGCAGCTTTGTTGGCCTGTACCCTGGTTTTTCCCCTGGCGGGTGGGGTGTTGGCCCAGAGTTTCCCGTCCAAGCCCATTCGCATCGTGGTCCCCTTTGGTGCAGGCGGTGTGGCCGATGTGACCGCGCGCACTGTGGGGCAAAAGCTGAGCGAGTCGCTAGGGCAGCCCGTGGTCATCGACAACAAGCCCGGTGCCGGCGGTATTGCAGCCGGCGATATCGTGGCCAAGGCCGAGCCCGACGGTCATACGCTTTTGCTCATGTCCAACGGCACGGCGGTCAGTGCAGGCTTGTTCAAGTCACTGCCTTTTGACACCCTGCGGGACTTCGCACCTATCTCCACGCTGGGTTACTTTGACATTGCCATCGTGACCGCCGCCGAGTCCCGCTTCAAGACCCTGGCCGAGGTGCTGAGCTACGCCCGGGCCAACCCGGGCAAGCTCAATGTGGGCACCATCAACATCGGCAGCACCCAAAACCTGGCGGCCGAGTTGTTCAAGACATCGGCCGGGCTGGATTTCCAGATCGTGCCTTTCAATGGCACACCTGCAGTCATCACGGCATTGCGGGGTGGGCAGATTGATTTAGCTGTGGAAATATTGGCGCCGGTGATGCCGCAGATCACCGCCAAAGCGGTGCGTGCCCTGGCTGTAACAGGTGACCATCGCACCGACGTGATGCCAGACCTGCCCACCGCCAAGGAAAGCGGTGTGGCGGGCTACTCGGCCGCCAGCTGGAATGGCCTGGCGGCTCCTGCCAAAACACCCAAGGCCGTGATTGCCCGCCTGAACAAGGAAGTGCAGGCGGTACTGAGCGCGCCAGACGTCCAAAAGAAGCTGCATGACCTGAGTGTGAAGGCCCAGGGCGCCACACCCGAGCAAACGGCCGAGCTGTTGGCCAGCGAAGCCAAGCGCTGGGGCGATGTGATCGTGCGCGCCAAGGTGCCACTGCAGTAAACCGAATTCATCAGGAAAGCAACCAGCATGCATCTTCAGCGCCTCGGTGTGATCGGTTACGGCGAAGTCGGCCGTATTTTTTCGGCTGGACTCCAGGCCCAGGTGAGCAGTACCTGCACGTGGGACCTGAGGTTTGAGATGCCGGAACACCGGGATGCTGCCCTGGCCCATGCCCGTGACGCGGGCGTGACGGCCTGTGCGGGCATGGCGGCCCTGTGTGCCGGTTCTGACCTGGTGATTTCGGCGGTGACCGCATCCAACACGCTGGCGGTGGCCCAGGCTGCGGCACCGCATTTCAGGCCGGGCATGGTGTTTCTGGACCTCAACTCCGCCTCACCCGGTACCAAGCAGCAGGCGTCGGCCTTGATCAACGCGGCGCGTGGTCACTATGTGGAGGCGGGCGTGATGACCTCGGTGCCGCCCTACGGCATCCGTGTGCCGATGTTGCTGGGCGGTGCGCACGCGGCTGACCTGGCTGCCGTTCTGCAGGCCTGGGGCATGGATGCCAGGCCCGTGGCTGAGGAGGTCGGGGTGGCCAGTGCCATCAAGATGTGTCGCAGCGTGATGATCAAAGGCCTGGAGGCGCTAGTGATTGAAAGTTACGCCACAGCGCGCGCCTACGGTGTTGAAAACCATGTGTTGCCGACTTTGGCAGAAACCTTTCCCAGCATTGACTGGGACCAGACGGGGGCCTATTTTTTCAGCCGTGTGGTCCAGCACGGTCAGCGCCGGGCAGAGGAAATGCGTGAGTCTGCCAACACGGTGCGCGAGGCTGGCTTTGAACCCCTGATGGCAAGTGCCATTGCTGACAAGCAGCAGTGGGTGGCTGACAGGGCGCGGGCCGGCATGTTTGAGGGCGTGGGCAAAGGGGCACTCTGGCAAGACTATGCCGATCGCCTGTTGCAGGCGTGCCAGGCGCATGCCAAACCGAAAGCTGCCTGATGATGGACGTCCTTTCTATCACCGGGCCGATTTACCTGACGATCGCCATCGGTTTTTTAGTTACCCGTTTAGGCCTGTTTGCCAAGGCTGACATGCGGGTGTTTGGCAAGTTTGTGATCAACCTGGCCTTGCCAGCCTTGCTGTTCAATGCGCTGTCACAGCGTCGCCTGGGCGAGATCCTCAACGTCAGTTACTTGCTTGTGTATGCGCTGGGCTCGCTCGTTGTGCTGGTGGGCGCAGTGATATGGGCCAATGTTCGTTTGGCCCGCCCCCTGGGCGAGAGCAGCTACTTTGCCATGGGCACGGCCTGTTCCAACAGTGGGTTTGTGGGATATCCCGTGGTGCTTTTGCTGTTGGGGCCTGTGGCTGCGGTGTCCCTGGCACTGAATATGGTGGTGGAAAACCTGCTGGTGATTCCCCTGCTATTGATGCTGGCTGATATGGGGGCGGGCGGGCGCTCCGGCAACGGTCATTGGTGGCGGGCTGTGTTGCAGACGATGGCGCAGCAGGCGCGAAATCCCATGATTGTGGCCATCGTCATTGGCTTTGCTTTTTCGCTGCTGGGATGGCAGTTGCCGGGGCCAGTGGCGCGCACCGTCAACCTGTTTTCTCAGGCCAGTGGGGCGCTGGCCCTGTTCGTGATTGGGGGCACCTTGGTGGGCTTGCGGGTGAAAGGCATGAGGTCCTGGGTGGCGCAAATTGCCCTGGGCAAGCTCATACTGCACCCCCTGGCGGTGTTGGCGGTACTGTGGTTGATTCCGATAGCCGATCCCGCTCTGCGCACGGCAGTCATCCTGACCGCTGCGATGCCCATGATGGGTATCTACCCCATCCTGGCCCAGCGCCATGGCCATGAAGACAACGCTGCGGCTGCGTTGCTGGTCACCACGGTGGCTTCCTTTTTCACTCTGAGCGGCCTCTTGTGGGTGCTCAAGCACCCGATCAGCTAAAGCGGGACTTCAGCTCTACGGGCGCGTGGCCTGAAAGTTCAATCAGTTTTGACACGGCCTGAGCCGATGACCGGCTTCCAGCGGGCGATTTCGCGCACGATCAGATCACCAAAGACCTCGGGTGTGTTGGGAGTGGCCACGGCGCCTTCGTTGTTAAGGCGAGTCTTAAGTTCGGGCGCGTTGAGCGACTGGTTGATCTGAGCATTGAGCTTGGTCACGATGGCGGCGGGCGTGCCCGCAGGCGCCACCACGCCGTACCATTGATCGGCTTCAAAGTCCTTGTAGCCCGCTTCGGCCACCGTGGGCAGTTCGGGCAGCGCATCGAGCAGCTTGGGGCTAGACACAGCCAGGGCGCGTACCTGCCCGCTCTTGATCTGGCCGATCACTGCGGGTGCCCCCGTGAACAAAACCTGAATTTGTCCACCCACCAGGTCCGTGACCGCAGGCGCCGTGCCACGGTAGGGGATGTGCAGCAAGGATGTGTTGGTCTGCATCTTGAAGTATTCGGTGGCCAGGTTGGCTGCACTGCCGTTGCCGCCCGAACCGTAGTTGAGCTGGCCGGGCTTGGATTGGGCCAGCGCCACCAGTTCTTTCACGTTGTTGGCTTTCACCGATGGGTGAACCACCAGCACATTGGGCACGCGGGCTACCCAGGCCACCGGCGCGAAGCTCTTGACCGGGTCGTAGGGCAGGTTGGGGTACAGAGAGGGGTTCACGGCCAAGGTGCCGATGTGGCCCATGAGCAGGGTGTAGCCATCGGCAGCCGACTTGGCCACCTTGTCTGCACCGATCGATCCACCAGCGCCCGGCACATTCTCGATCACCACCGATTGGCCCCAGGCTTTGGTCAATTCCACGCCGATGGCACGCGCCAGAATGTCGGTGGAGCCGCCGGGCGTGAAGGGCACCACCAGCTTGATGGGCTTGGACGGGTAGCTAGCGGCCGGGCTTTGCGCAGCCGCTGGGCCAGAAATCAACACCATGGCGCTTGCCGTGGCGATGAGTAAATAGGTGCTGTGTTTCATGGAAATCCTGTGCAAAGTGGACGAAAAGACAACGCGGCCTGGGCTTATGGTAGCGATCTCTGGGTACCCAGCACCTGGGCTGTCACTTCCTTGATCAGCTCCATCATGGCTTGCTGGGTGAGGGTGGTGGTGCGCCCCGAAGCGGTTGCCAGGGCCAGCTGGCTGCTCAGGGACGGGTTGACGATGGGCTGGGCGTAGTAGTGCTCTGGTTTGCTGGCAGCGGCCAGCGCGTAGCTGGGCAGGATGGCGTGGCCGGCACCATCAGCCACCAGGTCCAGAATGGCCGCAATCCCATCTATCTCCAGGCTGATAGTCGGCTTGCAACCTATGCCGGCCATTTGGCTTTCGACCAGCATGCGCAAGGCGTTGGGCCGGCTGGGTATGACCAGGGGCAAAGTGGCTACCTGCTTGAGAGAGATTGCCTCGGGTTCGGGTACTGCAATCGCAGCGGACGGCCGCAAGCCGATCAGGAACAGGGCTTCGTCCGTCAGGGGAGCCGTCTCGATGTCGGGGGACGGAGGCGGGTTGTAAAGCAGAGCGATGTCCAGACGCCCAGTTTGCAAGGCCTCCTGCATGGAAACTGACAAGCCCTCGCTGATGGACAAAGCTGCGTTGGGCAGCCGCTTGCGAAACGCTCGGGTCAGTGGCACCGTCAGCATCTTGGCCAGGCTGGGAGGCAAGCCCAGCGCCACCCGCCCTGCCAGCGCGCCACGGACCCGGCCCAGGTCTTCACGGGCACGCTCTACCTGATGCAGGATGCCCCGCCCATGTTCCAGCAACAACTTGCCTGCCTCGGTGGTGGTGACGCCTCGTCCATTGCGCAGCAGCAGGTTCTGGCGCAGCTCAACCTCCAGCAGGCGCACTTGTCGGCTCAGTGCCGGCTGGGCGATGTTCAGCACGCCAGCTGCGCGGGTAAAACTCCCCAGCTCTGCCACACGAACGAAGTAGTCAAGTTGTTTCAGGTCCATGTGACTATTCTAGATATCAAGAGATTAGATATGCCGAAAATCGATAGCTGCTAGGTGTTTTACCGTCTTGCCAGGCGTTGCGGCGATGACAAAATCGAGCTCGAACACGATCAACTGACCGACCGAATCTCTACCCACATGAACACCAAAATCAAGGGCATATCGTCCATGGCCACACGCCAGGTGCTGGCCGATCTGGTGTCCGCTTATCAAGCCGACACTGGCGTTACGGTGGACATCGAGTCAGTGGGCGGCGTGGATGCCGCCAGGCGCGTGCTTGCAGGGGAGGCCTTTGATGTGGTCATTCTGGCGTCGGATGCCATCGCCAAGCTGCAAGCCGCTGGCCGGGTGGTGGAGGGTAGCGCAATCGATCTGGTGCATTCGGGTGTTGCCGTGGCGGTGCGTGCGGGTACGCCGGTGCCTGACATCTCAGATGAAGGCGCAGTGCGCAAGGCAGTTCTGGCGGCCAATACCCTGAGTTATTCGACCGGTCCCAGCGGTGTGGCTTTGGCTAAATTGTTCGAGCGCTGGGGCATTGCAGACGAGATCAAGGGCCGCATTGTTCAGGCCCCCGTGGGAGTGCCGGTGGGGGCATTGGTCGCGCGCGGCGAGGTGGAGCTGGGCTTTCAGCAACTCAGCGAGCTACTGCATGTGGACGGCATCACGATCGTGGGTCCCTTGCCCGCTGCCATACAGATCACCACCACCTTCACGGCCGGTTTGGTGACCGACTGCAATCAGGTTGAGGCGGTACGCGACCTGCTGGCGTTCATGACATCACCCGCCGCTGCAGATGCCAAACGCCGCCAGGGCATGGAACCCGCCTGACCGGCTGCTGCCTGCCCGACACCCCATACATTGATTCAAACAGGAGAACTCACGATGATCATCGACTGCCACGGCCACTACACCACGGCCCCCAAAGCCCTGGAAAATTGGCGCAACCAGCAAATTGCCAGCCTCAAAGACCCCGCATTGGCCCCCAAGGTGGCGGACCTGAAGATCAGCGACGATGAACTGCGAGAGTCCATCGAGACCAACCAGCTGCGTCTGATGAAAGAACGTGGCAGCGACCTGACCATCTTTTCGCCCCGCGCCAGTTTCATGGCTCACCACATTGGCGACTTCAATACCTCGAGCACCTGGGCCGCCATCTGCAATGAGCTGTGCTACCGCGTGAGCCAGCTGTTTCCCGATCACTTCATCCCCGCCGCCATGCTGCCGCAGTCGCCCGGTGTGGACCCTGCGACCTGCATTCCCGAGCTGGAGAAATGCGTCAAGGAATACGGCAATGTGGGCATCAACCTGAATCCCGATCCCAGTGGCGGCCACTGGACCAGCCCGCCCCTGAGCGACAAGGCCTGGTATCCCATTTACGAGAAGATGGTGGAGTACGACATTCCCGCCATGATTCACGTCAGTACCAGTTGCAACGCGTGCTTTCACACCACCGGCGCACATTACCTGAATGCCGACACCACCGCGTTCATGCAGTGCCTGACCAGCGATTTGTTCAAAGACTTCCCTACGCTGAAGTTCTTGATTCCTCACGGCGGCGGCGCAGTGCCTTACCACTGGGGGCGCTTCCGCGGTCTGGCGCAAGAACTGAAAAAGCCGTTGCTCGAAGAGCATCTGCTCAACAACATTTACTTTGACACCTGCGTCTATCACCAGCCAGGCATTGATTTGCTCAATACGGTGATTCCGGTCAAGAACGTGCTGTTTGCCTCCGAAATGATTGGCGCTGTGCGTGGCATAGACCCACAGACCGGGCACTATTACGATGACACCAAGCGCTACATCCAGGCGTCCAAGATTCTGAGCGACGACGATCGCTTTCAAATTTACGAGGGCAATGCCCGCCGCGTGTTCCCCCGGCTGGACGCAGCACTCAAGGCCAAAGGCCGTTAATCAAGGAGCAAACCATGTATCAACTCGGAGTCGTTCATCGCAGCATCCAGCGCGCCGACAAGGCCGCTGTCGAGAAATTGTCGAAATTTGGCGTGGCCACCATCCACGAGGCCATGGGCCGTGTGGGCCTGATGAAGCCCTATATGCGCCCGGTTTACACCGGTGCCCGAATCTGTGGCACTGCCGTCACCATCCTGCTGCAACCCGGTGACAATTGGATGATGCACGTCGCCGCAGAACAGTTGCAGCCCGGCGATGTGGCCGTCGCAGCCTGCACCACCGATAACGCAGACGGCTTCTTTGGGGACCTGCTGGCTACGAGTTTCAAGGCGCGCGGCGCCAAGGGCCTGATCATCGACGGTGGTGTGCGTGATGTGGATGAGCTGCAGAAGATGGGCTTTCCCGTGTTCAGCAAAGCCATACACGCCAAGGGCACGATCAAGGCCACGCTAGGCTCAGTCAACATCCCCGTGGTGTGTGCGGGCGCGCTGGTGAACCCCGGTGACGTGGTGATTGCCGATGTGGATGGTGTGGTGGTGGTGCCAGCTGCTATGGCGCAAAAGGTGGCTGATGCCGCCGAGCACCGCGAAAGTTTTGAGGGTGAAAAACGGGCCAAGTTCGAAGCGGGTGTGTTGGGCCTGGACCTGTACAAGATGCGTGAGCCGCTTGAAAAAGCAGGCTTGAAGTACATCGATTGAGTAACTACAAAATTCGTGTGACGGTGTGCCCCTGTTGGGGCGATTTGCTGTCCGAAGGACTGATGAGCCCTGGCAGGGGCACGCCGTCACCCCACCGACCTCTTTGGAACCCACATGACAAAACCCACGACCGGTGACTTCACCAAAACCGCAGGCTGGATGGACTGGTACACCGGCCCGGCCAAACCGACATTCAAACTGCCAGCCGGCGCAGTAGACGCGCACTGCCACGTGTTTGGACCGGGTGCAGAGTTCCCTTATGCGCCCGAGCGCAAGTACACGCCCTGCGATGCCAGCAAACACCAGCTCTATGCGCTGCGTGATCATTTGGGCTTTGCACGCAATGTGGTGGTGCAGGCCACCTGCCACGGCGCAGACAACCGCGCCATGGTCGATGCGCTGGTCAGCTCGGGGGGCAAGGCGCGTGGTGTGGCTACCGTGAAGCGCAGCGTGAGCGATGCCGAGCTGCAAGCCATGCATGACGCCGGAGTGCGTGGTGTGCGCTTCAACTTCGTCAAGCGTCTGGTGGACTTCACGCCCAAGGACGAGCTGATGGAGATTGCCTCACGCATCAGCAAATGGGGCTGGCATGTGGTGATTTACTTTGAAGCTGTCGATTTGCCCGAGCTGTGGGACTTCTTCACTGCTTTGCCCACCACCGTGGTGGTGGACCACATGGGGCGCCCCAACGTGGACAAGCCGGTGGACGGGCCCGAGTTCGAGCTGTTTGTGAAGTTCATGCGCGAACATAAGAATGTGTGGAGCAAGGTGAGCTGCCCTGAACGTTTGAGCATCACCGGCCCCAAGGCCCTGAACGGTGAACAGTATGCTTACCAGGACGTGATTCCGTTTGCCAAGCGCATCGTGGACGAGTTTCCCGACCGCGTGCTGTGGGGTACCGATTGGCCTCACCCGAACCTGAAAGACCACATGCCCGATGACGGCCTGCTGGTGGATTTCATTCCCCATATCGCCACAACGCCCGAATTGCAGAAGAAGCTGTTGGTGGACAACCCCATGCGCCTGTATTGGCCGGAGGAGATCTGATGAAAGTTGATAGTCTTTTTGTCAATCTGCCTGTGTCCAATGTGGCGCGGGCGCAGGCTTTCTACAGCAGCCTGGGGGCAAGCATGCAGCCGGCTTTCACCAATGAGCAGGCTGCGTGCATGAAGATCAATGAGCAGCTTTATGTGATGTTGCTGGATCACCCGTTTTTTGCCTCCTTCACGCCCTTGCCGATTGCAGATGCACATGTCAGCACGCAGATGTTGCTGGCCATTGGGCAAGATGATCGAGCACAGGTGGATGCGCTGGTGCAAACCGCATACCAGGCTGGGGCGACGGAGCCGCGGCCCGTGCAAGATCTAGGCTTCATGTACTCGCGTGCGTTTGCTGACCTGGACGGACACATCTGGGAAGTCTTTTGGATGAACCCCAATTCCCCCACAGTGGAGCAATAACCATGTCCCTAGAAAAACCCTACCTGGACGTGCCCGGCACCATCATTTTTGATGCAGAGCAGAGTCGCAAGGGCTACCACCTCAACCAGTTTTGCATGAGCTTGATGAAGGCAGAGAACCGCGCCCGCTTCAAGGCAAATGAGCGGGCCTATCTGGACGAGTGGCCCATGACCGAGGAGCAGAGGCAGGGGGTGCTCACCCGCGATCTGAATCGTTGCATGGCGGCCGGTGGCAACATTTACTTTCTGGCCAAGATTGGCGCAACCGACGGCCTGTCGTTCCAGCAAATGGCCGGCAGCATGACCGGCATGACCGAAGAGGAATACCGCAATATGATGATCAACGGCGGTCGCAGCGTGGAAGGCAATCGCTACATCGGTGAAGACGGCGATGCGCAGGCGCAGAACCAGCCCCAGGGCTCAGCAAACAAAAACAAGGCAGTCTGAACATGGCACGCATCACCGCATCTGTTTACACCTCCCACGTGCCCGCCATTGGCGCCGCGCTTGATCTGGGCAAGGACAAAGAGCCCTACTGGGTTCCGCTGTTCAAGGGCTATGAATACTCCAAGCAGTGGATGAAGGACAACAAGCCCGACGTCATCTTCCTGGTCTACAACGACCATGCCACGGCCTTTAGCCTCGACATGATTCCCACTTTTGCCATCGGTACTGCGGCTGAGTACCAACCCGCCGACGAAGGCTATGGTGCGCGCCCCGTACCCAAGGTGGTGGGCCACCCGGAGCTGGCCTCGCACATTGCCCAAAGCGTCATCCAGCAGGACTTTGACCTCACCATCGTGAACAAGATGGACGTGGACCATGGCTTGACCGTGCCTTTGTCTTTGATGTGCGGACAACCGCCCGCCGATAAATTCGAATGGCCATGCCCCGTCATTCCGTTTGCCGTCAATGTGGTGCAGTACCCGGTGCCCAGCGGCCAGCGTTGTTTCAACCTGGGCCAGGCCATACGCAAGGCGGTGGAAAGCTACGACGAAGACCTCAATATTCACATCTGGGGCACCGGTGGCATGAGCCACCAGCTGCAGGGCCCGCGCGCAGGCCTGATCAATGCCGAGTGGGATAACGCCTTTCTGGACAAGCTGATTGCCGATCCGGCAGCCGCCGCTGCCATTCCGCACATCGACTATGTGCGCGAAGCCGGTAGCGAAGGCATAGAGCTGGTGATGTGGCTGATTGCCCGCGGCGCGATGAGCGACGTAGCCGGCCGCGCCGACGGCGTGAACCTCAAACACCGTTTCTTCCACGTGCCGGCCTCAAACACGGCCGTGGGCCACCTCATCATGGAGAACAAGTGAATATGTCTAAAACCATCAAAGTCGCATTGGCAGGCGCAGGCGCCTTCGGCATTAAACACCTCGACGGCATCAAGAACATCGAGGGCGTGGAAGTCGTCTCATTGATCAGTCGAGATCTGGAAAAAACCAGGGAGGTCGCCGACAAGTACGGCATCGGGCACGTCACCACAGAGCTTGCCGACAGCCTGGCAATGCCTGAAGTCGATGCGGTGATCCTGTGTACCCCTACACAAATGCATGCAGACCAAACCATGGCCTGCCTCAAAGCGGGCAAGCATGTACAGGTTGAAATCCCCCTGGCCGACAGCCTCAAAGGCGCTGAAGAAGTGGTAGCGCTGCAAAAGCAAACCGGCCTGGTGGCCATGTGCGGTCACACCCGCCGTTTCAACCCCAGCCACCAGTACGTCAACCAGCAAATCACGGCAGGGAAATTCAATATCCAGCAGATGGATGTGCAGACCTACTTTTTCCGCCGCACCAATACCAATGCCTTGGGCCAAGCCCGTAGCTGGACCGACCACTTGCTGTGGCACCACGCCGCGCACACCGTGGACCTGTTTGCCTATCAGTGCGGCAGTCCCATCGTGCAAGCCAATGCCATTCAAGGCCCCATCCACCCGGTGCTGGGCATTGCCATGGACATGAGCATTCAGCTGAAAGCTGCCAACGGAGCGATTTGCACGCTGTCCTTGAGCTTCAACAACGACGGCCCCTTGGGCACTTTCTTCCGTTACATCGGCGACAGCGCCACCTACATTGCGCGTTATGACGATCTGTACACCGGCAAGGAAGAGAAGATCGATGTGAGCCAGGTGGCGGTCAGCATGAACGGCATCGAGCTGCAGGACCGTGAGTTTTTCTCTGCTATCCGGGAAGGCCGCGAGCCCAACTCCAGCGTCGGCAAGGTCTTTGCCTGTTACCAGGTACTCCATCAATTGGAGCAGCAGCTGAACGCCTGACGCTTTGAATCATGGCCGCCGCCCAAGGCGGCTTATTCCGGGTCTTGTGGCTTGCGGGTAAACAGCCACAAGGCGTTTTCCCTGTCCATCGGATGGCTGATGCGGGCTGATAGCGTCCAGGCCTCAGATACGTCCGGGGCTGCAGCCTGTCGCGGCACCGCGCTGATCATCAACCATGGGCATGCTGGCTGGCCCTGGGCTGGCCTCAGTGTTATCTGACTGTGTAGTTGCAATGCTGACAATTGCTCGGCTCGTATGCTCCCGAACTCGACACATTCCCGGGTATGGATGCGTTCTGACACTTGAGAGACCAGGGTGCGGTTGCTGCGGGCATAGTCCAGCAAGGGCAGCCACAGCGTCATGAGCAGCAGCCAGCACAAGGCCGCTCCGCCGGCAGGCAGCACCAGACTTTTCCAGATGGCCCAACGGTGGCGGCCCACTCGCCAGGCCACCAGCCAAGCCCAGGCCACTGTGGCTATCAGCGCCAAGACGAAGCTCACTGCCGAAAAAGTAGGCTCGAACCCTGGTGCCAGGCGGACCACATTGGCCGCAGGTTGACGCGGTACACCGGTTTGCATGGCAACCCACACCACCCAGATGATCAGAGCGGAGCCGGAAAAGAACAGCAAGGTGAACCAGTCCACCAATGCCGCCAGGCTACGGCCCAGAGTGGGGAGCGCAAACGCAGCCAAAGCCGCCAGGGCGGGAAGGGCCAGTAACAAGGATCTGTCCGACGACCCTGTGGTCAGCGTTGTGACAATGGATACGCCCATCAGCCATAAAGGCCACGCCAAATGCACGCTCGGTGAGCGGTTCCACCACTGGCGGCGCCAACGCCAGAGCGTCCAAAGTGCCAAGGCACCGGCTGGCCAGGTGAACCACAACAGCAGACGCGCCAGACTTTGCAGCTTGGGCAAGCCGCCTTGTGGCCACTCCAGGCGCCATCGCCACAGGTTAAGGTCGCTGGAAAGAACCGCCAGCCCTAGGGTCACCAGGACAAAAAACAGCGCAAATTGTCTGGCGTGAGTGGCTGCACTAGCGCCACGGCAGGCTTTCCAGACGACGACGCTGGCACCAGCACCAAAAAACATCGCCATGCTTGGAGCACCCGACAAGGTTAAGCCGAGCAAACCCGAAGCAGCCACCAGTGCAGGATAAATCCCATGAAACCGGATTGCGGCGACGCCGTAGAAAACCAGTGCCGCACAAGCTAGCTGGACTTGCGCTGGCGTGACTTCATGGGACAGCTGGGCTAAACCCAGGCAGGCGATCAAGGCCAACACGGCGCCATCGGCAATTGCGCGCGCGTAGTCGGTGGGTCTTGCTTCACCCCCGAAGGCAAAGGCGACGGGCTGGGCCTGAGGATCGCGCGCCAGGTAGTAAGTGCCGTACCAGCAGGCCGCCAATGTGCTGATCAGCAAAAACACAAATGGAATTCGTGCTGCCAGATCTGGGTTGATCCAATCTGGCGCCAGGCGCAGCGCCCAGGCACCAATCCAATAGGGCAGCAGGGCGTCGATGTCTGGCACCACCCCAAACATCGTGGGCGACATCCAGTCGGACCTGCCTTCGGCGATGGCACGCATGTAGCCCATGCTGGTCAAGTCCGCCGTCTTCCAGGGAGATCGACCCAAGAAGCCGGGTATCACATAGGCCAGACAAAAAAGCAGCAGCGCCAGCCGCGGCAGTCTGCGCACGGCACTCTGGCTCACGATGGCTGGCGTCGGCTGGTTCACGCGGTTTAATCAAAAAGAGTGGGTGGCATCGCCAGAAACAGAAAAGGGCAGCCCGGTATGAACCGGCTGCCCCTCGCAAGTCGCTGGAAACGGCTTACTTGGCGGCCGTCTTGCCGAAACGGTTGCGGAAACGCTCCACGCGACCGCCCATGTTGTCCACCGACTTTTGGGTACCGGTGTAGAAGGGGTGGGACTCGCTGGACACGTCAAGCTTGTAGAGCGGCAGTTCACGGCCGTCTTCCATCTTGATCATTTCCTTGGTGTTGGCGCAGGAACGGGTGACGAACTTGAAGTTGTTCGACAGGTCCATGAAGCAAACTTCACGGTAGTTAGGGTGGATGCCGTCTTTCATGTTTTCTCCATCAGTTGCGTCAGCCGCGCGGACCCTTGTGCATCCCTTGCACAATAAAAAATCAGCGTACTTATCGCGAAAAGCCTTTAATTATAGCCAGCTGTGTCAGCTTAGCCGCCCCGACGCATCTGGTCGAAGAACTCTGCATTGGTCTTGGTGGCCCGCATTTGCTTGAGCACCATTTCCATGGATTCGATCTCGTCCATGTTGTACAGGAACTGACGCAGGATGCGGGTCTTCGACAAGATGTCCGGGGCCAGCAGCAATTCTTCACGACGCGTACCGCTGCGGTTGAGCTGTATCGAGGGGAAGACGCGCTTTTCATACAGCCGGCGATCAAGGTGTATTTCTGAGTTGCCTGTGCCTTTGAACTCTTCAAAAATCACTTCATCCATACGGCTTCCGGTGTCGACCAGAGCGGTGGCAATGATGGTGAGTGAGCCGCCTTCTTCCACATTACGGGCTGCGCCCAGAAAGCGCTTCGGTCGCTGCAACGCATTGGCGTCCACACCACCGGTCAGCACCTTGCCCGAGCTCGGCACCACATTGTTGTAGGCGCGGGCCAGGCGGGTAATGGAGTCCAGCAGGATCACCACATCTTTTTTGAGCTCAACCAGGCGCTTGGCACGTTCGATCACCATTTCAGCAACGTGCACATGGCGCGCAGCAGGCTCATCAAAGGTCGAGGCAATCACCTCACCCTTTACCGTACGCTGCATCTCGGTCACTTCCTCAGGACGCTCGTCTACCAGCAAGACCATCATGTGGCTGTTGGGGTAATTGGCGCTGATGGCGTGCGCAATGTGCTGCATCATCACGGTCTTGCCGCTTTTCGGCGGTGCCACCAGCAAGGCTCGCTGGCCTTTGCCGATGGGGGCAATGATGTCGATCACGCGGCCGGTGATGTTCTCGTCACCTTTGATGTCACGCTCCAGACGCATCTGCTCCTTGGGAAACAGCGGCGTGAGGTTTTCAAACATCACCTTGTGCTTGTTTTCCTCGGGACCACCACCGTTGACCCGGTCAAGCTTGTTGAGTGCAAAGTAGCGCTCGCCGTCCTTGGGTGTACGCACCTCACCTTCGATCATGTCGCCAGTGTGCAGGTTGAATCGACGCACCTGGCTAGGGCTGATGTAGATGTCGTCCGTGCTGGCGGTGTAGCTGGTGTCTGGGCTTCGCAAAAATCCAAAACCATCAGGCAGGATCTCCAGCACGCCGTCGGCAATGATCTGCTCACCGGTGCGCGCCCGCTTCTTGATGATGGCGAACATTAGCTCTTGCTTGCGCATGCGGCCCGTGTTTTCAATCTCAAGCTCTTCAGCCTGCTTGAGTACTTCCGACACGTGCAGTGCCTTGAGTTCGTTTAAGTGCATGGAATTGCCCCAAAGGGGAGTTGAACGAAATACAGGGGGTGGGTGGGTGGAGGCAAGACGGTCGCCTCTACCTCGATACATTGACCCGGGAATTCGAACCCGCTCTGGATAGGGGCGGGTGATTGCACGGGATTATGACAGGAAAAAGGGGCTGCTCGGCCTGCTATGTCGGGCGCACGGCCCGGCCCAAACCACCCCGATG
>JBEEJZ010000014.1:0-33048 GCA_041168905.1 Pseudomonadota bacterium | reverse complement strand
GCCCATCGTTGTCGAGTCGGCCCGGTCGGCCTACACGGCACAGGCAGGGTTGCCTGAGGATGAGTTTTACGCCGACGCTTTCACCAGCGAAGCCGACAAAGCCCGATCCTGAGACGCGACGCTATCACGCGAGCCCCCGGGTTTCAGTGGGGGGCGGTGCCGCGGTTGAACAGCTTGTGGTGCATGCGCCGCAAAGACCACCACACCGCCAACGCCACGGCCGGTATGGCGGCGGCGGCTGTGCTCTCCGGGCTCCAGGGCCAGCCCAGTTTGCCAGCGCCCTTGGCCAGATAAGTGACAAGTCCCACGATGTAGTAGGTGATCGCCGCCACCGACAGCCCCTCCACCGTGGACTGCAACTGCAGCTGCACGCCTTGGCGATCATTCATGGTGGCCAGCAAGGCCTGACTGCTTTGCTGCTGTTCGATTTCAACCCGGGTACGCAGCAGATTGCTGATGCGCGACACACGTTCAGACAAGGCATTTTGACGCCTGGCCGCCCACTCACAGGTGCTCCGCGCTGGCGTGAGGCGTCGGTCCATGAAATCGCGGATGGTCTGCATGCCCCCCAGCCGTGTTTCGGTGATATCGGCAATTCGCTTGTCCACCAGCTCAAAATAAGCTGCACTGGCAGAAAAGCGTGAATGGGTCGCCGCGTGTTGGCTCTCGACCTGCCCTGCCAGCCGGGTCAGACGATCCAGCAACTCGGGTTCATCGCTGCGACTTGCACTGCGGATGGCACCTGCCAGTGCAGCCAGTTCGCGCTCTGCAAAAGCCAGCACGCCAGAGGCTTCACGCGCGGCAGGCAAGCCCATCAGAGCGGTCATGCGGTAGGTCTCGATCTCCAGCAAACGCTGCACCAGACGGCCTAGCCGGCGCGGCGTCATCTTGGCGTTTTCGACCGCCCTCGTGTCGGGCGCTGCCGCCAGGGATTGGGTGCTCTCACCGTCTTCATTCATGGCCCCCACCAGCAAGACCATGTTGGAATAGCCTTGTGCACCCATCGCAAAATCGGTGTAAACCTCACCAAAACCGCCCGCTACTGTAGAACCGATCAGCAACTCGGGATCCATGTTTTGGCGGATCAGGTGGTTACTCAGGCTGGAGCCAGCAGTGAGCAACCACAAGTTGAGGCTCGACAGGCACAAGCCCGGCAAGGCCTGTAGCCAGAGCTGGGGCACGGCCCCGATGGCAGCTTGCGGGGTAGGCGTGCCCACAGCGGGGTTGGCCTCGTCCTCCGACAACGTTCGCATGAAGGTCCAGGTCACAAACTCGGTGTGCAGCTCCCAGCGTATGCGATAGGTCCCCATGTCCATGCGGATGTGGGTGGTGGCTGCGTCAGGCAGAGGCAAATGGTGGTTGCGCAATAAGTCGGCGACATGGGCCCGGCTGGCCTCGCGTTGTGCAGCATCACACACCATCACCATGTGCGAAATTGCCAAGGGCGCCCTCATGGCCTCAGGTGGCCGAGCATGAATCTCGTTATGCAAGGCAACGCGGTTGGGATGCTGGGCAGGTTGGTGGCTGGTGTACATGGGTTCCTTCAGGCCTTGAGGCCTTGAGGCCTTGAGGCCTTATTTTGTCGCACGGCCTCTTTGGCATGCCACGCAGAAAACAAAAACGGCGCTCGCAGGCGCCGTTTTGTGGACGTGGGAACTGCCGGTCAGTCCTCGACAAAAGCCTCTTCGCGCTTGTTTTTGATCGACGGCAAGAGCACGATGACCAACAAAAGTGCCGCTGCTGCCAGCAGGCTGGCAGACAGACCACGGGTCACAAACACGCTCCAGTCACCGCGCGACAGCAGCAGGGCACGGCGCAGGTTTTCTTCCATCATCGGGCCCAGAATGAAGCCCAGCAACAGGGGTGCAGGCTCGGCACCCAGCTTGATGAAGAAGTAGCCTATGACCCCGAACAGCGCCACCATCCAGATATCCCAGGTGTTGTTATTGGTCGAGTACACGCCGATCGCGCAGAACAGCACGATGGCCGGGAACAACCAGCGATAAGGTACGGTCAACAGCTTGATCCACATGCCAATCAGCGGCAGGTTCAAAATCACCAGCATCAGGTTACCGATCCACATGGAGGCGATCAGACCCCAAAACAGTTCGGGGTTGCTGGTCATCACCTGAGGACCTGGCTGGATGTTGTGGATGGTCATGGCACCCACCATCAAGGCCATCACCGCATTGGGTGGGATGCCCAGGGTCAGCAACGGGATAAAGGAAGTCTGCGAACCCGCGTTATTGGCGGCCTCAGGCGCTGCCACACCACGAATATTGCCCTGGCCAAAAGGCACTTCACCTGGGCGCAGCTTGGTTTTCTTCTCGATGGTGTAGGCCGCGAAGGCCGACAGCAAGGCACCGCCACCGGGCAAGATGCCCAAGGCAGAACCCAAAGCCGTTCCACGCAAGACCGCAGGCACCATGTTGCGGAAGTCTTCGCCTGTGGGCATGAGACCGTGCACCTCACCCGTGAACACCTCGCGGTGCTCTTCTGGCACCGACAGGTTGGAAATGATTTCGCCGTAGCCAAACACACCCATGGCAATCACGATGAAGCCGATGCCGTCGGTCAGCTCCGGGATGTCGAAGCTGAAACGGGCCACGCCGGAATTGACGTCGGTGCCCACCAGACCCAGCAGCAAGCCCAACACGATCATGGCCACTGCCTTGATCAAAGAACCCGACGCCAGCACCACCGCACCAATCAGACCCAAAATCATGAGCGAGAAATACTCGGCCGGACCAAATTTGAAAGCCACCTCGGTCAGCGGCGCGGCAAACGCCGCCAGAATCAGGGTACCGACGCAGCCAGCGAAGAACGAGCCCAGGCCTGCTGCCGCAAGAGCTGGACCTGCCCTTCCTTTGCGCGCCATCTGGTAGCCATCGATCACCGTGACCACCGAAGACGACTCACCAGGCAAATTCACCAAAATCGCTGTGGTTGAGCCGCCGTACTGGGCGCCGTAGTAAATACCAGCAAGCATGATGAGCGCGGCCACCGGGGGCAACGCGTAAGTAGCCGGCAAGAGCATGGCGATAGTGGCCACCGGACCAATGCCGGGCAACACCCCAATCAGGGTGCCCAAGAGGCAGCCGACAAAAGCGTAAATGAGGTTCTGGAACGTGAAGGCCACGCCAAAACCCAGAGACAGGTTGTTGATCAGATCCATCATGAAAAATTCTCCTTAACCCGTGATGAAAGCGGGCCAGACGGGAAACTGCAGCTTGAGCAGCACCACGAAAGCCAGATAACTACCGATGGAAAGTATGGTGGCCAAAATCAGCACTTCCCTGAGCTTGAATTCGGATCCAGCCAGGCTGGCCACAAGGGTCAAAGCGTAAATGCCGGCGATCATGCCCATGGCGGGAATGCCGACAGAGGGCAAGCCACCCAGCATCACGCCGAACAGCAGGTTGGCACCAATCACGTAAACGAGGGGTTTCCAAGCCAAAGCGCCGATTTTTTGGCCGTCGGGTGTGTCCACAGTCAAGGCTTTGAAGGCAATCACAACGCCCAGAATCGCCAGCAAAATGCCCAGAATCAGGGGAAAGTAGCCTGGCCCCATGCGCGCACCCGTGCCTATGGAATAAGAGCTGGCACCCCAGGCAAAGGCAACGCCCACCGCCAGGAACATCAACCCCGAATAAAAGTCTTTCTGACTTTTGATTTGCATCACGCCGCTCCTCGGAATTAGTACAACGGCGCAGATTGTGCCCCCGTTAATCCCTCGCGAACATGTGGATTACACCTATACCGAAGCAGGACGACCGACAGCAAGGGGCGTGAGTATCAGGACAAGCCAGGGGTGGCGTTCAGCACTTCTTCCAGCACGGTCAGCCCCTCAGCCACCCGCAGTGCGCCCGCCAGACGCAGGGGACGCATGCCATCGGCCAGCGCCTGGCGCTTGAGCGAGTCCATCGTGCCAGAGCCCACCACCTGCTGCCGAAAGGTCTCGCTCACCACCATCAGCTCATACAGACCCATGCGCCCCATGAAACCGGTCATGCGGCAGTCCACACAGCCCACAGGCTTGTAGGGCCGGTAATTGCCCTGGAGCTGCCAGGGTTTGATGACATCAGCCAGCGCTTGCGGGTCGGCATCATCGTCAGGCTGCTTGCAGTGCTTGCACAGCGTTCGCACCAGACGCTGCGCAAGCACACCCAGCAAAGTGGCGTTGATCAGGTAGGGCTCGATGCCCAGCTCCATCAGGCGGGTAACGGCGGAGGGCGCATCGTTGGTGTGCAAGGTTGAAAACACCAGGTGCCCGGTCAGCGCGGCCTGCACCGCCATTTCTGCTGTTTGCAGGTCGCGAATCTCACCCACCATGATGATGTCGGGGTCCTGGCGCATCAGGGCTCGCAAGCCCTCCGGAAAGCCAAAGTCGATCTGAGGCTGCACCTGGGTTTGATTGAAAGCCGGCTCGATCATCTCGATGGGGTCTTCCACCGTGCTGACATTGACCTCTTCGGTGGCCACACGCTTCAGGGTGGAATACAGCGTGGTGGTCTTGCCCGAGCCCGTGGGGCCGGTCACCAGAATGATGCCGTGCGGCTTTTTGACCAAGGCCTCCCAGCGCTGCGCATCGTGGGCGGTAAAGCCCAGTGCATCCAGATCCTTGACCGCGTTGTCAGGGTCAAAAATCCGCATCACCATCTTCTCTCCAAAAGCCGTGGGTAAGGTGGAGATACGCATCTCGATCTCTTCGCCGCGCGGATTCTTGGTCTTGATGCGGCCATCCAGCGGTCGGCGCTTTTCCACCACATCCATGCGGGCTAGCAACTTGATGCGCGCGGTCATGGCGGTCATCACGCCCATGGGCATCTGATAAACCGGGTGCAACTTGCCGTCAATACGAAAACGAATCACGCCCTGCTCACGCCGGGGCTCCAGGTGTATGTCACTGGCGCGCTGGTCAAAAGCGTATTGCCATAGCCAATCGACCACCTGCACCACGCTTTGGTCGTTGGCGTCGAGCTGCTTGTTGGTCTTGCCCAGTTCGACCAGCTGTTCAAAGCTGGCACCACTGGTACCGGCACCAGCCTTGTTGGCTGTACGTACCGATTTGGCCAAGGCAAAAAATTCGGCTGTATAACGCTGTATGTCCTGTGGGTTGGCGACCACTCGGCGCACGCTGCGCCTGGCCTGGCGCTCAACCTCGGCCACCCAGTCTTCCAAAAAGGGCTGCGCCGTGGCCACCACCACCTCGGACCCCGTCACCTGCACCGGCAGGATCTTGTGACGCTCGGCATAGGCAGCGCTCATGGTGTCGGCGACCTTGCCGACATCTACGCGCAAAGGATCGATGCGCAGATATGGCAACTGCGCTCGGCCCGCCAGCCAGTGGGTCAGCAGTTCTATGTCTAATGGCTTGCCATCGCTGGCGCGTTGCATGGACACACTGGCCAATCGCAACAGAGGGTGCTGGGCGCTCTCGGCCTGCGCACAGCGCGCGATCGTACGGTTGGCCTCCTCTGCGGAGATCATGCCGTCGGATTGCAGCCAGGTCACCACCTGGCGCCAATCAAGAAGCCCCCGGGGCAGCGCAGGATTCACGGTGTTTCCTTTTTCAGCACCCTCACCCATTTGGTTGCAGGCAGCTGCCACTGGGCCTCTATGGCATTCGCACGTTCCATCAGCAACGGTCGCTTGGGCGTGGACGGGTTGCGCTGCGCCAGCACCACGGTATTGCCTTCACGAGTGGGCTTGAACGACCAAATCGCCTCACGCCCGAAGGCAGAGGCGATGTGATCCACACTGCGTTGAAAACTCGACGCGCGGCCAAACAGGTTCACGGTCATGCAACCGTCTTCAGTCAGCACTTGACGGCAGTCGGCATAAAACTCGGGGTTGTCCAGCACCGGTGCGGCGGCGTCATCGTCATACAAATCGACCTGCAGGGCATCGACCTGCCCCAGCCACCGTGACTGACGTATCTCCTGGGAGGCATCAGCCTGCAGCACTTGCAACCGGGTGTTGTCGGCCGCCAGCTTGAACCAGCCCCGGCAAGCCAGAATGACCTGAGGATTGAGCTCGATGGCGCAGGTTTTCATGCGGAGCACTCGGTGGCAAAACTTGGTGAGCGAGGCCGCCCCCAGGCCCAGCTGCAGCGCCTGGCGCTTGGGCACGCTCGCTGGCTCCACAAAGAGCAGCCAGGCCATCATGCGCTGGATGTATTCATGCACAAGCTCGTTGGGCGCATCCATGCGCATGGAGCCCTGTATCCAGGGAGTGTCGCCCAGATGCAGATGCCGAATTGGGCCCTCATCAGAAAAGTTGACGTCGGGTAAAGAGTGATGCTTTTTCAAGATGCGGCATTATTGACTGAACGGAGGGGCTGAACTCTTTACAGAGCGAAGGCCCGGCGCCCCTGCAGCAGTCTTACGCAAGGCCATCGCTCGTCAACAATGCTTGCAAACGTGGCAAGGCCATGACCGCATTGTGGGCGGTGGCATCGATCAGTTCATCCACCGCCATGCCGCGCAAATCGGCCACCACTTGGGCGATGCGGGGTAATTCTGCGGGCTGATTGCGCCCTTGTGATTTGCCTGCAGCCCGATCTTGCGCAGTGGTGTACAGCCAATGGGGAGGGATGTCAGGCGCATCGGTTTCCAGCACGAGGGCATCCAGCGGCAAAGTTGCAGCCAGATGACGCAGCTGCAGCGCGCGATCAAAGGTGACCGCGCCGCCAAAGCCGAGCTTGAAACCCAGATCGATGAAAGCCCTGGCCTGCTGCTCGCTGCCATTGAAGGCGTGCGCAATACCCGACCAAGCCTGCTTGCCCAGCGGCGCACGTCCAGCCACATCACGCAAGCCCTTGAGCAACACATCCGCTGACCGGCGCACATGCAAGATGACTGGCAAACCGTGCTGGCGCGCCAGGGCCAGTTGCTGGCGATAAATCTCAATCTGGCGCTGTCGCATCGTTGGTTCACAGAGCGCCGGCACAAAAAAATCCAGGCCGATTTCTCCCACGGCCACCATCCTGGGATCATCAGCCCACTGCGTCAGACGAAGCGCCAGCAGCTTCAAGTCTTCAGCGCTGGCCTGGGGCACAAACAGCGGGTGGATGCCCAAGGCATAGCTGTCGCCATGCTCATGGGCCAGCGAGCGCACGGTGTCAAAGTTGCCAGCGCACACCGCCGGCAAGACGCAATGCGACACCCCGGCCACGTGGGCTCGGGCACGCACGGCAGCCCGGTCGTGCGCGAACTCTGGCGCATCTAGATGGCAGTGGGTATCGACGAGCAGGGGCATGGGCTGAAAGTACCACAGACCCACTATTGGCCTGAAGGTGACGTGCCCGGGCATGTGATCCGCTCTTGCGCCCGGTCAAATCCCGCCGGGGATCCCTGTTTCACACTGGCATTGCGGATAACGGTTCAGCCTTGCGGCGCTTCGCCGACAAGCCGCTTTCGCCAAGCCAACCATCACGGGAACCCTATGCAGCCCTCGCTACAGACCCCTCTGCAAATCACTTTTCTCAACCTGGACCGCTCCGAGGCCGTGGAGGCCAAGATCCGGGAACGGGTGGACCGGCTGGCGCGCTTTTTCAAGCCCATCATCAGCTGCAAGGTCGCCGTCGATGCCCGCCATCGGCGCCACCAACAAGGCAATCATTACCAGGTGCGCATCGGCCTGGTGGTGCCCGACCAGGAACTGATCGCCAACCGCGAGCCGGACGAACACGCGCCCTACACCGACATCTATGTGGCCCTGCGCGATGCCTTTGACGCCCTGCAACGCCAGCTGGAAGACTATGTGCGCCTACGCCACCGACTGGTAAAAGCGCACCAGACCCCGTTGCACGGCAAGATCAGCGAGCTGCACCCGGAAAAAGACTTTGGCTGGATTGAAACGCCCGACTCGCGGCGCATCTACTTTCACCGCGACAGCCTGGTGGAGCGCGACCTGGAGCAAGTGAGTGTGGGCGCAGAAGTGCGTTTGACCGAGGAGCTGGGCGAGGACGGCCCGCAAGCCAGCACGGTGCACCTCATCCGCTAGCACCACATCGTGGGATATCCGTGGCTTAAGGGTGGACTTAGGGTGGGTCGATCGGTTGTTGAGCGGCCTCAGACTGCTTCGGTGAGCCGGCCAGCAACCAGTTTCAGGCGACGGGAGCAGCGCGCAGCCAGGCCCTCATCGTGCGTCACCAGCACAAAGGCCGTTCCCTGGGTGCGGGCCAGGTCCAGCATCAGGTCAAACACGCCCTCGGCAGTGCTGCGATCGAGGTTGCCGGTGGGCTCGTCGGCCAGCACACAGGCCGGCTGGGTGACCAGGGCACGCGCAATTGCCACCCGCTGACGCTCCCCGCCCGACAGTTCGGCCGGCCGGTGGTGCACGCGGTCTGCCAAACCCACGGCGGCCAACATACCTGCCGCCGTGCGGGCTGCCTGCTCACGGTTGTCGCGCCGTATCCACAGCGGCATGGCCACGTTGTCGAGGGCGCTGAACTCAGGCAGCAAATGGTGAAACTGGTAAACAAACCCCACGTAGCGGTTGCGCAAGGCACCCTGCGCGCTGGCCCCCAGTTGCGACCAGTCCTGCCCCTGCAGCCTGACCTGCCCGGAAGTCGGCGCATCCAGACCGCCCAGCATGTGCAGCAAAGTGCTCTTGCCCGAACCCGACGCCCCCACAATGGCCAGCGTTTCGCCCGCACGCACTTGCAAATCCACCCCCTGCAACACCGTCACATCCAGCCGCCCCTCGGTGAAGCGCTTGCTGAGTCCGGTAGCTTGAAGTACGACCGCGGAGGCGGCATCGAGCGCCGCACGGCCGCCCGTAGGCGCGAGGGCCCCCTCGGGGGGCAGCGAACCTCGCGCAGCGGGAAGCGTGGGGGCTTTATCACTCATAGCGCAGCGCCTCCGCTGGATTCACCTGGCTGGCGCGCCAGCTGGGATAGAGCGTGGCCACAAAGGCCAGCGCCAGCGATATCAGGGTGATGGGCAAGATGTCAGATTGCTGCGGATCACTGGGCATCTGGCTGATCAGGTAGATGTCTTTGGGTAAAAAACTGGCGCTGAGCAAGCGTTCCAGGGCCGGCACGATCACATCGATGTTGTAGGCCACGCTCAGTCCCAGAGCCAAGCCCACCAGGGTGCCGATCACGCCCACCAAGGCCCCCTGCACCACAAAAATGCCCATGATGCTTTTCGGGCTCGCACCCAGGGTACGCAAGATGGCGATGTCAGCGCGCTTGTCGGTCACGGTCATCACGAGGGTGCTGACCAGGTTGAATGCTGCCACCGCCACGATGAGCGTCAGGATGATGAACATCATGCGTTTTTCCAGCTGCACGGCAGCAAACCAGTTGCGGTTCTGGCGCGTCCAGTCCCGTATCAGCAGGTGATCGCTGAGCAGGGTGCTCAGGTCCAGGGCCACAGCCCGGGCCTGCTGCAAATCGCGCAGTTTCAGGCGTACACCCGTCGGGCCTTCCAGGCGAAAAATCCTGGCGGCGTCCTGCTCGTGCAGCATCACCAGGCCCGAGTCGTATTCAAAATGGCCCGAGTCAAAGGTGCCCACCACGGTCATTTGCTTCAGGCGCGGTACCACGCCGGCCGGTGTGACCTGGCCACTGGGCGCCACCAGGGTTACCTTGTCGCCCTCGCGCACCCCGAGGCTGCGCGCCAGCTCGCCACCCAGCAGTACCCCAAATTCGCCGGGCACCAGTCGCTTTAGCACCGTGTGTTGCAGCGTGCCTGCCAGTTCCGTAACCTCGGGCTCCAGCGCAGGGTCGATACCCCGTACCAGGGTGCCCTTCATGTCCTCGCCCCGCGCCAGCAAAGCCTGGGCAGCAATGAAAGGCGCGGCACCCACCACCTGTGGATGCTGACGGACCTCTTTCAGGGTTCGGTTGACGTCTGGCAAGGCCTGACCATCGGGCGTCAGGATTTCGATGTGCGAGACCACGGCCAGCATGCGGTCGCGCACCTCCTTCTGGAAACCGTTCATCACGCTCAACACGATGATGAGCGCCGCCACCCCCAGCGAGATGCCCAGCATCGACACGCCCGAGATGAACGAGATAAACCCGTTGCGCCGCGTGGCCCGCCCGGCCCGCGTGTAGCGCCAGCCGAGGATGAGTTCGTAGGGAATTTGCATGCGTTTATGCCCGGGGCCCGGCGGCGTCATGGACAAGCATGGCCTGGCTGTACTGCAAAAAATCGTCCAGATGAGTTTCGATGATGCTCACAGTGATGGGCAACTGCAGTGCCTGGTAGTCATGAACGGCCACATTCCGAAAACCCACCATGTGTTTGAGATTCAGGGCCAACGCGGCATCAATCCAGCCTGCCTGGGCCAACAGCTCAAATACATCGCGCGAGCTTTGCGGCACGCCCAGGCGTTCGCGCCGGACGATGTGCTGACCCATGTCCAAAGCTGCCTCGCAGGCGCGTTGAATGTTCAGGATCGCGGCGTCCTGGCGGGTGAAATCTGTGGCGAAGGTTGCCGGGTTGACACGGTATTCGTCACGCGCACGGCTCACGCAGCGCTCTATCGTGGCCGCCTTGTTGATCAGCACGTCATCGACCATACACCCGTCCCTCTTTTTGTATGTCTGCCAGCAAGGCGGCGCGCGCTGTGTCGAGCTCGGTTTTTTCGCTCAGCATGGCGGCTTCCCAAACACCCACTTGCACATCTTTGGCCCACCAGCGTTCGCCCGTGGTCAGCACCTGGTACTGCATGACCGTGGAGGCGGCCCGCAAGTCCAGCAAATCCACGGGGCAACCTGCCAGATCAGCCAGCGACCCAGACAGTCGCCACAAAAGCAGAGGGTCGGCATAACCCGCCACCAACACGGCAAGATCAAGGTCACTTTCTGGCCCGCTGGTGCCCTGCACGCGGCTCCCAAAGGCGTAGACCGCCAGCAAGCCAGGGACTTGTTGTTGCAGTAGATCGATGAGGGCGGCTTTCATGGGCTGGCGAATTGTCCCTCAGACCGGCCAGGCCGATATAGCCTTGCTCGACAATACCCCCCATGACCGACCCGCGAACCCGCACGCCCGCCACCCACCTCATCGTCAATGCCGCCGGCCTGACCGAGTTTGGCAACACTGCCCCCGAGATGCCGGCGCTGCGCGGTCTGATGGTCCACATGGTGCAAACAAAGCCCCTGCAGTGTGCAGACGACAGCCCGGCCACGCCTTTTGAGCTGACGCTGGCACGGGCGCAGGGCTTGCATCAAGAACCCGGCCTCATCCCCTGGGCGGCTTTTGACACCCAAACCTATGCCACGCCGTGTGCCTGGATCACGCCCTGCCACTGCCAGGTGGGCGCCGACCACGCCTTGCTGCGCGACCCGGCCGAGCTGTCGCTGGATGAGGCCAGCTCGCGCGCCCTGATGGCGGCAGCCGCGCCGTACTTTCAGGAAGACGGCATCGCCCTGCACTACCACCGGCCCGACGCCTGGCTGGCCACGGGCGCGCTGTTTCGGGGCCTGCCCACCAGGTCTTTGCAACAGGTGGTGCACCGGCGCATCACCACCGCTTTTTTTGATGGCAGCACGCCCGCCGCCATCCTTTTGCGTCGCCTGCAAAACGAAATGCAAATGCTGTTTTACAGTCACCCGGTCTATGACGAACGCCAGGCCCGCGGCCTGCTGGGCGTCAACACCTTCTGGCTGCATGGCGCAGGCGAGCTGGACGCCTCCCCCACCCCGGCACCTGGTGTGAACGTGATCACGGCAACACTGTTGGACCCTGCCAACCCGCCCAACAGCACGGCCAGCGTCTTGAGCGCCTGGCAAAACTTCGACGCACACACCCTGCGCCCGCTGCTGGCCAAGGTACAACAAGGCCTGGATCTGCGCCTGACCCTGTGCGGCGAACACCAGGCTCTGAGCTACCAAACCGCTCCTCGCTCCTGGACGGCGCGGCTGCTCCAAACCCTGGGCCGCCGCCCGGCGCTCCCCCCATTGCACCAACTATGAAGATCGTTCCCCGAGACATCCCTCCCCGCGCCGTGTGGGCGCTGGAGCAAAACGGCGTGCACCCCTTGCTGGCTCGCCTGTACGCGGCCCGGGGCGTCACTTCCAAAAATGAGCTTGATGATGGCCTGGCCTTGTTGCTGCCGCCGGCCAGTCTGAAAGGCGCACAAGAGGCCGCCGTGTTGCTGGCCAACGCGATGGCGCAGCACAAGCGCCTGTGCATCGTGGCGGACTACGACTGCGACGGTGCCACCGCCTGCGCCGTGGGCGTGCGCGGACTGCGGCTGCTGGGTGCGCAACAGGTCAGCTACCTGGTGCCCGACCGCGTGGTGGATGGCTACGGCCTCACCCCACCCATCGCCCAGCGGGTGAAGGACTGCGGCGCCGATGTGCTCATCACGGTGGACAACGGCATCGCCAGCCTGGAGGGCGTGGCAGCGGCCAAGGCGCTGGGCCTGCAAGTGCTGGTGACCGACCATCACCTTCCCGCCGCCGTGGCGGGGCAGATCGTGCTGCCGGGGGCCAACGTCATCGTCAACCCCAACCAGCCCGGCTGCGGCTTTGAGAGCAAATCGATCGCCGGTGTAGGCGTGATGTTTTATGTGCTGCTGGCCCTGCGCGCCGAACTCCGCAACCGCGGCCTGTTTCAGGATGGCGCGAATGCCGACTCGGGGAGCGCGGGCACCAAGCTCATTCAACCCAAGCTGGATACCCTGCTGCCGCTGGTCGCCCTGGGTACGGTGGCCGATGTCGTTCGGCTCGACGCCAACAACCGCCGGCTGGTGGCGCAGGGCCTCAAACGCATCCGGGCCGGTGCACTGCCTGCGGGCCTGTCGGCGCTCTTCACGGCGGCGGGGCGCCAGGCCCGCACCGCCACCACCTTTGACTTTGGCTTTGCCCTGGGTCCACGCATCAACGCGGCGGGACGCTTGTCAGACATGACCCTGGGCATTGAATGCCTGCTGACCGACGATGCCGGCCGCGCCGCCGAGCTGGCCCAGAAGCTGGACGGCATCAACCGCCAGCGCCGAGAAATCGAGGGCGACATGCGCGAGCAGGCCATGAACATCGTTGATGGCCTGTTTGACGAAGGCGAGGAGCCGCCGCCCGCCGTGTGTGTGTTTGACCCCGACTTTCATGAAGGTGTGGTGGGCATCGTGGCCTCGCGCATCAAGGACAAGCTGCACCGCCCCAGCTTTGTGTTTGCCGCCAGCAGCGCGCCGGGCAAGGAACACGAGCTCAAAGGCTCGGGCCGTTCCATCCCGGGTTTTCATCTGCGCGACGCGCTGGATCTGGTGGCCAAACGCCACCCCGGCGTGTTGCTGCGTTTTGGCGGGCACGCCATGGCGGCTGGCTGCACCGTGGCCGAGGAGCATTTCGAGGTGTTCGAACAGGCTCTGGCCCAGGTCGCCAAGGAATGGCTGGATGCCGCCACCCTGACGCGCCGGCTGGAAACCGACGGCCCGCTGGCCCCCGAGTACCGCCGCACCGACCTGGTGGACACCCTGCACCGCGAAGTGTGGGGCCAGGGCTTTGCGCCGCCCACCTTCAGCGAAGAGCTGGAGGTGGTGTCGCAGCGCCTGGTTGGCGAAAAACACCTGTCACTCAAGCTCAAGCACCAGGGCCAGCCGGTGGACGGCATCTGGTTTGGCCACACCGAGCCTCTACCCGCCCGCGTGACCCTGGCCTTCAGGCTCGATGCCGACGAGTGGCAGGGCGTGCGACGGGTGCGGTTTTTGGTGGAAGGCGCGGCCATTTAAGCCACTTGGGCAGATCGTCACCGGGTCAAGACAGGCCGCCGGGTTAGCTGCCACACCAGCGCCATGCCCACCACTCCCGCCACCGCATTGATCAACCAGGTCAGGTGCCAATCGCCCGTCGATTGCGCCAGCGTCGCAGCCAGCGGCGGCACCAAAAACTGCGCCATCATCGACATCTGCGTGGTCCAGCCCAGCGAGGTGGACACCGTGTGCTCGCTGGGGGCCACCCGCACCGCCAGCATGAAAAGGCTGCCGGGGATCAGCCCGCCCACCGCAGAAAACAGCCACACCGCCAGCAGCCGGCCGGGCACGCTCACCGTATCGGCCAGCCCAAAGGTGACCCAGGCACCCACAGCCATCACCACAAAAGCAAAGCCCAGCACCCAGCGCGGTGCCACGCCCCGATGCAAGAGCCGGCCAGCCATCACATTGCCCACCACGTTCAGCAGCGAGGTGATGGCCGTAGCCACACCCGCCCCGACCGGACTAACCCCCGCCGCCTGCAACAAGGTGGGCATGAAGCCAATCACCATCATCCACTGGCTGGAATAAGCGCCAAAAGCCAGTGCCACCCACCAGGTGCCCGGATTGCGCCAGGTAGTCAGCAGGCGCAGGCGCCAATCTGGGCCGGTCTGAGCCGCGGAGGCTGTGGCCGGCACGCCACGCCACAAGGCCCAGGCCATGCACAAAGACACCGCCGACAGCAGCGCCCACCACCCCGGCCACGGCCAAAAGCCCAGCACCACCGGCCCCAAAAACAGCGATAAGGCCGTGCCCGCCGGCATGAAAGCGCCCCACCAGCCCATCAGCACCGGCAGGCGACCCGCGTCGACCAGCTGGCGTATCAGCGCAGGTGCGGGCACCACCACCAGCAAAAAAGCCATGCCTTCGAGCGCACGCAACACCAGCAGGGCGGGCACCGAATGCACCAGCGCCCCAGCCGCGCTGGCCGCGGCCATCAGGACCAAGCCGGCCAAGAGACTGCGGCGCAGGCCCCAGGCGTCGGCCAACAAGCCGATGAACACCGCCAGCAGCATGCCCGCCATCTGCGACATCGACAGCAACCAACCCGCCTCCACCAGCTGCATGCCCAGGGCATCCCGCAGCACCGGTATGGCCGGCGGCACCTTACCCACATGCATGGCCGCTGTCACCCCGGCCAGGAGGACAAGGTGGGCGGGGTGGAGGTGAGTGCGAGGCATGGTGACGATTATCTTGGTCAGCCTCATCAGGCATCAAAAGATGGATACCCCCACCCGGCCCTAAAATTGCCGGGTGACCTCCCTCCTCAACGCCGACCTGCACTGCCATTCCGTCATTTCCGACGGCACTCTCACGCCCGAGGCGCTGGCGGCGCGTGCCAAAAACAATGGGGTGGAGCTGTGGGCACTCACCGATCACGACGAGGTGGGTGGTCAGCACCGGGCGGCGGCGGCAGCCAAGGCGCTGAACATGCGCTACCTGACGGGCACTGAAATTTCCATCACCTTTATTGGCCAGACGGTGCACATCGTCGGCCTCGGCTTTGATGCCGACGATGTGCAACTGGTGCAAGGCCTGCGCCGCACCCGCGGTGGGCGCGATGTGCGGGCCCAGGAAATGGCCGAGAGTCTGGCCAAGGTCGGCATCAAGGGAGCTTATGAAGGGGCCTTGAAGTTTGTGGGCAACCCGGACTTGATCTCGCGCACACACTTTGCCCGTTTTCTGGTGGAAAGCGGCGTGTGCAAAGAGACCAACGAAGTGTTTCGCAAATACCTGACCGAAGGCAAGCCCGGCTACGTGGAACACCGCTGGGCCACCCTGAAAGACGCTGTGACCTGGATAACTGACGCGGGCGGCATTGCGGTGATTGCCCACCCGGCGCGCTACAAGTTCAGCCCCACTGAAGAGTTTGCACTGTTCAGCGAGTTCAAGTCGCACGGCGGGCAGGCGGTGGAGGTGGTGACCGGCAGCCACAGCGCCGCCGAATATGTGACCTACGCCGCCATGGCGCAAGAGTTTGGACTGGCGGCCTCGCGCGGCAGCGACTTTCACAGCCCGGACGAGTCGCACACCGACCTGGGCACCCTGCCCTACCTGCCCGGCAACCTGACGCCGGTGTGGGACCTGCTGGCCCAGCGCATCCAGTGAGCGCCGTGCTGAATCCTTCGCCGGTCAAGTCGCCGGCTGCTTTGCTGGCGGGCATCGGCTTTCTGATTGCCGCCGTTAGCCTGTTTGCGCTGCTGGACACCACGGTCAAGTACCTGAGCACGGTGATTCCGGTGCTGATGGCGCTGTGGGCTCGCTACACCTTTCAGGCGGTGGCGGTCACGGCCACCATGCTGCCGCGCCGAGGCTGGGCCCTGCTGCGTACCCGGCATCCGCGCTTTCAGCTGCTGCGTGGCGTCTTGCTGCTGCTGTGCTCGCTGTTTGCGTTTTTTGCGCTCAAGTACATGCCGGTGGCCGAGTTCACCGCCATGGCCATGCTCACCCCGCTGGCAGTCACCGCCGTGTCGGCCTGGGTTTTCAAGGAAGACGTATCGGCCCTGCGCTGGGCGCTGGTGGTTGGCGGCTTTGCCGGTGCCCTGCTGATTCTGCGTCCGGGCAACACCCACTTGGGCTGGGCCGTTTTGCTGCCCATTTGCCAGGTGGCGGCCTACACCGGTTTTCAGCTGCTTGCCAGCCGCATGGCCAAATTTGAGGATTCCGATACCACCCTTTTTTACACCGGCTGGGTGGGCTGCCTGCTCACCTCATTGGCAGTGCCCTGGGTGTGGTTGGACGTGAGCAGCTGGCAAACCATCGTCTTCATGTTGCTGGCGGGAACGTTCGGCACGGTGGGCCACTGGTTTTTGATATTGGCTTTTGCGCGCACACCGGCCGGCACCCTGATGCCGTTTCAATATGTGCAGATCGCGGTGGCCATTGGCTTGGGCTGGCTGGTGTTTGGCCACTTGCCAGATGCCGTGGGCGTGGCCGGCATTGCCCTGATTGCCCTGTGCGGCGCAGCCGGCGCCTGGCTCACAGCGCGGGAAAGCCGCATTTCACTCGATCCCCAGGAGGTCTGAGCCCATGGCCCAGTATTTCGAAGTACATCCCGACAACCCGCAGCCACGGCTGCTGAAGCAGGCCGCCGCCCTGCTGGACAAGGGCGGCATCCTGGCGGTGCCGACCGACTCCAGCTATGCGCTGGTGTGCCACATCGATGACAAGACGGCGGCCGACAAGTTGCGCCAGATTCGGGGGGTGGATGACAAGCACCACCTCACCTTGCTGTGTCGCGACTTGAGCGAGCTGGCCAGCTACGCACGGGTCGACAACCGGCAATTCAGGCTGCTCAAGGCCGCCACGCCCGGGCCTTACACCTTCATTCTGGAAGCCAGCAAGGAAGTGCCGCGCCGCGTGAGTCACCCGCAGCGCAAGACCATCGGCCTGCGCGTGCCCGAGCACGGCGTGCTGCAAGCGCTGTTGGCCATCCATGCCGGGCCCTTGCTGGCCACCACCCTGATTGCGCGTGGTGAGACCGAGCCCATGAACGACCCGCACGAGATCCGCGAGCACTACGAGCACCAGCTGGCTGCCGTCATCGACGCTGGTGCCTGTGCCCTGGAGCCCACCACGGTGATCGACCTCAGCGGCGAGGAGCCCGAGGTCGTGCGCCAGGGCCGGGGCTTGGCCTCCGCGCTGGGTCTTTGATTTTTTTCGACTGGAGCTCCCCAAGTGGACACCGCCAACCTGATCCAGACCGTGCTGATTTACGCCCTGCCGGTGCTGTTCGCCATCACCGTGCACGAGGCTGCCCATGGCTACGCGGCGCGCCACTTTGGCGACAGCACCGCGTACATGATGGGCCGGGTCACGCTCAATCCCATGAAGCACATCGACCCCATGGGCACCATCGTGATGCCCTTGTTGCTGTACTTCGCTACCTCGGGTGCGTTTCTGTTTGGCTATGCCAAGCCGGTGCCGGTGCGTTTTGGGCATTTGCGCCACCCCAAGCGCGACATGATCTGGGTGGCACTGGCCGGGCCGGGGGCCAACCTGGCCCAGGCGCTGGCCTGGGGCGTGCTGCTGCATTTGCTGGTGGCTATCGGCGTGAATGAGCCGTTTTTCCTGAAAATGTGCCAGGCCGGCATGCTGGTCAATGTGGTGATGTTTGCTTTCAACCTCTTTCCGCTACCGCCACTGGACGGGGGCCGCATCCTGGTCGGGTTGCTGCCCTATCGCCAGGCGCTGATGGTGTCTCGCATCGAGCCCTGGGGCTTTTTTATCGTGATGGCGCTGGTCATCACCGGCGTGGTCAGCAGCCTGTGGATGCGCCCGGTCATGTCGCTCACCTTCGGCCTGCTAGATGTGTTGCTGTCGCCCCTGTCGGCGCTGATTTCCTGACCCGAACCTCCTCCTTATCCGCCTGGCTTATGACTACCGCGCAACCCATTCGCTTCCTGACTGGCATCACCACCTCTGGCACCCCGCACCTGGGCAACTATGTGGGCTCGATCCGCCCCGCCGTGCAAGCCAGCCGCACGCCCGGCGTCGAGAGCTTTTACTTTCTGGCCGACTACCACGCACTGATCAAAATTGACGACCCGGCCCGCATTCAGCGCTCGACCCTGGAAATTGCCGCCAGCTGGATCGCCGCCGGTCTGGACCCCGAGCGGGTGACCTTTTACCGCCAGTCGGACGTGCCCGAGATTCCCGAGCTCACCTGGTTTTTGACCTGCGTGACCGGCAAGGGGGTGCTCAACCGGGCCCATGCCTACAAGGCCATGGTGGACAAGAACGCCGCTGCTGGCACCGACCACGATGCCGACGTCACCGCTGGTCTGTTCATGTACCCGGTGCTGATGGGGGCCGACATCCTGATGTTCAATGCCCACAAGGTGCCCGTGGGGCGTGACCAGATCCAGCACATCGAGATGGCACGCGACATGGCCGCCAGCTTCAACCACCGCTATGGCGAGCACTTTGTGCCACCCGAGGCCGCCATCGAAGAAACCGTGGCCACCCTGCCCGGGCTGGATGGGCGCAAGATGAGCAAGAGCTACGACAACACCATCGCCTTGTTCGCGCCCCGGGAAGTGCTCAAAAAACAGATCATGGGCATCGTGACGGACTCGCGCGCGCCCGGCGAACCCAAGGACACCGAGGGCTCGGCCCTGTTTCAGATTTACCAAGCCTTTGCGTCTGCTGAAGAGACCTCCGCCTTGCGCCAGGCCTACGCCGACGGCATTGCCTGGGGAGAGGCCAAGCAGATGCTGTTTGAACGCATCGACCGGGAAATTGCCCCGATGCGCGACACCTATCAGGCCCTGATGGACGATCCTGCCCGCCTGGAAGCGATGCTGATGGCCGGTGCGGCCAAGGCGCGCGCCATTGCCACGCCCTTCACGGCCCGCCTGCGCCACGCCGTGGGCCTGCGCCGTTTGGGCGAGCTGGCCGCGCCCGCCAAAACCGCCAAGGCCAGCAAAGTGGCCATACCCAGTTTCAAGCAGTACCGCGAAGCCGATGGCCGTTTTGCCTTCAAATTCGTGGATGCCCAAGGCCAGCTGCTGCTGCAAAGCCTGCCATTTGATTCGCCCAAGGCTGCGGCCCAGGCAATCGCCCGCCTGCAGACCGAAGGACTGGCACCCCTGGCAGATGTGCTGCAAGCCCCGGTCGTTGACACGGCCGCCATTGATGCGGCGCTAACCCAACTACGCCTTAGCAAACAGGATTGAACCATGGCACAACATTTCAAAATAGCCGCCATTGCTGGCGACGGCATTGGCAAGGAAGTCATGCCCGAGGGCCTGCGGGTGCTGGCGGCTGTGGCACAGCGCTTTGACATCACGCTGGACATCACGCCCATCGACTGGGCCAGCTGCGAGTACTACCAGCAAACCGGGGCCATGATGCCCGACGACTGGAAGCAACAGCTCGCGGGCATGGATGCCCTGTATTTTGGTGCCGTGGGTTGGCCAGCCACCGTACCCGACCACATCTCGCTGTGGGGCTCGCTGCTCAAGTTCCGCCGGGAGTTTGACCAGTACATCAACCTGCGCCCGGTGCGCCTGTTTGAGGGCGTGCCCTGCCCGCTGGTAGACAACAAGGGCCAGCCGCGCAAGCCCGGCGACATCGATTTTTTTGTGGTGCGCGAAAACACCGAGGGTGAGTACACCAACCTGGGGGGCCGTATTTTTGAAGGTACCGACCGCGAAGTGGTGATACAGGAATCGGTTTTCACGCGCCATGGGACCGACCGGGTGCTGAAATATGCATTTGACGTGGCACAGTCGCGCCCGCGCAAGCACCTGACGGTGGCCACCAAGAGCAACGGCATTGCCATCAGCATGCCTTGGTGGGACAGCCGTGCCGATGCCGTGCACCAGGGCTACCCCGAGGTCACCGTGGACAAGCAGCACATCGACATCCTCACGGCTCGCTTCGTGTTGCAGCCGACCCGCTTTGATGTGGTGGTGGCCAGCAATCTGTTTGGCGACATCCTGTCGGACCTGGGCCCTGCCTGCACCGGCACCATCGGCCTGGCACCGTCGGCCAACCTCAACCCGCAGCGCAATTTCCCGTCGCTGTTTGAGCCTGTGCATGGTTCGGCACCCGACATTTACGGCAAAAACATCGCCAACCCCGTGGCCATGATCTGGTCGGGCGCGCTGATGCTCGACTTTTTGGGTTGCCGTGCGGCACACGATGCCATCGTGGCGGCTATCGAACATGTGCTGGCGCACGGCCCGCGCACCCCCGACCTGGGCGGTACGGCCTCCACCACCGAAATGGGCGCGGCCATTGCGGCGGCCCTTTGAGGCCTTACGTCCTGACATCGGGCGCCTAGAACTGTGAGCACAGGCTGGTCTGCGTGGGTCCTCGGCGCACCGTGGGGTGTACTGCTGGCCGTGTTGGCCTGGCGTTTTTTTGCCTATCGGCAGCGCACCCAGGCACTGGTCAAGGAGAACGACCGCAAGCTGCGTGAACTGGCGGCTGTGGTGCGGCACAGCAGCAATGCGGTAGCCCGGCTGGACCGGCATTTACACATCATGTGGGTGAATGAAGGGTTCACCCAGCTGTATGGCTATACCTCGGACGAAGCCGTAGGCAAGACACCCGGCCGCTTGCTCAGCTCCGAAAATGCCGACCCTTTGGTGCTGGCGCAGTTGAAGGCGGCAGGCGCATTGAAGCAAAGTTGCCGGGTCGAGGTCCTGAACCGCACCAAGGCGGGTGACGAAGTCTGGATCAGCACCGAGATCCAGCCCCTGTTTGACGACTCGGGCGCGTCCACTGGTTTCATTGAAATCGGCACCGACATCACCCAGCGCATCACGCTGCAGGACCACTTGAGGCAACAAAACGAGGTGATGCAAACCATCATCGAGAACCTGCCCTGCGGTTTGAGCGTGGTGGATGGCGAGATGAACGTGATCCGTTGCAACAGTCAATTTGCGCAGTTGCTGGAGTTCCCGGACGAGCTCATGGCACCCCGCCCCCTGAGCTTTGAAAGCCTGATTCGCTTTAACGCGCAGCGCGGCGAGTATGGCGAAGGCGCAGAAGATAGTGTCCCTCAGATCATGGAGCGCGCCCGTCATACCGAGCCCCACCGCTTCGAGCGCGTACGCCCCAATGGCACCGCGCTGGAGGTCGTCGGCGTGCCCATGCCAGGAGGGGGCTTCATCACCACCTATGCCGACGTCACCAACCGGGTGCGGGCAGAACGGGCACTGTCACTGAGCAACGAACGCTTTGAAATTGCTGCTGACGCCGCTGGCCTGGGTGTATGGGACCTGGATCCGGCCACCCGCATCACGCAGTGGGACCGGCGCATGTACCAGCTCTATGGCCAAGAGCCCGATTGCGGCATCGCCCCCACCGAGCTCTGGACCACCTGCCTGCACCCTGAAGACCGCACACGCATACGAGGCGAAATGCTGGCAGCGCTGAGGGGCGAAACCCTGTACAACACCGACTTCCGTATCGTCTGGCCCAGCGGTGAAGTGAGGCATTTGCACGCTATGGGCAGGGTCGTCCGAGACTCGGACGGCCTGCCCTTGCGCATGACCGGCATCAACATCGACATCACAGACCGCAAGCGTACCGAAGCAGCGCTGACCGAGTCCAAGTACCAGGCGGAGCAAGCCAGCGTCGCCAAGAGTCAGTTCCTGGCCAATATGAGCCATGAGATACGCACGCCCATGAATGCGATTCTGGGCATGCTCAAACTGCTGATGAGCACCCCTCTGACCGAGCGCCAACGCGACTACGCCAGCAAAACAGAGCGCGCCGCCCGCTCCATGCTCGACCTGCTCAATGACATCCTGGACTTCTCCAAGGTCGAAGCCGGCAAGATGAAGCTGGACCCCCAGCCATTTGGGCTGGACTTGCTGCTGCGTGATCTGGCGGTCATCTTGTCGGCGACGGTGGGTACCAAGCCGGTCGAGGTGCTGTTTGATGTGGGCCACAACACACCGCGTCGCCTGGTCGGAGATGCCATGCGGCTGCAGCAAATATTGATCAACCTTTGCGGCAACGCCATCAAGTTCACCCAGCGGGGCGAAGTTGTGCTGTCGATCAAGGTGCTGGCCGCCACAGAGCAAGACGTAACCCTGCAGTTTGCGGTGCGGGACACCGGCATAGGCATCGCACCAGAGAACCAGGCTCATATCTTTTCGGGCTTTTCGCAGGCTGAGGCTTCCACCACCCGACGGTTCGGTGGCACGGGCCTGGGCCTGGCTATTTCCAGCCGACTGGTGGACATCATGGGAGGTGAACTCACGGTGGCCAGCCAGGTGGAACGCGGTAGCACCTTCTCGTTCTCGGTGCCCCTGATGCTGGCCGAGCCGGGCAGCTACTCAAACGGCGAGCGTGAGGGTGCAAGTGACCCGCTTGAAGTACCCGCCTCCGAAGGACAGACCACCGTGCTGGTGGTGGATGACAACGACACAGCCCGTGAAATCATGGCCAACATGGGACGCTCACTGGGCTGGGCCGTGGAGACCGCCGCATCCGGCCAGGAAGCGCTGCGCATGATCGAGAACCGTTGTCACGACGGCAAGCCCTTCGAGGCCATCTTGCTGGACTGGCAAATGCCGGGCATGGACGGCTGGGAGACCGCAAAAGCCATACGCCAGCAGACCGCCGACGGTTATGCACCGGTGGTCGTCATGGTGACCACCCATGGGCGAGACATGCTCAGCGATCACAGCGCCGCCGTGCAAAACCTGATCAATGGCTTTTTGGTCAAGCCAGTCACCGCCTCGATGCTCTTCGACGGCATGGCCGAGGCTCGCCGATCAATGGCGGGACTGCCGCCGCTCATTACATCGGTGCTCCCGCCGACCCCACGCCCCCTGGCGGGGCTGCGCCTGTTATTGGTAGAGGACAACCCGGTCAATCAACAGGTCGGAAGTGAGCTGCTCAGTGCACAAGGTGCGGAAATGGTCGTGGTGGCCAATGGGCTGCTGGCGGTGAACGCGACTCAGGCCAGTGGTCAGACAGACCCGCCCTTCGACGCCATCCTGATGGATTTGCAAATGCCGGTCATGGATGGCTACACCGCCACCGCTCAAATTCGCGCCCGTTTCGGACCCGAGGTGTTGCCTGTCATCGCCATGACCGCCAACACCATGGCCAGCGACCGCGAGGCCTGTCTGGCTGCCGGAATGAACGACCATGTGGGCAAGCCCTACGAGCTGGAACAATTGGTCAGCACGCTGCTCTACTGGACCGGGCGCTCCAGCCAGCGCACCGCCCAGGACGAGGCCGCGCCGGTAACGGTCCATGCTTTAGGCTTGTCCGAACTGCCCTTGCTGGACATTGCCACCGCCAGAGAGCGCATGGGCAACGAACATGCTCTCTACACCCGGATGCTGGAGCGCTTCGCCAGCGATGTGCCCCAGCGGCTGATCCAGCTCCAGGTCCTGATACAAGACCAGGACTCCCTTGCCGCCGAACGGCTTTTGCATGGTCTCAAGGGCGAGGCCGGCACCCTGGGAGCGATGCAGTTTGCGGGGTCTGCCAACATGGCGGAACTGGCCTACAAGAAAGCCGGTGTCCGGGCGAAGCCGGAGTCCATCGTTGCGCCCCTGAACCACGCCTGGGGGCAGACTCATGCAGCCATCATCAAGTCCGGCCTCATCGGTGCCTCCTTGAAGAAAGAGCCGGCAGCCGACAGGCACCCGGAGCCGAACTCGACTGTCGCCCTCTCCCGTCTGCAGGAGATCCGGCAGCTACTGCGGGCCTCCGACCTGCAAGCGCTCGGAAAAATGGAGGCCTGGCGAAGCGAAGGCGTCTCGGGGCCCCATTGGCAAGCGCTGGACGATGCTGTACAAGGCATGGATTTTTCCCATGCCGAGCAGCTGTGCGAGAAATGGATTGCCAGTCTTGCTGCCGTTTGATAAGCCCGCCCCCCATGTACCTGCCCCCAGCCTCTTTTCCTAGCCGTTTGCCCACAGGCAACCAATCCAAGCCTCGCCTGTTGCTGGTGGATGATCAGGCCATCAACATCCAGTTGCTGCACCGTGAATTTGCCGGCGACTACGAGATGAACATGGCCACCAGCGGGGAACAGGCCCTGAGGATATGCAAGGACCAGGTTCCCGACCTGATCCTGCTGGATGTCGAGATGCCTGGGCTCAATGGTTTTGATGTGTGCGAGCGTCTCAAGGCAGACACGGCCACACGCGACATTCCCGTTATTTTCGTGACAGCGCACAACGACGTCAGCCAGGAAACCCGCGGCCTGGAAGTGGGGGCGGTGGACTTCATTGCCAAGCCCATCAATCCCAAGGTGGTGCGGGCACGCGTCAGGACTCACATCACCCTGAAGCAGCAATCGGACTTGTTGCGGGAGCTGGCCTTTCACGATGGCCTGACCAGCCTCTTCAACCGACGCCTGTTTGATGAGCGGCTCAGCTTCGAGTGGCGCAGGGCAGAGCGAGACGGCAGCCCCCTGTCGCTGATCATGCTGGACGTTGATTTCTTCAAGCTGTTCAACGACGAGTACGGACACCAGGCCGGTGACGACTGCCTGCGCCAGGTGGCCGGCGTGCTCGAAAGTGCCACCAGCCGGGCAGGTGACATTGCAGCGCGCTACGGCGGCGAAGAATTCGCGTGCATCCTGCCTCATACCGATCTGGCCGGTGCTCTGAGGGTCGCTGGCAAATTGGAGGAGCAGGTGCGTGCACTGGCTATCACGCATCACGCCTCTTGCGCCGCTGCCGTGGTCACCATCAGCCTGGGTGTGGCCACCAAACCCGCGCAGGTCAAACACCGGCACATGGATCAAAACTCCCTGCTGGCACTGGCGGACGCGCAGTTGTACGCAGCCAAGGAAGCGGGCCGTGGCCAGGCCTGTGGAGCCACCCTGGCCGAAACAAAATGAAAACACACAAACCCAAAAAATATTTCTAATGCGAATCATTCTTGTTTAGAATATCGACATTACCGCAACAACTTCGGTCCCAGACCGACGCCACTTCGCCATGCACCCCTTCAACGTCACCCTGCTCAAGTCCGCTGTTTGCACCATTGCACTGGCCGCCAGCACCTCCGTGCTGGCACAGGAGGCCGTGGTCAACATCTACTCGGCACGTCATTACCCCACCGACGAAGCCCTGTACAGCGACTTCACCAAGGCCACAGGCATCCGCATCCAGCGGGTGGACTCGGACGACGCCGGCATCCTGGCCCGCCTCAAGGCTGAAGGAGCGGCTTCACCCGCCGATGTGATCTTGCTGGTGGATGCGGCCCGGTTGTGGCGCGCCGAAGTTGATGGCCTGTTCTTGCCCATCAAATCCAAAGCACTCGAAGCTGCCATCCCCGCCCACCTGCGCGGCAAAGCCAGCGATGAAGGCACGCCCTGGTTTGGTCTGTCCACCCGAGGTCGCGTCGTGGTGTACAACAAAACCAAGGTCAACAAGGACGATGTGGACACCTACGAAGAGCTGGCTGACCCCAAAAACAAGGGGCGCCTGTGCGTGCGTTCGGGCTCGCATCCTTACAACCTGAGCCTGTTTGGCGCCATGGTGGAACACCTGGGGGCTGAGAAAACCGAGGTCTGGCTGAAAGGTCTGGTCAACAACATGGCCCGCTCGCCCCAAGGCGGCGATACCGACCAGATCAAGGGTGTGGCTTCAGGCGAGTGTGCGGTAGCCTTGACCAACACCTACTACCTGGCACGTCTGATGCGCTCCAGCAATCCGGCCGACAAGGCAATTGCAGAAAAAGTGGGTGTGGTGTTTCCTAACCAGGCCAGCTGGGGTACTCACATGAACGTGGCTGGTGGGGCGGTTGCACGCCACAGCAAAAACACCGACAACGCCATCAAGTTTGTGGAATACCTGGCCAGCCCGCAAGCACAAAACCACTTTGCCAATGGCAACAACGAGTGGCCGGTGGCCAAGGGTGTGAACTTTGACAACCCTGCGCTAAAAGCCATGACAGGTGGCGGCTTCAAGAGCGAACTCCTGCCCATCAGCGCCGTGGGTATGAACCAGGTCAAGGTGCAGCAAATGCTGGACCGCGTCGGCTTCAAGTAAAGCCGGTTCAGCCCAAACCCGGCAGCCTTACTTCTTCGGCTTGAGTTTGACGATGCCCAGCATGTCCATCACCATCTTTTCATAGAAGGGTTCGGACGTGCCTTTTTGCATCTTGCGCATAAAGTACTTTTCGAAGGCCACCTTGGCCAGGTGCACCCACTTGCCCTCGCCAAACCAGCTCACATTGCGCGGCGGGATTTGCGGCAGGGCCACAAAGGCGGCACCGGTGTCGCCGAAGTCGGCCAGGCACAGGGTGTTCCAGGTGGCTTTGTGGCTGGGGGCCTTGCCGTCGAGCATTTCGCGTATGTTGTGCGCCGTGGCAGTGACCATGGACTCGATCATGAAACCGGTCTTGGGCGTGCCCAGAGGCACCGGGGTCGGCTCCACCGGGGGGATGGCCACGCAGACGCCCACGCTAAAAATATTGTGAAACTTGGGGTTGCGCTGGTGTTCATCGATGGTGATGAAACCACGCGGGTTGGTCAGCCCCTCAATGCCAAACACTGCATCGACCCCCTTGAAGGCCGGCAGCATCATCGAATGTTTGAACGGCAGCACATGCTCCTTTTTGGGCTGGCCGTTGTCGTCATGCTCGGTGACGTACATCTTGCCGTCTTCGATCTTGGTGGTCTTGGCGTTGCAGATCCATTTGATGTGGCGCTCGCGCATGGCCGACTCCAGCAAGCCCTTGGAATCACCCACGCCACCCAAGCCCAGATGACCAATGTAAGGCTCTGAGGTCACATAAGTCATGGGCACCTTGTCGCGAATCTTGCGTTTGCGCAGGTCGGTGTCCATGATCATGGCGTACTCGTAAGCGGGGCCAAAACACGAGGCCCCCTGCACTGCCCCCACCACGATGGGGCCGGGGTCGGCGGTGAATCGGTCCCAACTGAGCTGGGCTTTCTCGGCATGCGAGACGTGGCAGATCGACTGGCTGTGACCATCCGGCCCCATGCCTGGTACTTCGTCAAAAGCCAGCTTGGGCCCGGTGGCGATCACCAGGTAGTCGTAGTCAACGCGGGTTCCATCATTCAGTTCGACCTGGTTGGCGTCGGGATGCACGCGCCTGGCGCCCTGGGTGATGGCGGCTATGCCCTTGCGCGCCAGGGTGGGCGTGATCGCCATCTCGATGTCCTTGCGCTTGCGCCAGTTCACGGCCACCCAGGGGTTAGAGGGCACAAAGTGAAAGGTGGGCGAGTCGCTGATCACCGTGACCGTGTCGCCGGTGCGGGCCAGCTCTTTCATTTCAAAAGCCATCGGCATGCCACCGATGCCAGCACCAAGAATCACGATGTGGGCCATGTTTGTCTCCAGTGTTTGTTTGAGTAAATGCAAGCACTCTAGGCGGTTTGCTGTCGTATCGATTGATATGGATCAAACGCCGAGAATGACTTCAAAAATCGCACGAAACACGGCTTTTACGCGGCTTGACTTGCCTCAAGAAATGTCAAAACCCTAGGGTTATCCCTAATATTTACTGCCAAAATGAACGCTGGTGCCGATATCCATCAGCACTGCCAGCCGCTATCTCCAGACGCAGGCTCACCTGAAAGACGTAACCATGTCGACTTTGCACAACATCAGCATCGCCAAACGGCTGGCCCTCATCATTGGCAGTGCCCTGCTGGGACTGATGGCCATGGCTGCGGTCTTTCTGGTTTCCGAAAAACAGCTGATGCTGGAAGAGCGCCAAAACGGCGTCCGGCAAACGGTGGAAATTGCGCACGGCCTGGCGGTTCATTTTCATGATCAGTTCAGCAAGGGGGCATTAACAGAAGATGTGGCCAGGAGCCAGGCCATCGCCGCCATCAAAAACCTGCGCTACAGCGGCAGCGAGTATTTCTGGATCAACGACATGCAGCCACGCATGGTGATGCACCCGGTCAAGCCCGAACTGGACGGTAAGGATTTATCCGAAAACAAAGACCCCACCGGCAAGCATCTGTTCTTGGAATTTGTGAACACGGTCAAGGCCCATGGCTCTGGATTTGTTTACTACCTCTGGCCCCAGCCCGGCAGCGAGGAACCCGTGCAAAAAGTGTCGTTTGTGAAAGGCTTTGCGCCCTGGGGCTGGGTCATCGGCTCCGGCGTTTACATCGACACTGTGGAGTCTGCCATTGCCCAGCGCACACTCTGGTTCTCGGCGGGCACCGCAGCACTGGCGCTGGTGTTGCTGGCCATCGGCCTGGTCATTTCACGTAGCCTCATCCAGCAACTGGGTGGAGAGCCGCAATACGCCACCGCCATCACCCAGAAAATTGCCGCAGGCGACCTCAACGCTGACATCGTGCTGCGCGACAACGATCACTCCAGTCTGCTATTTGCCATCAAATCCATGCGGGACAACTTTGCGGCCATCGTCCGCGTGGTGCGTGTGGGCTCGGAAAGCGTGGCCAATGCGAGCGCCGAAATTGCCCAGGGAAATCAAGACCTGTCCAACCGCACTGAGAGCCAGGCCAGCGCGCTGGAGGAAACCGCAGCCAGCATGGAACAGCTCAACTCCAACGTGCGCCAAAACGCCGACAACGCAGAGCGTGCCAACGAAATGGCGCTTGCCGCCAGCGCAGTTGCTGCCAAGGGGGGCGACGTGGTGGCTCAGGTGGTCAACACCATGCAGGGCATCAACGACGCCAGCAAACGCATTTCTGACATCATCGGCGTGATTGACGGCATCGCGTTTCAAACCAATATTTTGGCGCTCAATGCTGCCGTGGAAGCAGCCCGCGCGGGCGAGCAAGGACGCGGCTTTGCGGTGGTTGCCAGCGAGGTGCGCAGCCTGGCAGGCCGCTCTGCCGACGCAGCCAAAGAGATCAAGGCGCTTATCAGTGCCAGCGTGGAACGTGTGGAACTCGGCACGACGCTGGTCGATAAAACAGGAGCCACCATGAACGAAGTGGTGGCGGCCATCAAACGCGTGACCGACCTGATGGGCGAGATCAGCTACGCCAGCAAAGAGCAGAGCGTTGGCGTTTCGCAGGTCGGAGAAGCGGTCAACCAAATGGACCACGCCACCCAACAAAACGCGGCATTGGTCGAAGAAATGGCCGCTGCCGCCAGCAACCTCAAGGCCCAGGCTCAGGAGCTGGTGGAGCAGGTCGCGGTATTCAAGCTGGGGCGGGGATGAGCTTGCCGGGCACGCAGGCATGAGCCGGCTCGGCATGATCGCCCGGCGCGGGTTCCTGATCGGCTCGGCTGCTGTCGCAGGCGGTGTGGTGTTCGGTATCTACAAGTATCACCAGCCACACCCCAACCCGCTTCTGGCTGACCCCGTACAAGGCACGACGGCCCTTACGCCCTACCTGCGCATCGATGCACAAGGCGTCACCGTCATCACCCCCCGCGCAGAAATGGGCCAGGGCGTGCAGTCCACTCTGGCCGCGCTGGTGGCCGAGGAACTGGACCTGACCTGGAACGGTCTTCGTATCGAGCACGGGCCGCCGGCTGCGGCCTACTTCAATGAGGCCGGCGTGACCGAAGGCGTGCCCTTCTCGCCCTTGGACCACAGCGCCACGGCCGAGATGATGCGCGGCACCATGGGCGTGCTGGCAAAGTTCCTGGCCATGCAGTTCACCGGTGGATCCTCCAGCATGCCAGATGCCTTTGACAAGATGCGTCAGGCGGCTGCCACAGCGCGCTGGGCACTGGTACAGGCGGCGGCCGAGCATTGGCAGCTATCGGCGGCCACGCTCAAGACACGCGGCGGCGCAGTCGTCGCCCCAGACGGCAGAACGCTCCCCTACACCGAGCTGCCCCTGGCGGCAGCACAGCTTAAGCTGCCGGCCTCGGTGCCGCTCAAGCCGCGTGAGCAATGGCAGCTGCTGGGCACGGCACTGCCGCGTCTGGATACAGTGGCCAAGATCAATGGCACCGCGACCTACGCAATCGATGTGATCCTGCCCGACATGGTTTACGCCGCAGTGCGCAAAAACCCCGCGCTGGAGGCCCCTTTGAAAGCCTTCGACCCCGCACCAGCGTTGGCCATGAAAGGCGTACTCAAGGTGGTGGCCATCCCCGGTGGGGTCGCCGCAATTGCCGACAACACCTGGCGTGCGATGCAGGCGGTGCGCGCAGTGCAATGCGATTGGGCACCGCCGGTGCACGCAGACAGCACCCAAGCCTTGTTCGGGCACATCAAGGCCTCATTCAACGACACGCACGAGGACAGTCAACTCCGCACCGATGGCGACGTAGTCACCGCGCTGCAAGGCAAGAAAGCCCTCGAAGCTGAATACCGTGCCCCCTTTCTGGCGCACGCGCCCCTGGAGCCACCCACTGCGGTGGCACGCTTGCACGAAGGCCAGCTTGATGTGTGGGTCGGCACCCAAATGCCCACGCTGGTGCTCGAGCAGTCGGCCAAGCTGGCCGGCCTGGAGACATCCAAGGTGCACCTGCATGTCACGTCCATGGGCGGCAGCTTCGGGCGACGGCTGGAAACCGATTTCATCGATCAAGCGGTGCGCCTGGCCATGGCGATGCCAGGTAAAGCTGTCAAGCTGACCTGGAGCCGCGAGGAAGACCTGACGCAAGACGCTTTCCGGCCAGCCGCTGTGGCTCGGCTTCGCGGTGCCACCGGCGAGGGAAAGGCCATAGCACTGGACGTGCGCGTGGCCAGCCAGTCGGTGCTCGCCTCGCAGGGTGCGCGCGCGGGCCTGGCCATTCCCGGCCCGGACAAGCTCATCGCTGACGGCACCTATGAACAGCCCTACGGCATTCCCAATTACCGGGCCACCGCGTACCGGGCACCGACGTCAATTCCGGTCAGTTCCTGGCGCTCGGTCGGCAATTCCTTCAACGGCTTCTTCATGGAAGGTTTCATCGACGAACTGGCACACCAGGCCGGTGCCGACCCCCTGGCCTTCCGCCTGGGCCTACTGACGCACGAACCATCCAGGCAGGTGCTGCAAGCCGTGGCCGACTTGGCCAACTGGGAGCAGCCGCTGGCGCAGGGCCGGGGGCGCGGCGTGGCGTATCACCTGTCGTTTGGTGTGCCGGTGGCGGAGGTGGTGGAGGTGACGCAAACACCCAAAGGCATCCGCATCGACCGTGTTTGTATCGCTGCAGATGTGGGCACGGCGCTGGATCCGCGCAATATCGAGGCGCAGTTGCAGGGCGCAGTCATCTTCGGCCTCAGCGCGGCCATGTTCGGCGAGATCACCTTTACGCAAGGTGCGGTAGAACAAAAAAACTTCCACCAGTACGAATCGCTGCGCATGCACCAGTCCCCGCCCATCGAGGTGAAGGTGCTGGCGCTGGGCGGGCCGATCCGCGGCATAGGCGAACCGGGAACACCGCCGGCTGCACCGGCGCTGGCCAATGCCATCTTCAACGCCACAGGGCAACGCATCCGCGAATTGCCGCTGCGCAAACACATCGTGTTTGTGTGATGGCCCCCATCAGGGCCTTTGAGCTCCAGGCTGCCTCAGAACAATTATTTGCGTTGTTGGGACGGTGTTGAGGTAGCAAGCACCTCAACCACGCCGAGCTGCTTCGATCAGCGCTATGTCGATCTTTTCCATGGTCATCATGGCCTCAAACGCACGCTTGGCTGCTACCGGGTCGGGGTCACTGATCGCCGCCATCAGGGCACGTGGAATGATTTGCCAAGACAGCCCCCATTTGTCTTTGCACCAACCGCAGGCACTTATCTGACCACCGTTTTGGATAATGGCGTTCCAGTATCGATCCGTCTCGGCTTGATCCTCGGTCAATATCTGGAAGGAAAACGCCTCACTGTGCTTGAACGCCGGCCCGCCATTCAGACCGACGCACGGAATCCCCATCACGGTGAACTCAACCGTCAAAACACCCCCCTGCTGCCCGGAGGGGTTGTCACTCGGCGCACGGTAAACAGCGCCCACTTGACTGTCGGGGAATGTGGCGGCATAGAACTCTGCAGCTTCTACTGCAGTGCCGTCGTACCAAAGACAAATCGTGTTTTTGCTTGCCATGTTGTGTAGAACTTTCTTAGGTCAGGGCGACGCTCTCAAGGGTCGAAACGGTCTGCATTCATGACCTTGACCCAAGCGGCCACAAAGTCTTTGACAAACTTCTCGCGATTATCGTCCTGCGCATAGACCTCGGCATATGCGCGCAGGATGGCGTTGGAGCCAAACACCAGGTCCACACGCGTCGCGGTGAATTGGGTGGCCCCGCTCGCGCGGTCAACGATGTCGTAGCTGTTGCGGCCCGTGGGTTTCCAGCTGTAGGACATGTCCGTCAGGTTGACGAAGAAGTCGTTCGTCAGCGCGCCCGGACGGTCGGTGAAGACGCCGTGCTTCGTACCACCGTGGTTGCTGCCCAGCACGCGCATCCCACCCACCAACACAGTCATCTCGGCAGCTGTGAGCCCCATGAGTTGGGCGCGGTCCAAGAGCAACTCCTCTGGCTTGACGACATAGTGCTTCTTTTGCCAGTTGCGGAAACCATCGGCCAGGGGCTCCAGCACCTCGAAGGATTCGGCATCGGTCTGTGCCTGCGTGGCATCACCCCGCCCAGGGACAAATGGCACCTGAACATTGACCCCGGCAGCCTTAGCCGCCTGCTCAATGCCCACGCTGCCGCCGAGCACGATCACATCGGCCAGGCTGGCACCAGTGTCGGCAGCGATCTTCTCGTACACCGCCAACACCTTGGACAGGCGGGCAGGCTCGTTGCCTTCCCAGTCCTTCTGGGGTGCCAGGCGAATGCGTGCGCCGTTGGCCCCGCCACGGTGGTCGGAGCCACGGTAGGTGCGGGCGCTGTCCCAGGCGGTGCTCACCATCTCGCTGACTGACAAGCCAGCAGCAGCGATCTTGGCCTTCACTGCGGCCACGTCATAGGTCGTGTTGCCTGCGGGCACCGGGTCTTGCCA
>JBEEJZ010000013.1:0-2518 GCA_041168905.1 Pseudomonadota bacterium | reverse complement strand
GGATGAGCCGTCAGCAGATCGAAGAATTCAGGCGAGACCAGCACGCGAACGCCCGTCATGTACTCGCCCTTGAGGTTGAGCTCAAGGTAACGCTTGAGATCCAGGCACTTCTTCTTGACGTCCGTTTTTTCGTTGTTGAGCGCGAAGTTGAACTCCTTGGGCTCAATGCCGAACTCATCGAAGAGGTTGTAGAGGACCGAGCCGTCCGCATCGAGGATCACGCCTTTGAGAGCGCCCATGCGCAAATGCTCCAGCGTGATGGCGTGCTTGTTGCGCATCGACTGCAGATGCTCGGCCATCACGTTCGCTATGGTTTCGGTGTCGGTTTCAGAGCCGAAGGCGCGAAGGCCTTGAACCTCTTCGGGCAGCACCACATCGTCGTGCGGAATGTGCGGGATGATGAACGAGCGCAGAGTGCGGCGACCGCGCTTGCCCACCGTGCCAGGGGCACCGACGGGCAGCGTGGGCAGCAAATTCAGAACGCCGTTGCGCTCTTCCACAGCGATCTGGCGAAAGCGCACAGGGCGAGCAGGCATCAGGTTGATCTGATCGAGCTTGCCGAACTGGTTGGGCAGGATGTTGATGGCAGCGGTGAGCGCCGTCATCGAAAACGCGGGGGACTGGAAAGGATTGTTCATTGCTTAGACTCCTTGACGAACGAGGACGCCGATCGCTTCGAGCTGAGCGATGGCTGCGGTTTTTTCTTCCGTGGTGATGGCGGCAGGCCAGATGAGCGCGTGATCGGCCACGATGGCCTGACGCGAAACGATCAGGCCGTTGGTTTTTTCTGCGGCACTGGCATCGATGCTTTGCAGCACCACGCCAGCCGCGACCTCGGAACCGTCGGTTGCAGAAGGGTCGAGTGCTTTGACCTTTTGGGTCGCACTGACTCGACCAATCACGGCACCGAGCTTGAGGTTTTGTCCGTTCACCACCGTGACCTGGTCACGGGAATACAGGTTTTCCTCTTCGTACTTGAGCAGGTCGCCCAAGGTGAGGTCATTGGTAATGGCAGTCATCAGGTTCTCCTATTAACGGTGGGTGACTTGCGCTGCGTCACGCTGCTTTTGAGCGCGCTGCTGCGCCGCACGAACGACGGGGCTGTCTTCGGGCTTGGCTTGGGTTTGGGTTCCTGCCTCGGGCAAGATGCGGCTGGAGATTTCGGGAGAGCCAGAGGCCTTGGCCGCCAACAGCTCCTTGCGTGCTTGGTCAACTGAGACACCACGCTCGATCAGGGCCGCCGTCATCTCGGACTTGCCCGCCAGAAGACACATCTCGGCAATGGCCAGCACCTGGGCACTGGCGGCCTTGATGTCGTGGCCTTGGCCAGCAGCACTGGCTTGCACCTGTGCACCAGCATCGCCGTCTTGGCCAGGCTCAGGTCCAGGGTCCGCCGGATCGGCTGGCTGGGGTTGAAGTTGCTCTTCTTGGTTGGTCTGCCCATCGGCAGTTTGGGTTGCATCGTTTTGCATGCAAACACTCCTTTTTATGGACGGTCCGGGCGTGGAGATCCCCATCTCGCGGCCCGAACCTTGAATTCGCGCGATGGATGTCGTTTTCGTTTGGAGCTCTTCACTCAGAGCGATCAGTGCGTCGTCAAGCGTCCCGACCACATCGGCCAGACCGGCATCAATCGCGTCTTGTGCGAAATACAGCCCGGCTTCGGTGTCTTGAACGTCTTGCGCTGAGAGGTTTCGGTTGACTGCGACCGTCGACACGAACAGGCCATACAGCCGGTCCACTTCGGCCTGCAGGGCTTGCGCCGCATCGGTGGACAAAGGCGCATGGGGCGACATGTCGTTCTTGCGGTCCCCGGCATAAACCGCCGTGTAGCGAAGCCCGCTCATGGCGTCCCGCTGGGACTGATCCACATGCAGTGCGATCACGCCAACAGAGCCCACACCACCGGTTCGAGTGACATAGACCCGCGTGGCCGCGCTGGCGATGGCATACGCCGCCGAGAAGGCGTCATCGTTGGCAACGGCCCAGATGGGCTTGATCTGACGGGCTGCCACGATCTGGTCGGCCAGATCAAACGCACCCCCCGCCTCACCTCCTGGTGAATCGATGTCCAGCAAGATCGCATTGACTGCTGGGTCACGCACGGCCTGCGCAAGCTGCGCGCTGATGGCCGCGTAACTGGTCAGACCCGAAGCCGCATCGACCGCTGCCGCTCGCCGCACCAAGGTGCCGGACACGCTAATGACAGCAATGTTCGATGTCAGCGATGTGGATGCGGCAGGCGGAGCCTGTGCCGCCAACTGTTTGATAAGTTGTTGCGAATCGTCTGACATGGCCAATCCCAAACGGGGGCCAAGCACCGAGAGAATCACATCCAGCTTTCTGGGGTGAATCAGCAGGGGCGTGCCAAAGATTCGCGATGCCAGATGTGGCATCGACGAGATGTGGTTCATAAGTCCTCTGGTTTCAGGTTTGCTGATCCACCAAGGGCGCACTTGGTGAGTCAGGGGGAAGCGCGGGTGCCGCCGAATTGGTTGCACCATTGCGGGCCACTTGT
>JBEEJZ010000012.1:0-2507 GCA_041168905.1 Pseudomonadota bacterium | reverse complement strand
TTTGTGTGCGTCTGTTTGCACGCCCAGCAGTTTGTGGTCGCCAAGGTGTCCGTAGGTGAAGGCGAGCAGTTGTTGTTCTCGGTGCTCGTCGCAGAATTTCCGGACCAGCTCATTGGCGGTTTTTAGCGGTAGCCCTTCGTTGAAACGCATGTGCCCGGTCAGCCGCTGCAAGCACATCTCCTGTACCTGCTCGCTCACGACTGGCCAGGTATGGCCGCTGCACTTCATCGCCTCAAACGCCACCAGCAAGACATGCAGCGCTATTTCCACCTCTGGCATATTCACGCCCATGTTGGGCAATACTAGGATGGATGCCAGCAAGTTGGGCTGGCGTTGGAAGATCTCGTCAGCCAGTCTTACCTTTTGCTCGTGGCTCATCATCTCAACGGCCCGAATGGCGTGTGCCAGTGCCGCTTGCGTAATCCGTCCTTTGGGCATGTTCACTGGCAAGTTCACGGCTGCCAGCGATGGGGCAGCAGTTCGTCGATGCGGCTATTGGGCTGCGTGGGCAGACGCTCAAGCACGTCGCGCAAGTAGGCCCACGGATCCAGGCCATTGAGCTTGGCCGATTGCACCAGACTCATCACCACAGCTGCGCGTTGGCCAGCGAGCTCACTGCCCACAAACATCCAGTTCTTCGCACCAAGATTCCAGGGCTTGATCTGTCGCTCGATGTGGTTGTTGTCGATGGCCACCGCGCCGTCGTCCAGGTGCAGCGTCAGCGCCTTCCAGGCGCCCAGGCTGTAATCGATGGCCTCGGCGATCTTGCTGCCGTCCAGCACACGCCTGCGCTGCAACTTGAGCCAAACCTCCAGTTCATCCCACAGCGGCTTGCTCAGCACCTGCCGGGACTGAACTTGCCCCTGTTGTCCATACCTCTTAGCTGTTCAATTATGCGGCCTTCAATAGCTGTGCCGCGTGCCAGCTTTTCTCAAACTGCATGGGGCTGACATAGCCCAATGTCGAGTGAATTCTGCGGTGGTTGTAGAACGTCATCCAGTCAATCACCTCGTCCATCGCCTTCCTGCGTGTCTCGAATTTCCTGCCGTACAACCGACCCACTTTCAGCCGGCCCCAGAAGCTCTCCGTAGGTGCGTTGTCCCAGCAGTCACCCTTGCGGCTCATTGAGCTTTTCATCTTGTATCCGGCAAGCGCTGACTGGAATTCGTGGCCACAGTATTGACTTCCACGGTCTGAGTGGAAGATGACACCTGCCTCTGGCGCTCTGCGGAACCAGGCCATGCGCAGCGCATCCGTCACCAGTGAACTCTGCATGTGTGGCTGCATGCTCCAGCCCACTACCTGGCGGCTGAACAGGTCCAGCACCACAGCCAAGTACAGCCAGCCTTCGTCGGTTGCGATATAGGTGATGTCACCCGTCCACACCTGATTGGGAGCACTGGCCGTGAAGTTGCGCTGCAGCAAGTTTGCTGCAATGGGTAGGTTGTGTTTGCTGTCGGTGGTGACGACAAACTTCCTTTTGCCCCTGGCCTTGATACCGTGCTCTTTCATCATGCGCCGCACGCGCTCCTTGCCCACGCGGATGCCGCGTGCAACCAGTTCCTTCCACATCTTGGGCCAGCCGTATTCCTGCTTGACCTCGGCGTGGATGGCCCGAATGTGGGCCAGTAGGGCTTCATTGCTGATGCGCTTGTTGGTGCCAGGCTTGGATGGCTTATCAGTGCCTTTGCGCCGCATGTTATCGAAGTAGCCGCTGGTGCTCACGCCCAGCATCTCGCAGGCCAGAGATACCGGCCAATGCTTTTTATTGCTGGCTATCCAGGCGTACCTCACGTTGATTCCCTTGCGAAGTACGCCGTCGCTTTTTTTAAGATGTCGCGCTCCATTCTGAGACGCGCATTCTCGGCTCGCAACTTGGCCAATTCCATCTGCTCTGGGCTCACCGGTTTGTCGCCGGCTCCCTTGAGTTGTCCCTTGCCGTGCAAGCGCACCCAGTTCTCCAGGGTCTGCTTGGGAATGCCCAGAATCTTGGCCGTGACCGCCGCAACTTGGCCACCTTTGACCAACCTGACCGCCTCCAGCTTGTATTCCAGTGTGTACCGTGCTCGTCGTTTCGATTCGCTCATTTCTCTCTCCTAAAACTGATTTTTACCTATCAGCTAAGGAGTACGTTTTTCGAGGGCAATGTCACGCGTCGACACGGATCATGCGCGCGCCACCATCTCGGCCAGCGCGTGCAGTAATGCTGCAGTCAATGGGGCGCTGCCACGGGGGCAGTTCAGTTTGATTTGCAGGGTGCCCAGATCCAAGTCCAGATGGATGTCTTGAGTGCCCGACGACTCAGCGCGTTCAGGACCACCAGCGCACAGGCCGACCGGCAGGAATCGCATGGGTGTAACCGGCGACGGAGTCGATCGAACCGCTGCCGGCTGATGAAGCCCAGCTCGTTTGACGCCAATGCCGGCCAACCATTTATGCACAACATTGGCATTGATTCCATGCGCCAGTGCAACGGCGGCAATGGACGCGCCGGACTGGCGGCAAGC
>JBEEJZ010000011.1:0-5073 GCA_041168905.1 Pseudomonadota bacterium | reverse complement strand
GCTCTCAGGCAAGAAGCCGACGCCCAGTCCGCGCACTTGGGCGCCGAGCTTGGCTTGCATGCTCGCTACCGTAAATACGTCTTGCCCACCCAGCAGACCAAAGCTCAGGCCGTTGCCCCGCTGTATGGAGTCAGCCACCGCCACGGCGCGGTATTGACCGATGGTGGCATCGCTGATGGGTTCGGGCGCTCGCGCCAGAGGATGGTGTGGCGCCACCGCAAACACAAACCGCACCATGCCCAGGGTGTCGCCCTGCACACCCGTGCTGCTGCTGGGCTCCAACGCCACGCCGATGGCCAGGTCAGCCTGGCCGGTGCTCAAGGCCTGCAAGGTGCCTGACAAGACTTCGTCCCGCAATTTGATCCGGGTAGGCGGTTGCAAGGCATAAAAGCCTTCGCACAGTTCCAGGATGGTGCTGGGCGAAATGATGCTGTCTACGGCCACCGTCAGCTGCGACTCCCAGCCCGTGGCGACGCGCTTGACCCGGTTGGCTACGGCGTCGATCTCCCCCAGCAGACGTGCACCTTCGCGCAGCAGTTCTTGACCCGCGGGGGTGGCACGGGCCTGGCGCGAGCTGCGGTCGAACAGCAGCACGTCCAGGGCGTCCTCAATCTGGCGCACGCGGTAGGTGAGTGCGCTGGGCACCACGCCCAGCTGCCGCGCGGCGGCGGCAAAACTCCCGGTCTCGGCCACAGCCTGCAACATCGCCAAAGCGTCGGGCGTCAGAACATCACGAGAATTTTGCATGTATGGATGTTTTTCATTCAGTTTATTGAAATGATGCCATCAAACGAGGTGGATGGAGATGGGGGCTGCGCGGCCTAAAGTTCAGCCTCAGTTCAAACCAGAGATTTTCATGCTGACCCTGCGCAAATCACAAGATCGAGGCTACGCCGACCATGGCTGGCTCAAGTCCTTTCACAGTTTTTCTTTCGCGGGCTATTACGATCCGCGCCACATGGGCTTCGGCAATCTGCGCGTCATCAACGAAGACCGCATTGCGCCGGGCACCGGCTTTGGCACCCACGGCCACCGCGACATGGAAATCATCAGCTACGTGCTGTCCGGCGAGTTGGCGCATAAAGATACGATGGGCAATGTCAAGGGTATTCCGCCCGGCGACGTGCAGCGCATGAGTGCCGGCACCGGGGTGCAACACAGCGAGTTCAACCATGCCCCCAGCGACATCACCCACTTCCTTCAAATCTGGATCGAGCCAGATCACGCGGGCGTGACACCCAGTTACGAACAAAAAACTTTCTCCGATGCTGAAAAGCGCGGCCAGTTGCGCCTGGTGGCGTCGCCCGACGGCGCGCAGGGCTCGGTCACCATCCACGCTTCAGCACGACTTTACGCAGGCCTGTTTGACGCAGACGAGGCAGCTTCGCTCCCGCTGTCGCCGGCACGTAAATGCTATGTACACCTGATACGTGGCAGCCTGACGGTCAACGGCCAGGTGCTGGAGGCAGGCGATGCGGCCCTGATGGAAGGTGAATCCGCATTGCACCTGACAGACGGCACACGTGCTGAAGTTCTGGTGTTTGATCTCAGTCCATGAGCATGCTCTATTCCTCACCAGTGATCCCTGTTTAACCTCGGCCCGAGTTTGGGTCATTTATCGCCTCATCCAAGGAGATTTGATATGGCAAAAGTAGCAGTTGTTTTTCATTCCGGTTACGGTCACACCCTGCGCCTGGCTCAAGCCGTGGCCGAGGGCGCTGGCGGCGAGTTGGTCACCATCGATGCGGATGGCAATGTGTCCGACGAAGGTTGGGCCACCCTCGGCGCTGCAGACGCCATCGTGATGGGCAGCCCCACCTACATGGGCAGCGTGAGCTGGCAATTCAAGAAATTTGCCGACGCGAGCAGCAAAGCCTGGTACACCCAGGCCTGGAAAGACAAGATCTTTGGCGGTTTTACCAACAGCGCCAACGTTAATGGTGACAAGCACTCCACCTTGCATTACTTCATGACGCTGGCCATGCAGCACGGTGGCATCTGGGTCGGCACTGGTTTGAACTACAACAACACCAAAGCGTCCCAGCGCAGCGATGTCAACTACCTGGCTTCCTCGGCAGGACCCATGGGCCAAACCCCTGGCGATGCCGGTGCCGATGAGATGAATGCTGGCGATCTGGAGACTGGCCGCCTGTTCGGCAAGCGCATTGCCGAGGTTGCGGGTAAGTTTCAAGGTTGATGCACTGAGCTGATGCGGACGGCGCCGTTACCATCGGCGCATGAAGATCATTGCTCTTTTGCCCTGGGCGGACTGGCTTGCGCTAGCCGCCCTTTTTGCTTTCTGGTCGGCCTACGCGTGGTTTGCCCGGTATTGGGGGCTGCGCCGCCCGTCGCTGATGATGACCACGCAGCGCTATCGGCGGGCCTGGATGCTGCAAAGCACCTCGCGCGACCCGCGCATGCTCGACGGCATCATCACTCAAAGCCTGTCAGCCAGCCCGGCCTTTTTTGCTTCGACTTCGATCTTTGTGATCGGGGCTTTGTTTGCCCTGCTGGGCACCACCGACAAGGCCGCTGAATTGGTGCGCGAGTTTCCGTTTGCCCAACCCACGCCCTTGCTGGTGTTTGAGTTCAAGATTTTGGTGCTGATCGGTATCTTTGTGTATGCGTTTTTTCGATTCACTTGGTCGATGCGTCAGTACATCATTACCGGTGTCTTGCTGGGCGCCATGCCCGCGCCCGAACAGCTGGCCGATGGTGATGAGGCCCGAGACCGCATCGTGGAGCGGTCGGCTGCCTTGCTCGGTCTGGCTGCCGATACCTTCAACGACGGCTTGCGTGCCTATTATTTTTCTTTTGCCGCGCTGGGATGGTTTTTCTCACCGCTGGCTTTTGTGTTAGCCACGGCCATGGTGGTTGTGGTGCTGTACGGGCGTGAGTTCCAGTCCGACGTTTTGAGAGCTTTGAATGACTAAGGTGCAGGGGTTGGGTATGGCGGCAACGGTGCAGCATGCCATCGTGGTGGGAGGCGGGCCAGCCGGCCTGATGGCGGCAGAAGTGCTCAGCAGCCGGGGCGTGCAGGTCGACCTGTATGACGCCATGCCGTCTGTGGGGCGCAAATTTTTGCTGGCCGGCAAGGGCGGGCTCAACCTGACTCACTCCGAGCCCCTGGATCGTTTTGTCACCCGTTACGGCGCAAGGCAGTCCGAAGTTAGCGCTTTGCTGCATGGATTTGAACCCGAGGCCCTGCGCGCCTGGGCTCAGGGCCTTGGGGTGTCTACTTTTGTAGGCACCTCGGGACGGGTCTTCCCGACCGATATGAAGGCGGCGCCAATGCTAAGGGCCTGGCTGCAGCGCTTGCGCCACCCGGCCCAGGGACCCGGTGTGCGCTTTCACATGCGTCACCGTTGGTTGGGTTGGCAGGGCGATGGTGCCTTGTCTTTTGAAACACCCCAAGGCGGCATGACCCGAGCGCGCTCAGGTGATGTGCCCGTGGTGCTGGCGCTGGGTGGCGCCAGCTGGGCGCGGCTGGGTTCGGATGGGGCCTGGGTGCCGTTGCTGCGTCAGCAGGGTGTGGATGTGCAGCCCTTGTTGCCAGCCAACTGTGGCTTTGACGTGCAGGGCGGCTGGACCGAGCATTTCAGCAGCCGCTTTGCCGGGCAACCTTTCAAGTCGGTGGCAATTCGGCTGGAAGGTGGTGGCGGCCAGGTGTTCAGTCGCCAGGGCGAATTTGTGGCCACGGCCACTGGCGTTGAGGGCAGTTTGATTTATGCCGCTTCCAGCTTGTTGCGAGATCAGATCACCAGCCAGGGGGCTGCCACACTGCACCTCGATTTGTTGCCCCAGTTCACGGCCGATCGTGTCTTGGCGGAGGTTATGCACCCGCGCGGTTCCCGCTCTTTGTCGGCTCACCTTAAAAGCCGATTGGGCCTGGAAGGCATCAAAAGCGCCATCCTTCATGAGGTGCTGGGGCGTGAGGGTGTGCAAAGTGGCCCTGCCTTGGCCGCCGCCATCAAGGCATTGCCCTTGGTGCTCACTGCCACGCGACCGCTGGATGAGGCTATCAGTACAGCCGGAGGTGTTGCTTTCGAGGCGCTGGGCCCCCAATCGGCGCTGAAGGCCATGCCCGGCGTGTTTTGTGCGGGCGAAATGCTGGATTGGGAAGCCCCGACAGGCGGCTACTTGCTCACAGCCTGCATGGCCAGCGGCAAAAAAGCGGGTGAGGGGGCTTGGGAACTGCTGCGCTCCATGTAAGGGCGAACAGAAAAGTTGGGGTTGACGAGCCTGACCCCGGCACTGGCTCCACAGTTAGGGCTGCTTGGTTCCCCACCTGACCCGGTTGGCCGCTTCACCATGCGGGAAGGCCCGTCATCGCAAATTGTACCCAAGGACCCGACCTTTAGAATCTGCGCCATGTCTTATCTCGTGCTCGCCCGCAAGTACCGCCCCAGAAATTTCACAGAAATGGTGGGGCAGGAGCACGTGGTGCGCGCCCTGGGCAACGCCTTGCAAACCCGGCGTCTGCATCACGCCTACCTGTTTACCGGCACGCGGGGCGTGGGCAAGACCACCGTCTCCCGTATTTTGGCCAAGTCGCTCAATTGCCAGGGGGTGGACGGCCAGGGCGGCATCACCGATCAGCCTTGCGGCGTGTGCCAGGCCTGCACCGACATCGACAGCGGGCGCTTTGTGGACTACACCGAGCTGGACGCCGCCTCCAACCGGGGCGTCGACGAAGTGCAGTCCTTGCTGGAGCAGGCGGTTTACAAGCCGGTGCAAGGGCGCTTCAAGGTCTTCATGATCGACGAAGTGCACATGCTCTCGAACACGGCCTTCAACGCCATGCTCAAGACGCTGGAGGAACCGCCCGAGTACCTCAAGTTCGTGCTGGCCACGACGGACCCGCAGAAGGTGCCGGTCACGGTGCTGTCGCGCTGCCTGCAGTTCAACCTGCGCCCCATGGCGCCCGAGACGATCCGCGAGCATTTGACCAAGGTGCTGGAAGTGGAGCAGGTCAGCGCCGAGGTGCAGGCCCTTCGCCTATTGGCACGCGCCGCGCGTGGCTCCATGCGCGATGCGTTGTCGCTTACCGACCAGGCCATTGCCTTCGGCTCC
>JBEEJZ010000010.1:0-4094 GCA_041168905.1 Pseudomonadota bacterium | reverse complement strand
CGAACAAATCACGCAAGGCCAAAATCAGGCCATCATTCAAGGCATTGCGCTTGGCACCTCGGGTGAGGCGAATAACCGCCACTTCCTGGTTGTCGCCTTGGCGCTCAAAATGGATATCTTTATTGGACATACGGACTCGCTTTCCGGACTGAATTATGGTTATTAAATATAATCAATACAAGCGCCTGGAAACGGTTTTTTCTAAGTGTTTACCCTAGACCCAGCCCCTACAAGGAGACTTTCATGGACTACAAAAACCTGGTCGCCATCGACATCCACACCCACGCCGAGGTGAGCTGCTGGAACCCCTTCGACAGCTATGGCGAAGAGTACGACCGCGCTGCAGATAAATACTTCCACAACAGCCGGCGTCCCACCATTGCCGAGACCGTCGCTTATTACCGCGAACGCAAGATCGGGTTGATCATGTTCACGGTGGATGCCGAAACCCAAATGGGTCGCCGCCGCATCCCCAACGAAGAAATTGCCGAGGCGGCCAAAGCCAACTCCGACATGATGATGGCCTTTGCCAGCATCGACCCGCACAAAGGCAAGATGGGTGCGCGCGAGGCGCGCAAGTTGATTGAAGAATTCGGCGTGAAAGGCTTCAAGTTCCACCCCACGGTGCAGGGCTACCACCCCTACGACAAGATGGCCTGGCCCATTTACGAGGTGATTGCCGAATACAAAATGCCGGCCATCTTTCACACGGGTCACAGTGGCATTGGCAGCGGTATGCGCTGCGGCGGTGGCCTGCGTTTGGCCTACAGCAACCCCATGCACCTGGACGATGTGGCGATTGATTTTCCCGACATGCAAATCGTCATGGCGCACCCCAGCTTTCCGTGGCAAGACGAAGCCCTGAGCGTTGCCACGCACAAACCCAATGTGTGGATTGACCTGAGCGGCTGGAGCCCCAAGTACTTTCCCAAGCAGTTGGTGCAGTACGCCAACACGCTGCTCAAAGACCGGATTTTGTTTGGCAGCGATTACCCGCTGATCACGCCGGACCGCTGGATGAAAGACTTTGAATCTGCAGGTTTCAAGCCGGAAGTGATGCCCGGCATTCTGAAAGACAACGCCGTGCGCCTGCTGGGTCTATCGCAAAGCTAAACGCGCTCCACAATCATCGCAATGCCCTGGCCTACGCCAATGCACATGGTGCACAGGGCGTAGCGTCCGCCAGTGCTGTGCAGCTGGTTGATGGCCGTGGTGACCAGGCGCGCGCCACTGGCTCCCAACGGATGACCCAATGCAATCGCACCGCCGTTGGGATTGACGCGTGCATCGTCATCGGCCAGCCTCAGATCGCGCAGCACGGCCAAACCCTGGGCGGCAAAGGCTTCGTTCAACTCGATCACATCCATCTGTGCCAACGACAAGCCCGTGAGTGCCAACACCTTGCGGGTAGCCGGTGCCGGGCCAAAACCCATGATGCGGGGTGCCACGCCGGCCGTGGCCATGCCCAACACCCGGGCGCGGGGCGTCAGGCCGTACTGCTTGATGGACGCCATGTTGGCCAACAGCAAGGCACAGGCGCCATCGTTGACGCCAGACGCATTACCCGCCGTCACGGTGCCGTCGGGTCGCACGACGCCTTTGAGTTTGGCCAGCGACTCCATGGAGGTTGCACGCGGGTGTTCGTCTTGCGACACCACGACCGCATCGCCCTTTTTTTGCGCAATCGTGACGGGTGTGATTTCTGCATCGAAGAAGCCGCTTTGCTGTGCGCGCACAGCGTTGAGCTGCGAGCGCAGCGCCATGCGGTCTTGGGCTTCGCGCTCAATACCGAAGTCGGTGGCGACGTTTTCTGCTGTCTCGGGCATGGAGTCCACACCGTACATCTTTTTCATCAGCGGGTTCACAAAGCGCCAGCCGATGGTGGTGTCATAAACCGCATTGCTGCGGCTGAAAGCCGACTCGGCTTTGGGCATGACGAAAGGCGCACGGCTCATGCTTTCCACGCCGCCCGCTATCAAAATGCTAGCTTCTTGCGCACGAATGGCGCGGGCTGCAGTGCCAATGGCATCCATTCCCGAGCCGCACAGGCGGTTGATGGTGGCGCCCGGAACCTCGATGGGCAGGCCCGCCAGGAGAGACGACATGTGTGCCACATTGCGGTTGTCTTCTCCCGCCTGGTTGGCGCAACCGTAAATCACATCCGACACCGCCGTCCAGTCCACGCCGGGGTTGCGCTCCATCAACGCGCGGATGGGCACTGCGCCCAAATCGTCAGCGCGCACGGATGACAACGCACCGCCGTAGCGCCCAAAAGGAGTACGGATGGCGTCACAGATATAGGCTTGGTTCATGGCAGTCTCAATAAATAGGTCGATAGGAACGCAGGTCGAAAATTCCGGGCAAAAGGGTCCGACAAGGGGGCAATGTCAGCGCGGAATCCACGCGGCGGGGCGCTTTTCCAAGAAGGCCGCAAAGCCTTCACGCGCCTCGGGCGTGCCTCGCACGCGGGCAATGGTTTGGGCGGTGAGCTCCACCACTTCGGGAGTGATGGCACCCACCTCCAGCTGACCAAATAGCAGCTTGATTTCGCGTTGCGCATTGGGGCTGCCAGCCAGCAGCTCGGCTACCGTAGCGTCCACGGCAGCGTCCAACGCGTCCGGTGCCACCACGTTTTGCACCAGCCCCATGGCCAGCGCATCTGTCGCACTGACGCGGCTGGTAGCCAACGCCAGCCGCTTGGCCTGGCGCTTGCCCACCGCGTTGGTCACATACGGGCCAATCACCGACGGCAGGATGCCGAACTTGGCCTCACTGACGCTGAAGCTGGCGTTGTCGGCCGCAATGGCAAAGTCGCAGGCACATGCCAAACCCACACCACCCCCGAGCGCCGCGCCTTGCACGCGTGCCACCGTGGGTTTGGGGGAGGACTCGATGCGGTGCAGCATGCCTGCAAAACGGCGGGCGTCTTCGATATTCCACTCCAGCGTTGCGGTGCTGGCGCGCTGCATCCACTGCAAATCAGCACCCGCGCTGAAGTGCTTGCCGTCCCCCGCAAGCACGATCACGCGCACAGAGGCGTCGGCATTCGTTGCAGCAAACGCAGCGTCCAGCTCTGCAATCATGGCCTCGTCGAATGCGTTGAACACTTGGGGGCGGGACATGGTGATTTGCGCCACACCGGGCGCACGCTGCGAAACCTTGAGCGTCTGGTACTCAGCCATTAGTACGTCTCCAGATGCAGGCGGCCTTCGCGCTTGAGCGCTGCACCCACGGTGTCCCACTGCAGACCCGCATTGGTCGCAATATCGCGCAGGGCCAGCACCACGCCCTCTTCCATGCTCTTCAATCCACACACATAGAAGCAGGTATTGGCATCGGCCAGCAAGGGCGCCAAATCGGCAGCGCGCTCGCGCATCAAATCTTGCACATAGCGCTTGGGCTGGCCAGGCGTACGCGAGAATGCGAAGTTGTTGTCGATGAAGTCTTTGGGCAGGTTTTGCAAGGGGCCAAAATACGGCAACTCTTGCTGCGTGCGGGCACCAAAAAACAGCATGAGCTTTCCGCCCTCAAACTTGCCCGATGCACGCAGTCGCCTGCGCCATTCGGTCATGGCGCGCATGGGCGCACTGCCGGTGCCGGTGCAGATCATCACGATGTTGCTGCGCGGGTGGTTGGGCATCAGGAAGCTGCTGCCAAACGGCCCGATGACCTGCACTTTGTCGCCGATCTGCAGGTCGCACATGTAGTTGGACCCCACGCCGCGCACGGGCTGGCCTTGGTGGTCTTCGAGCACGCGCTTGATGGTCAGCGACAGGTTGTTGTAGCCAGGGCGCTCGCCATTGCGCGGGCTGGCGATTGAATACTGGCGCGCGTGGTGCGCGCGGCCTGCAGCGTCGGTGCCAGGAGGAATGATGCCGATGGACTGGCCTTCCAGCACCGGGAAGGGCATGGAGCCAAAGTCGAGCACGATGTGGTGGGTGTCGTAGTCACTGCCCTGTTGCGTGCCCACTTCGGTCACGCGCACATTGCCCACCACTGTGGCGGTGATGGATTTCTCTGCGCCTTTGGCGCCAGAGAGGTTGGTGAAAGGGTGGGCAGCAGACCATGGGGGCAAGGTGGCGCCAAACGCCGCA
>JBEEJZ010000009.1:0-13911 GCA_041168905.1 Pseudomonadota bacterium | reverse complement strand
CAACTGGCCGCCCTCCAGATTGAAGGCGTCGAGTTTGATGGTGGCGGGTGCTGCCTGGCTTGCCGGAACCTGGTTGGCAGGCAGCATTTTTTCAGCAAGGCGGGCCAGATTCAGGGTGCCTGCCTGGTCTCGACGCGCATGCAGATGAGGGGAAATGATGGCGAGTTCTTTCAACTCGAACCGGCGCTCCATGGGACGAACATCTCCCATGCTCAGGGCGATGCGCTGCACCGTCAGCAGTGGCTGGTCGGTCGCCCCCTTGCGCACGTGTTCGCTGACAGCCAGCTCGGACAAACCCAGCTTGCCGGACAGGACCAGGCTGGGCTGGGTTTGCTGCTCGAATGCGATGGCCACCGACGCATCGACCACGCCGCTGGTCATGCGCACGGGCAGGACTTCGGGCCAGTAGGACAGATAGGGTTGCAGGTCCATGCCGGCGATGTGCAACTCGGCGCGCGTGCGCTTGTTGTCGGCAAATGGGGTGGTATCGGCGACCGTCTCGAATGCGCTGCCATTGAGACGGAACGACAGTTTGGGATGGGTGCTGACCTCACGCTGCGCGTCGAGGTTGCTCAGGAAGGGGAGCGTCAGTGTGAGTTCGTCCAGTTCATGCCGGGAGGCCGTGGATTCGTCATGCACCACGATGCGCCCGGCGCTCAGGCGGATGTTGTAGGCCGCAAACTGGGGTGTCGGTCCGGGCGAGGGCTTCAGAAGCTCTGTCAGTAAATCATCCACGTCGTAACGGCCGTTGCCCAGGTGGGTAATTTCCAGTTGTGGGGCCGTGATCTCCAGGGCGTCCACCACAGGTGCAAGCCGAAGCAGTGACTGGAGTTCGAGGTCCACATAAAGCTCGTCCAGCCGGAATTGAGGTGTGTCGCCAGGCTTGCTGGCCGCGCGATCGACCGTCAGGCCCCGCAGTCGAAACTCCAGCGTCCAGGGCAGCACACTGACCGACGCCAACCGCACCTGCCGTCCCAGGGCCTGTGAGGCATGGGTTTCAATTGACCACCGCAACAAGGATGGCCCTGCGAACCAGGCACTCAGCCAGAGGCTGGCCAGCAAGAACGTAAAGGCAAGCGCCCAGCGTTTCCAAGGAGAGTGTGGGTGTTTGGAGGACAAATCAAAGCTCTTGAAATCGAGCCCCGTACTTAGGGCGGAGCGTGGATTTTCAACCCATACCCAATGCCTGAATGCGATGACCGAAAAAACTCACTGACTAAAACCAGTGGGGACGTCACAGTTTGGGGCCACGCCGGGGGGACTGATTCAAATCAGAGGTGTGAATGTGAACTGCTGGATTCGACCCTTTGCGGGTGCTCGCCTTCGCATTTTGAAAGTCAACTTCACATCTGTTGCGGACATTAAATTTCGCGGTTTTCTACGTCAAGGGTGGACAACAGGTTGAGTTTCAGAGTGTCATGCCACTTGTTCCCGTGACGATTCATCTGCATTGAAAAAGAGAACCGATCCGCTGCGTGGGTAGTCACAGATATCTCGAATGCAACATCGCTGACTTCGAGGTGGCGCCTGTCGAGTTACTGCGCGGGCGAGTTCACCGCGTCCTTCAAACTCGCTGCCAGTGAAAGAGAAAGACTCACCTGTGAATTTGATCTCCTGGGTTGGTCCAAGAACTCCTGCGATTGCGCAACGGTAGCCGAAGCCGCCAGCGCGAGCCGGCCATGAAAGCCCTTAGTCGGAAATGCACAAATTTGATATCGGCTATCCGCCAAGCTGCATAGGATGCAAAGCCCTTTGGGCAAGTGTGAATTTTTTGAGGGAGGAGCAATGGACCAGAAACAAATAGACGCGCTGCGTCGGCTGCCGGTGCCGGACCAGCAACTGCTGATTAACGGCAACTGGCGCGCCGCTACCTCCGGCTAGCGCAGGCCGGTGCCGAGGATGTAGAGCTGGCCGTAGCCGCTGCGCGACAGGCCTTTGGGCGTGGGCTCTGGTCGCGCATGGCCCCTGCCGAGCGCAAGAAAATCCTGCACCGCATTGCCGACCGCATCGAGGCCCACCACGCCGAACTGGCGGTGCTAGGCGTGCGCGACAACGGCACCGAAATTGCCATGGCCTGGAAGGCCGAGCCCGGCAGTGCCGCCACCACCTTTCGCTATTACGCCGAATGCGTGGACAAAATCAATGGCAAGATTGCCCCCACGGCCGAGGGCACGCTGGGCCTGATCCACCGCGAGCCGGTCGGTGTCGTGGCCGCTGTCGTGCACTGCTATTTCCCGTTGATGATTGGCGCCTGGAAGATTGCGCCGGCCCTGGCCGCTGGCATTACCGTCGTACTCAAACCCTCGGAGGATGCGTCGCTCCCCCTGCTTCGGCTGGCGCAACTGTGCCTAGAGGCCGGCCTGCCGGAGGGCGTGCTGAATGTGCTTATCGGCAGCGGCGCCGAGGCCGGTGCCGCCCTGGCCCGGCACATGGATCTAGACATCCTCAGCTTCACTGGCTCGGCCGCCGTTGGGCGCATCCTGCTGGTGGCCTCGGCCGCGTCCAACCTCAAGCGCGTGTATAAGAGCTGGGTGGCAAATCGTCCAACATCGTGTTTGAGGATGCGCCGTACCGCCCGGGCTGCGCGCGTCTCGGCCATGGGCATTTACCGCAACAGCGGCCAGGTCTGCGTGGCCGGTACGCGCCTGCTGGTGCAGCGCAGCGTGCACGATGAATTCGTCGAGCGGCTGCAGACCATTGCCCAGACACTGTGCGTCGGCGACCCGCTGGATACCACGACCGAGATCGGCGCCGTCAGCAGTGTGCGCCGGTTGCAGAAAAACCCGGCCGCCGTCGAGGCGGCGCAGGCCGCGGGTGCGCGCTCGCGTGCCGGTGGCCAAGCGCTGCAGCCGGTGGCCGGCGGCAGCCACATGGCGCCCACGCTATTTGACCAGGTGCATCCGGACATGGCGCTGGCGCGCGAAGAGGTGTTTGGCCCGCTATTGGCAGTGCTGCCCTTTGACGATGAAGCAGATGCCGTGCACCTGGCGAATGACTCGGACTATGGCCTGGCCTCGGTCGTGTGGACTGCCAACCTGTCGCGCGCCCACCGCATGGTGCTCGCCATCAAGGCCAGTGTCGTGCATATCAACACCTATGGCGGCGCCGACCTGACGGTGCCTTTGGGTGGCGGGCGCCAGTCCGGCAACGGCCACGACAAGTCCCTGCACGCGCTGGACAAATACCAGGACCGGAAGACCGCCTGGATCCAGTTGTAGGGCGCAGGCCAGATGCGCACCGGTAAAGTGTTTGCCATTAAAGACGCGCAGGTCGCCGCTTACGAACCGCTTGGTTGTGGGTGCTGAAAACCACTTATCAATGGTGGGCTCGGAGAATCCGTATCGAGCGACCTTCTGCGCAACAGGGTGCAAACGGCCGGATTTGAACTGGCAGCACTGCCCGACGAGTACCTAGATGCGGGCGCCTTGCCCACGCTTCATAACTGCGGTGGCATCAGTCGCGAGGTCATGGGTCAGCGCGTTCGGAAGTGGTTTGGTTGAGGTGAGGGAGCCAATGAAAACGATGAACCGCGTTTCTATTGGCAATTTCCCACAAGGAAAAAAGCTAATTGAGGAAAGTCAGAAACCTAGAATCGCAGCACCCAGTTTTCAAGACTATTAGCGATGTTTTACAAATGCCGGATGGAGAAGTCCAATTCCTGAGCCAGTTGCTGAATTGGGTTTTTGTGCAAAATTGCAGTTTCCCAACGGTCTAGTCTGGCTCCACACACTTCGTCGGCCAGTTTCAAAGCTTCCAATGTTTCAGTTTGAGCTGATGCATTGGGGAAAAACGAGGTGATCTCACCAGCGAGTACCACACAGATGCAGGTGTGCAGCGTAAGCGTTGCTGTGGATTCTGCAAGCGCTTCGGGGTCCTGACTTGCTCCGTCATGATGCAACAAAGGCTTGCTGCCGTACAAGGCAAAAATGATGCGTGCACTCAGAAGGCTGGATTCACTTGCCTTCGCTGAAAACGAGGGGTGAGCATCCAATAAGCTCGAGTCTGCCGTTTGCATGTCCTGAAAGTGACGAAACGCCTGGAATATTGACTCCTCCAGTACAAAAAAATCAGTTTTGTTCTTTAGCTTCAACAGGTGCTTAAGTGCCCAATAGTGGTTTTTGATGAACAGCTTGCTCGTTGCCGATTCGTCAGATGTTTTCAGGTAAAAGTCGGGCGGGGGCAGGCGGAAATCAGCTCTTCTATGTGGATTTTCAGTAGACAAGGAATCCACCGCAGTACGGTCTGCAAATTGCAGCAGTTTCGATGCAGTCTTCGTGGCTGCTCCTAGCGTAGGGCCAACTTTCGGGATGTGGGAAAGTACATCTTCCATTTCTTCCATCCATCGTTTTGCGCCCTTCTTGGCGCTGAAGCGAAACTCTCGTAAGCCGTCTTTGATGATCAAAGGGACATCTCTGACCGCATGGGGGGGCGGAACTTTGGAGTGTGGAAGCGGCGGGCGATTCATAGCAGACTGAGTCTAACAAGTTGCCTATGGTTTGCACAGATGTATATTCCGCGGTATCGTATCCCATGTATTGATAGGGGACTTTACGTGGCAACCAAGAAGCAGAAAACAGCAAATATTACTGAACCCGTGGACAAAGCCGTCAAGGAAATTCCTGGAGAAACAGGGCTGGTGAACAACCGAACCCGCAGGATGCGGTTGCGTGCTGCATGGATGTACTTCATTGAGGAAATGACGCAGAACGATATCGCCCAACAGTTGGGCGTTGGTAGGGTCACGGTGGTGAGACTGTTGACCGATGCCCGCGAACGCAATGAGGTTAAATTTAGTATTCAAGGTGGCTTGCAGGAGTGCATCGAAGTCGCCCGCGAACTCGAAAAGCGCTTCCAAATTGACGAAGCAATCGTGGTTCCCATGTCCAACCCAGAAGCGGATGCGACGGGGCCCATCAGCACTGCGACAGGAATGTTCCTGAATGAAATCGTCACGCCTGGCTTGCGCATTGGCGTGGGCTGGGGTCGTACTTTGCTGGAGTCTCTGGGATACATCAATGAGGTCGCTATGCCTGACATGGCGGTGGTCTCTTTGCTGGGGGGCATTACTAAGGTCAAGCAGTTCAATCCTTCCGAATTTGCCTGGCGTTTCTCCAACCTGTTCCAGGCGGATTGCTACCTTATGACTGCTCCCGCCATCGTGGACTCGCCAGCCACCAAAAAGGCACTGATTGACTACTGCGGCTTGGGCGAGGTATTTGAGCGCGCGCAAACGCTGGACGCTGTTTTGCTCAGCGTAGGTGATCTGGATGTGGAGGGCACGCCGTACCGGAATGGTTTTGTTTCCGATTCCGTGCGCAGTGCCATGGTGGCGCAAGGTGCGGTGGGCGAAACGTTGTTCAATTACTTCGATGCCGACGGTAAACCTGTCAAGAGTGCCATCGCCGGTTGTGTCATGGCGGTTCCCTTGAAAACCATTGTGGATACGCCCAAGCGGATCATCGCCTCTGGCGGAATGCGTAAGGCCGAGGCTCTGCTCGGTGCCATTCGCATGGTAAAGCCGACGGTCCTAGTCACCGACGAATTTGCTGCCAGGCGCATTCTGGATCTTGACAACAAATCGTCGTGATTGTGTGGCGGCTGTTTAAGCGCCGCACGCACAAAACAACGACCGTGAACCTGCGCATGTTTCGGTCCATTTCCTCGTCCATTGGCTAAGCGCTAACTAGCGTTCAACTCCTCGCTCATCGCTTGCGGCGGAGTGCAAAGTCGCGTCCAAAAATCGTCTTGCTCACGAATTCGTAGGGATTTGAGGTTCTTGTGAGTTGGTGTGCAAACCACTTTCTTCGTCAGGGCTACTTGCGCGGCGAATGAACATTGTGCAACAATAGAATACAAATGTGCAGTTTGCATATTTCACTTCCGTTCAAAACCACTAAGGAGACAGCATGTCGAAATTCCATCTAAGCGGTCTAGCCGCAGATTTACAAGCGCGTTCGTTGACTGGGAAGCCCATTCGCATCGGACTGATCGGCTCTGGAATGATGGGGACTGACATAGTCACCCAAGTGCTACAGATGCAAGGCATTGTTGTCGCTGCAATTGCAGACATCAATGTGAATGCGGCTGTTGCGGCTTTGGGTGCTGCAGGTCATCCCGGCGATGCCCATCGCCTGGTGGATACCCAAAGTAGCTTTGATCAATGCGTTGAAGCTGGGAAAATGGCAATCACCCAGAGCTCGGAATTCGTTTGCAAGAGCGGCTTGATCGACGTTGTGGTGGATGCAACGGGTAAACCGGCGGTGGGTGCGGAAATCGGTCTGACAGCTATGCAGCACGGCAAGCATCTGGTGATGATGAATGTGGAAGCCGACGTCACGATTGGCTCCTACCTCAAGCACGAAGCAGACAAGCTAGGTGTGGTGTATTCCCTGGGTGCCGGTGATGAACCCAGCTCCACCATTGAACTCATTCAGTTTGTAACGGCCTTGGGTTACCCCGTTATTGCTGCCGGCAAAGGCAAAAACAACCCCTTGAACATCGACGCAACGCCCGATGACTACGCGGCTGAAGCGCTCAGCAAGGCCTTGAATCCACGTATGCTGGTGGAATTTGTGGACGGCTCCAAGACCGCCGTTGAAATGTCGGCGATCGCAAACGCCACGGGCCTGATTCCAGATGTGCCTGGTATGCACGGCCCCGCCGCTTCGCTGGAAGACCTGCACAAGGTCCTTTGCCCGATTGCTGATGGCGGCATTCTGACGCGTAAGGGCGTGGTGGACTACACCATTGGCAAAGGCGTAGCTCCGGGTGTTTTTGTAGTCGCTGAAATGGCGCACCCCCGTCTGCGCGAACGCATGGACTATCTGAAGCTGGGCAAGGGTCCCTACTACACCTTCTATCGTCCCTACCATTTGTGCAGCCTGGAAGTGCCGTTGACCTGTGCACGCGCGGTACTTTATGGTCGTGCAGATATGGCGCCGATCCCCGTTCCCACCGCCGAAGTAACGGCAGTGGCCAAGCGCGACCTCAAGCCTGGTGACCGCCTTGACGCCATTGGTGAGTACACCTACCGCGCCTGGGCAATGGCCGCAACTGAAGCGTATGAACAAAAAGCGGTGCCTTGTGGACTGCTGGAAAAAGGCACTGTCACACAAGCCATCAAGAAGGGCGAACTGCTGACCTATGCCAACACTGCTGTGGACGCCACTTCCAAAATCGTTGAATTCCGCAAGCGCCAAGACGCGCTGGTTTACGGCAAGTAACAGGACCACACCATGAACGACCGCATCAACCAGGCGCAGCCCGCCATCTATGAACAGTTGGGCAAGGAGAAGTTGCACAAGGCGCTACGCCAGATGCATTTGATTCGACAATTTGAAGAAGGTGCAGAACAAGCGTACATGCGTGGACTGGTGCACGGGACCATGCACCTTTCTATTGGGCAGGAGGCTAGCGCGGTTGGCGTTGGCATCATGCTGGAGTCGGGTGATTACATTACCTCCACCCATCGAGGCCACGGCCACTGTATTGCGAAGGGCGCTGATCCGAAGTTCATGTTCGCTGAGTTCTTCGGCAAAGACAACGGCTATTGCCGAGGACGGGGTGGCTCTATGCACATTGCCGACGTGGCGAGTGGCAACCTGGGTGCCAACGGTATTGTCGGCGGTGGACTGCCGATTGCGGTGGGAGCGGCACTGGCACTTAAGCAGATGAAGAAACCGAACGTTGTCATTTGCTTTTTTGGTGATGGTGCCAACAACGAAGGTGCATTCCATGAAAGCTTGAACATGGCTGCTATCTGGAAGCTGCCTGTGGTGTTTGTTTGTGAAAACAACAAGTACGGCATGTCCACTTCTACCGAACGGTCAACTGCCGTTAAAAATGTGTCTCAACGGGCGCAAGCTTATGACTTTCCGGGTGTCACAGTCAACGGCAATGATTTTTCAGAAGTCGCTGCCGCAGCAGGCGAGGCCATTGAGCGTGCACGGCTAGGGGGTGGTCCCACCTTGCTGGAGTGCATGACCTATCGCCATCGTGGGCATTCAAAGAGCGACCGCAACCGCTACCGAACCAAAGAAGAGATTGAAAGTTGGATTGCACGCGATCCGATCGAGCTCTTTCAGGCAAATTTGCTTGCAGTCGGTCTGATTCAAGACTCCGAAGTCGCCGACATATTGAAGAGTGTCGAAGAGGAAATTGAAGCCGGCATCAACTTTGCAAAAGACAGTCCAGATCCAAAGGTCGAAGACCTGACTTCTTTTGTGTATACCAACAAGACTTCGGAGACCAGCAATGTCTAATGAGACGCGTGAACTCAGCTATTCGCAAGCCATCCAGGAAGCCCTAGGTTTGGCCATGGAGCGCGACGAGCGGGTGTTTTTGATGGGGGAGGATATTGGCGTTTATGGCGGCGCATTCCAAGTGACGGGCGACCTGATACACCGCTTCGGTGAAGACCGGGTGATGGACACACCGATTTCCGAACTGGCGGGCGCTGGCGTGGCAGTTGGCGCGGCACTGTTAAATCGCCGTCCAGTGTATGAATTTCAATTCTCGGACTTTGCCGCACTAGCCATGGAGCAAATCGTGAATCAGGCTGCAAAGATCCGCTTCATGCTGGGCGGCAAGACCTCAGTGCCATTGGTTATGCGTTTCCCCTGCGGTTCTGGTACTGGTGCCGCAGCGCAGCACAGCCAAAGCCTGGAGGCGTGGTTTGCGCACGTCCCAGGCTTGAAGGTCGTCCAACCTTCAACGCCCGCTGACGCTAAGGGAATGTTGCTGGCAGCAATCGAAGATCCGGACCCAGTCATGTTCTTTGAGCACAAACTGCTCTACAAGATGAAGGGACATGTTCCTGAGGGTTATTACACCGAACCGCTGAACCAGGCCAAGATTCGCCGACAAGGTAGCGACGTGACCATCGTGGCCTCGGCCATCATGGTACACAAGGCTTTGGAAGCTGCTGCAATTGTTGAGAAAGAAGGCATCTCAGTTGAAGTGATCGACTTGCGATCACTGCGTCCTATGGACCACACCACTTTGATTGATAGCGTTTGCAAGACGACCCGGTTGATTTGCGTGTACGAAGGCACCAAGCAATTTGGTATCGGAACAGAAGTGGCTGCAGCGATTGTCGAAAGTGCAGCGTTTGACCGGCTGGATGCACCGATCATTCGATTGGGGGGTGCTGACTGCCCGCTGCCCTACAACCCCGAGTTGGAAAAGGCTGCGGTACCCCAGGTACCCAATATCGTTGAAGCTATTCGCCGCAGCGTGCAAGGGAGGATCTAAGCATGGCAACAGAGGTCATCATGCCACGCGTTGACATGGACATGACAGAGGGAAAGATTGCCTTCTGGTACGTGAAAAATGGCGATGCGGTCACTAAAGGGCAGGTTATCTTTGAAATTGAAACCGATAAGGCCACCATGGAGGTCGATGCCCCCGTCTCGGGGACCATTGATGGTATTCGAGGTGCGGTCGGTGAGTCGGTTTTGGTTGGCACAAACTTAGGCTGGATTCTGGCTGCTGGAGAGTCGCTCGCTGCGGAGAAATCAGACAATGCTGAGGCGGCGATTCATGCGGAGTCGGATGGCGAATTGCCTGCAGCGGAAGCTTTACCAATTGCCGTAGCCGAGAAGCTTGATGGCGCAACAGCCATTGACAAATCGTCCTTGCGGGCCACACCGTTGGCACGAAGCTTGGCGCATAACAAGGGGGTTGATCTGACTTCTATTGCCGGCAGTGGACCCAATGGGCGTGTGCAAGGCGCAGATGTCGAGCAAGCCACTGCGGCTGCACCGTTGCAGGGCGAAGCTCCTGCTGCACTCCATTTGAATTGGATTGTGAAGGCTGAAGGCGTTCCCTTGGTTTTGCTGCACGGGTTCGGCGCCGATCAGGGCGGGTGGCGCAACTTGGCGGCACAAATCAAGGGCGTACCCATTATCGGGATTGACTTGCCCAACCATGGAAAATCGAAAACGAGTGCCGTGCGCTCCCTGGATGACGTTGCCACGGCCGTGGTAGCTCGTTTGGACCAAGAGGGGGTGCATGCATTTCACCTTTTAGGGCACTCCATGGGCGGAGCAACAGCAATGGCGATGATTGCTATGGTGGCCGACCGTATGAAATCGTTGACCTTGCTGGCACCTGCTGGCCTAGGGGCAGACATTAACGGAGGTTTCATTGACGGACTGTGCCGTGCCAATAGCGAAGCGAGCTTGAAACCATGGCTGGCCGAACTATTCCATGATGAAAGTCTGCTAACCAGCTCGTTTGTGGCAACTGCCTTCAAGCAACTAGAGTCACCTCAAAAGCGTGAAGGACTGCGGTCCATGGCGCAGGCTTTGATGCCTGACGGAACCCAGGCAACATCAAAGCGCGGCGAACTGGATGGCTTGAGTGTGCCTACTAAGGTCATATGGGGTGCAGACGACAGAATCATTCCAATGAAACACGCCCAAGGACTGCCAGGACGTGTTGCCCTGCACGTTCTCAAGAATGTTGGGCACCTGTCGTATATCGAGGCAGGCGACGTCGTCGCCACTTTACTGATAGAGCAAATGCGCTAAGCCTTCACACGCTTAGCTTGGCCGCATGTTCCCGCTACGGGGCATGCGGCATTTTTTTTAAGCGCCTGTCGAAAGTCCGGCTTTGCGCCGTTCGAGAGCCAATCGCATTGCAGGTCTGTCGCCAACTGCCAAGGAGCTTCCCCACTTAGGTTCTAGACCAAGAAATAGATCAAAAAATGAGATGGGTGAATAGGTGTCCTCCCTTGCATTCTCATGAAAACTGTTCCAGTGGCTCTTGATCAACTCTTTGTCGGCGTGCAGCGGCTCCGCACCCAAATGCAGTCTCCAACTTTCCAGAAATGTCAGCGACAAACACAGAGCGACCAGGTCCTCAGGCCAGTTCACCATCTCCAGCAAAGACTTCTCGCTAGTGCTTGCGTGTGCTCTCGTATTGGTCACGGTAACTGGGCGCGCTTGGACGAGGCTCTTGAGCAAAAAGCCGCAAGCAAAGTGCGCGTAATCCACCGGATCAACCTTTGAAAAATTCTGCGTGTTGTCCGCATAGGCAACCCAATCAAAAAACGCGCCGGCTAAGTCACCGTTGCGCAATTCGCATTGGAAATTCAAGCGTTGTGTAGTGCACATCAAGCATTCACTCACCGAATTTTTGAACCAAGTCCAGCTTCCAATTCGGTTGGGAAAGTCAGGTAGTGCGGCCCATCGCTTGGCCAATTCTGGTTCGATCATGTGTTTGTTCCTAGTCAATCCTATGGTTTTTTGTTCATTCTACGGGTATACCCCTATGCTGTACATATTGAATGCATAAAGAACAAATGTATCATTGCACTCAACAGTTACGAACTTAGCACCAATTGGCATTGCGCCATTGGTGATGGAAAAAAAGAGGAGACGAACATGGGTTTTACTCAGTCAGCATTGACATTGTTGTTTGTGTTCTGGGTGCTGCAAACAGCAGGCGCCTGGATGCAATGGCGTCACTACCAACAATCCGTTGCCGGCAACCGCGAGAACTGGAAGCAGGGATACCTGGGCGTTGGGAAGTCACGTCGCAAATTTGGCTTTGGTGCGGTGGCGATGGTGGTTGTCTCTCCGGAGCTGCGGGTCAAGAAAGTGCAAGTGATGACGGGTGTGTCCATATTTGCGCGCTTCAAGGACGTCGCAGCATATGAGGGCATGTCATTGGACGGACTCTCATCCTCCCTCAAAACCAAACAAGCGAACGATCAGGTTTCAAAGGCCATTCAGGACGCTATTCAGCGGATCGAGGAGGTGCGAAGCAAACCCTAGTACCTCACACCATCGAACGGACATCGGATAAAACGCTATTTAAGCAAATCAAATTTAAAAGGAAACAGAAATGGAAGCATTCGAATTTCTCGCGCGAGGCGCCGAGGCATTTATCGGACTATTTAACGCAGGTGGAAAGACCTTCGTCGGTTTTGTCAGCGGGATTCTTCCCACACTGATCGTGTTGTTGACAGCCGTCTATGCAATTATTGAGATGGTCGGAGAGCAGCGTGTGCACCGACTGGCGCGCTTTGCCGCCGGCAATGTGTTTACACGCTACACCGTCTTGCCCCTGCTGGCGATGTTCTTCCTGACCAATCCCATGGCCTATACCTTTGGCATGTTTGTGGAAGAAAAGCACAAGCCTGCTTTTTACGACTCTGCCGTTTCGCTGTGCCACCCCATTACCGGACTGTTCCCCCATTGCAACCCTGGCGAACTCTTCGTCTGGTTGGGCGTGGCAACGGCTATTACCAAACTGGCGGAAACTGGCCACGCACCTTTTTCCGTCGCCAAGCTTGCACTTACTTACTTCATTGTTGGACTTTTTGTCAATCTGCTCAAGGGCATCGTGACAGAGTGGCTGACAGGCGTTATTGCTAAACGCGAAGGCGTCACTTTGTGATGCGCGGTCAGAAGTAACAACGAGGAGATCAATATGAGTTTCAACAAAACATTCAAGTCTGTCAAAGTCAGCCGTGGTGCATCCGGCTGGGGTGGTCCGCTGGTAATCACGCCGACTGCTGAGCGCGACAAAATCGTGGCTATTACGGGTGGCGAGATTCCTGAAATCGCCAAGAAATTGGCGGAGATGACGGGTGCAACCATTGTGGACGGCTTTCGCTCCCCTCCCCTTGAAAGCGAGATCGCAGCTGTCATCGTGGACTGTGGTGGTACTGCTCGATGTGGCGTCTATCCCCGTAAGCGTATACCTACCATCAACACCAACTCGGTGGGCCAGTCTGGCCCACTGGCACAGTTTATTACTGAAGACATCTATGTCTCGGGTGTAACACCCAGCAACCTCTCCTTTGCAGATGGATCGGAAATGTCAAAACAAGCTACTAAAGCAAGCGCACAGCCAGCTGCTGCTAGTCGACCAGTCCAGCCTGAAGTTTCCCAAGGCGGAATGGTGGGTTTCATCACGCTGATTGGGCGCAAGATGGGCGGAGTAGTTGGCATTCTGTTCAATAGCGGTCGTAAATCAATTGACCAGGTGATTCGCAATGTGCTGCCCTTCATGGCCTTTGTGACCATGCTGATCGGTGTCATCACTACGACCGGTTTGGGCAACGTTTTGGCCCACCTGCTGGAGCCGCTCGCAGGAAATGTGTTCGGTTTGCTGGTGCTTTCCGCCATCTGCGGCCTGCCGTTCCTATCGCCAATCCTTGGACCGGGCGCCGTGATTGCACAGGTGATCGGTGCAGCCATCATTGGGCCAGCTATTGCTAATGGAACCATTCCTCCCGCTATGGCTCTGCCAGCCTTGTTCGCCTATGACACCCAAGTCGGTTGCGATTTTGTCCCTGTGGGTATGGCTTTGGGTGAAGCTAAGCCAGATACCATCAGAATCGGCGTGCCTGCGGTGCTGATTTCGCGGCAAATTATGGGCCCAGTGTCGGTTTTGATTGCCTGGGGTGCAAGCTTCGCCCTTTAATTTGATACGGATAGAAAAATGATTTACTACAGAACGGTTGTGACAGAAGTGGGTGAGGAAGTGGGCGACCTGCTGGACGGTGGCGTTTTGATTTTGTACGCACACGGCGCTCCACCTGCATTGGCGGAAGTGTCGATACTGCATCAGGTCCAAGACGAGATTGTCGGTCACACGCCGTCTGTAGGCTCTGTCATCAAATTAGGTGAGCTTCAAACACGCGTCACAGCCATTGGAGATACCGCTTGGCACAAAGTCAAGGAGCTAGGGCATGTTGTTATTAACTTCAATGCATCCTCCAAGGCAGAGCGACCGGGCGAGATCTGCGTGCATGCCCTTGACACTGAGCTGGTGAAGTCAGCCATGGTCAGGGGATGCATGGTTGTTGTTGAGGACTAAGGTCCTCTCCAGATACCTCAAGAACATCTTACAAATTCAAGCGTCCTGCAAGCATCATGATTGAAACTAGCGCCACCG
>JBEEJZ010000008.1:0-18678 GCA_041168905.1 Pseudomonadota bacterium | reverse complement strand
GCTCGAACAAAGGCTCTTCGTTTAATTCGACCGAAGGCTCTGATACAAGCGGCTGGGCTTTGACCTCGGGCGCTCGGGATATGTCCTCACGTGCCTGACTCCTGGCATCTGCGCCCCACAAACTCTGCTTTTGAACGACCTGCTGTCGGCGCCAGAGTAGAACACCTGCAGCCGACGATGCAGCAAATCCAAGGCCTAGGAGGTACAACCAGGTCACATCGACACGGCCGTTCTCGGCATTCTGCAGCGCGGTACGCATCTCCAGCAGAAGCTTTTCGTTGTTTTGTACTTGGCTGCGCAGGGTTTTGATATCGGACTGAAACTCAGCCACACGCTTCGCTTCTGCAGCCACGTCCTCCACCGACTTGTTGGAGGCGGCCCAGATCGCTTTTGCTTGAGCCGAAAGCTCAGGGTTGTCAGTAGGCGTTTGCTGCAACTGGCGACTGGGCTTGAGTTCTGGGCTCTTTTCTGCAAGAACCACTTGCGAGGCACTCAACTTGAGCTTTGAACCTGCGTTAGCTTCGCTCTTGCTGGTTTCCTGCTTGGCAACACTTTTGACGACGGCTGTTTTGGCCGGCATCTTGGCTTTGACAGCATCGGCTGACTGAGGCTTGGTAACCGATGGCTCTGGCGGCGCTTTACGACTGTCAGTCGACTTGTTGGTGCTAGGGGTGGGCACGGCTGCCAACTCCGCTGACGTAGCGGCCTTTGCATTTGCAACGGCAATCGGCACCGCGTCAGGAGCGGCCACCTTTCCGCGATCAGTTTCAAAGGACACCAGTGGAGTAGCGTTTTGCTCGACTTCAAGATCGGTCAGAAGTACATATTGACGAGTCAGGGTTTGCTTGCATCCCGCCCGCAACTCCACATTCACCACGGGCTCTATCAATGCCGTTGAAGAACTGATCCTCACTCGAAATTGTCCGGGCGTCTGGGTACTTTCCCCGATCAGGCGCACACGAGTACCGGTGTCTTTGCTGTCGCCTTGTGTGATGGACCCATCAAGGCACAACTCCGAGGCTGACTCCCCTGCCCCTAATTGAACCGTTGCCGTGACATCCAACGGCCGCCCCAAAACTGCACCGCCTTGTAACGCGCCCAAGGTAAGCGCCTCTGCGATGGTCAGCTTTCCGATTAAAAAAAGTGCTGCGGAACACTTCTTCAAACAGAAGGATTTGATTCTCATAGGTTGATTCGTCTCTACAGTTACTGACGGCGAGTTGTGTGAGTCATCAATGCAGGTGGCGGGGCTTTCGACCTCCGCCGTGCCCGCCGCCGCGGGGCGGCTTACCGATTTCAAGAGAGCTCACCATGGCATCGAAGCGTTGATTAAACAATTTGTCGATCTCGGCGATGATGCCCCCCAGCTCCGAGCCGTCAAAATGACGCTCCAGCAAATTCACCGTGTCTTGCACGAGAAGGTCCCGCTGCACCTGCATGATGGCCCCCGGATTCGGGCCCACAAACAGCATCAGGAAGTCGTCGCGTGATTCCCCTTCCTGGCGCCCGTCCTCGTCCTCATACTCTGCATCGTAAAAGGTAACCTCGATCGAGGCGCCAACTTCGGCGATGTCGTTGAGGTTCATGCACAGTTCGTCCAGGGACTGCCGGAAATCTTCATCACCGGAAACGGTCCAGCACATTTGCAGAAGATGCTCTTGAGTGTCGACCTGTATACCCGGTTCGTCCTCATAGCTGCTGGTGTGGCCGTGATCCAGGGACTTGGCACCTGCGTATGACCAAAGTGGTTTCAGTGCATCTTCAATTTGCTTGCGCGAAACGTCTGCACGCAAGGGCACTTGGCCGTGTACGTGGATCTCAAAAGATGGGGTGTAGCGCGCCATGGATGCATCAGAAAATAAAAAAGGACCGCCGATCGTGTATCGGGGGTCCTTGCCATTGTATTCACTGCATGCTCAAAAAAGAGACGCACCGAAAAGAGTATGGCGAACAGTTGTTCATGGTGGCTCGAGCGGGACTCGAACCCGCACGCCCTGTGGGGCAGGGGATTTTAAGTCCCCGTTGTCTACCTATTCCAACATCGAGCCTGGAGATGTCAGCTGGAGTGCCCTACCCGTAGCACCGGAAAGATGAGCGGGCAGGCACTCAAAAGACTTAGTTGCGGGTTTGGTCCACCAGCTTGTTCTTGGCAATCCAGGGCATCATGGCGCGCAGCTGACCACCCACCTGCTCGATGCTGTGATCGGCGGTGTTGCGACGACGAGCGGTCATGCTGGGGTAGTTCAGGCGGCCTTCCTGGATGAACATCTTGGCGTAATCGCCATTCTGGATGCGCTTCAGGGCGTTGCGCATGGCAGCGCGGGACTGGTCGTTGATCACCTCAGGACCGGTTACGTACTCGCCAAACTCAGCGTTGTTGGAGATCGAATAGTTCATGTTGGCAATGCCGCCTTCATAAATCAGATCCACGATCAACTTGAGTTCGTGCAGGCACTCGAAGTAGGCCATTTCAGGGGCGTAACCGGCTTCCACCAGGGTCTCGTAACCCATCTTGATCAGCTCGACCGCGCCACCGCAAAGAACAGCCTGCTCACCAAACAGATCGGTCTCGGTCTCTTCCTTGAAGTTGGTCTCGATGATGCCGGCTTTGCCGCCACCGTTGGCCATTGCGTATGACAACGCGAGGTCGCGGGCCTTGCCAGACTTGTCCTGATGCACTGCGACCAGGTGGGGTACGCCGCCACCCTGGGTGTAGGTGTTGCGAACGGTGTGGCCGGGAGCCTTGGGGGCGACCATCCACACATCCAAATCGGCACGGGGTATGACCTGGTTGTAGTGCACGTTGAAACCGTGGGCAAATGCCAAAGAAGCACCTTGCTTGATGTTGGGAGCAACGTTGTTGTTGTAGACCTCGGCGATTTGCTCATCGGGCAACAGGATCATGACCACGTCTGCGGATTTCACAGCGTCGTTCACTTCCATCACAGTCAGGCCAGCCTTGCCAACTTTGTCCCACGAGGCACCGCCCTTGCGCAGACCGACCACGACTTTCACGCCGCTGTCGTTCAGGTTCTGGGCGTGAGCATGGCCCTGGCTACCGTAGCCGATGATGGCAACTGTTTTGCCCTTGATCAGGCTCAGGTCACAGTCCTTGTCGTAGAAAACTTTCATTACTAACTCCGAAAAAATGATTGGCTAAAGCGCCCGGTTGCGAAATAAAAACGAATGCTCAGGGCGAATGAATGAACCGTCGCCAAAAAACCGTACGCGCTGAGCCTGCCGAAGCACGCGCACGGGTGAAACTCACATTAAACCCGCAGGATGCGTTCTCCACGCCCGATGCCGCTGGAGCCGGTACGCACGGTTTCCAGAATCGCACCCCGCTCGATAGCCTCCAGGAAAGCATCGTTCTTGGACTGATCGCCCGTCAGCTCGATGGTGTAACTTTTTTCGGTTACATCGATGATGCGGCCACGGAAGATATCCGCCATACGCTTCATCTCCTCGCGCTCCTTACCCACCGCACGAACTTTGACCATCATGAGCTCGCGCTCGATGTAGGCACCTTCGGTCAAATCGACGACCTTCACAACTTCAATCAGACGGTTCAGATGCTTGGTGATTTGTTCAATCACATCGTCCGAACCGGTGGTTTGTATGGTCATGCGCGACAAGCTGGCATCCTCTGTGGGTGCCACGGTCAGCGACTCGATGTTATAGCCGCGAGCCGAGAAAAGACCTACCACCCGAGACAGGGCACCGGGTTCGTTTTCCAGCAAGACAGCGATGATATGTTTCATAACTAGCGTCCTCTTTTCGCCGCCCTCCCCCCGCTGCGGTAACAGCGAGGCTTGGCGGGCAATAGATTCGTCAATAAGAGGCGTCGGATTCGACGCCGGATGAATTTAAAGGTCTTCAGACCCCAGCAGCATTTCGGTGATGCCCTTCCCGGCCTGAACCATCGGGAAGACGTTTTCCGTGGGATCAGTGCGGATGTCCATGAAAACAGTGCGGTCCTTGAGGCGGCGTGCCTCACGTAATGCGGGCTCGACGTCTTCAGGCTTCTCGATCAGCATTCCCACATGCCCATAGGCTTCAGCCAACTTCACGAAATTGGGCAAGGCGTCCATATAGCTATGGCTGTAACGACCTTCGTACTCCACCTCTTGCCATTGACGAACCATACCCAGGTAACGGTTGTTCAAGGCCAGGACCTTGATAGGCGTGTTGTACTGCAGGCAGGTAGACAGCTCCTGTATACACATCTGCACCGAGCCCTCGCCGGTCACACAGTAAACCTCGCTGTCGGGCTTGGCGAGCTTGATACCCATGGCGTAAGGAATGCCCACACCCATGGTGCCCAAACCACCCGAGTTGATCCAGCGACGGGGCTGATCAAACTTGTAATACTGGGCCGCCCACATCTGGTGCTGGCCCACGTCCGAAGTGATGTAGGCGTCGGCGTCCCTGGTCAAATCCCACAGCGTTTCGATCACTTTCTGTGGTTTGATCACATCCCCATTGCCCAGGCTGTACTTCATGCAGTCGCGCTTGCGCCAAGATTCAATGGTGTCCCACCAAGCACCCAGAGCCTGAGAGTCGGGCTTGGCCGAACCTTCGCGGATCATGGCGATCATTTCGGTCAAAACATCCTTGACGTCGCCCACGATTGGGATGTCGACCTTGACCCGCTTGGAAATGCTGGAAGGATCGATGTCTATGTGAATGATCTTGCGTTCGTTCTGCGCAAAGTGCTTGGGGTTGCCGATCACGCGGTCATCAAAACGGGCGCCGACTGCCAGCAACACATCACAGTTTTGCATGGCGTTGTTCGCCTCAACCGTACCGTGCATGCCCAACATGCCCAGGAACTTCGGGTCGGTTGCGGGATATGCACCCAAGCCCATCAAGGTGTTGGTACAGGGGTAGCCCAACATGTCCACCAAGGTGCGCAGTTCGGTGGAGGCATTGCTCATCAAAACACCGCCACCGGTGTAGATGTAGGGGCGCTTGGCCGCCAGCAACAACTGCAAAGCCTTGCGAATCTGTCCGCCATGGCCCTTGCGCACCGGGTTATAAGACCGCATTTCCACCGATTCAGGATAGCCGTGGTACGGCACCTTCTTGAAGGAAACGTCTTTCGGAATGTCGACCAGCACTGGGCCGGGGCGACCACTGCGCGCGATGTGGAACGCTTTTTTCATCACCTCCGCAACGTCACGAGCGTCTTTGACCAGGAAGTTGTGCTTGACGATGGGACGTGTGATGCCCACAGCATCGCACTCTTGAAAAGCATCAAGGCCGATGGCGTGCGTGGGCACTTGCCCACTGATGATCACCATCGGGATGCTGTCCATGTAGGCCGTGGCAATGCCGGTCACAGCATTGGTGACACCGGGGCCGGATGTGACCAGCGCAACACCAACCTCGCCGGTTGCGCGTGCATAGCCGTCGGCAGCATGCACAGCGGCCTGCTCGTGACGCACCAGCACGTGTTGAATGGTGTCTTGCTTGTAGAAGGCGTCGTAGATGTGCAATACAGCACCGCCGGGATAGCCCCAGATGTACTTGACGTTCTCGGCCTGCAAGGCCTTGATAAGAATCTCTGCGCCGCGCAGTTCGGACGTTGAGCCCGCTGCAATGTGTTTCTCGCTCGCTGAAGCGGCCGATGCCATGTCTGCTTTCGTGATTTCCATGATGAACCTTTGTGAATTTCTCTGACGAAAAACCTTGGGTGCTTCTTGACCAGCTCTTGTGAAGCCGCCTCGAAACTTTGGGTCAAAGCCATGGGCGCACCTTTTGTTGCGCCGGACCGTGATCCGTTTGCCTTTTGATTAGAGCCCGCAATTATCTCACTGTCAGGAAGCCGATCCATCCGCGCGGTAAAAACCCCGCCAAATTCAGTAACGCTCATCCGTCTTGGACGGCAAACAAACCGATAATTCCGGCCATGACTCCGCACCTGATACGCCGAATGGCCTGCTGGCTTTACGAGGGACTCCTGATGTTTGGAGTGGTGTTTATCGCCGGCTATCTTTTTGGTACCCTGAGCCAAACCCGCAACGCGCTCGACAATCGCCATGCCTTACAGGCATTTTTGTTCGTGGTGTTCGGTATCTATTTCGGATGGTTTTGGTCCCGGGGGCAAACACTGGCCATGAAAACCTGGCATATCCGAATTGTGGATGTGCAGGGAATGCCTATCTCACAGGCGCGCGCCTTGTTGCGCTATCTACTGAGCTGGATATGGTTTTTGCCAGCGCTGGCCATCATCGCGCCATTACAACTCGCGGCAGGAGAGTCACTGGTGCTGATTCTGGGATGGGTGGCAGTGTGGGCGGTGCTGAGTCGCTTCCACCCCCGGCAGCAGTTCTGGCACGACGCCTGGGCGGGCACGCAGCTCATCAGCAGTCTGCCCATGAGCAGGTAAGCCAACTGCCCCAGCCGCTGGGAGCGTGACCCTGCGGCCCTTACTCAAATTGCGGATTCGTCTTCCTCACTGGTGCGGATGCGCACAACGCGCTCCACACTGGTCACGAAAATCTTGCCGTCGCCGATTTTGCCGGTGCGCGCAGCCTTGACGATCGCATCGACGCAACGATCAAGATCAACGCTCTTGACCACCACTTCAATCTTGACCTTGGGCAAAAAGTCGACGACGTACTCCGCACCCCGGTACAACTCAGTGTGTCCTTTTTGACGACCAAAGCCCTTGACTTCGGTGACGGTCAGACCGGTCACGCCACATTCAGCCAGGGCTTCGCGGACTTCTTCCAATTTGAAGGGTTTGACGATTGCGGTGATCTGTTTCATAGATAGCTCTGAGTTGGAAATGGATACCGGGCTTAAGCCCGAAACTTGTTGGTTATAGGATAACGCCAATCCTTGCCGAAGCTGCGATGCGTAACCCGAACGCCTACCGGAGCCTGTCTGCGCTTGTATTCGTTGATCTTGATAAGGCGCGTGACCCGCTCCACGTCCGCACGGGCCAGACCGGTGGCCACCATGGACTCTATGCCCTCATCGTTCTCGACATAGCGTTGTACGATTTCGTCGAGGACTTCGTAAGGAGGCAAGCTGTCCTGATCCTTCTGGTCAGGCCGGAGCTCGGCACTCGGTGGGCGGGTAATGATGCGCTCGGGAATGGGACAAACGCCTGTCCCATAAGGGTCGTTAAGGTTGCGCCACCTGGCCAGTTGAAACACCTTGGTTTTCACCACATCCTTGATGGCGGCAAAACCACCCGCCATGTCGCCGTAAAGGGTGCAATAACCCGTCGACATCTCAGACTTGTTACCCGTGGTCAGCACCAGACTGCCAAACTTGTTGGACAAGGCCATCAGCAAGGTGCCTCGTATGCGGGCCTGGATGTTTTCTTCCGTTGCGTCCTCGGCCAAGCCCTCGAAGTCCGCCGCGAGTAGGGTCTTGAATGCCGAGAAAGCCGGCACGATGGAGATTTCGTCGTAACGCACGCGCATGCGCTGGGCCATGTCACGGGCGTCGATCCAGCTGATGTCTGCGGTGTAGGGAGACGGCATCATGACCGCCCTCACTCGGTCTGCCCCCAAGGCATCGACTGCGATGGCCATAACGACGGCTGAATCTATGCCACCAGAAAGACCCAGCAACACGCTGGGAAAACCATTTTTGTGGACGTAGTCGCGAACCCCCAGCACCAAGGCACACCAAAGGTCCTCTTCCTCGGACGCCATGGCCGTCACAGCGCCCCGAATCACACATGGTTGCTCTGCGCCACTCATGCCCGCGTTCTGCCGACGCGAAAGGTTCAGCGACAGCAGCGCCTCTTCAAAAGCTGGCGCTCTCCCAACAACGCTGCCGTCCGGGCTGACCGCAAAGGAGCGCCCTTCAAAAATGATCTCATCCTGCCCACCCACCATGTGCGCATAAACCACCGGCAGCCCGCATTGCTTGGCACGGAGCTGCATCATTTGTTCGCGTTCCTGCCACTTGCCTACATGAAACGGCGATGCATTGATAACCGCAAGGACCTCGGCCCCCTGCTGTCGCGCTCGCTGGGCCGGTGCCTCGAACCACGCGTCCTCGCAAATCAGCAGCCCGATACGTACCGTCTGGCCGTCGTCTCCGTTTACCTCAAAAACACAAGACTCGTGGCCCGGCACAAAATATCGCCGCTCATCAAAAACCTGGTAGTTGGGAAGCTGCTGTTTGGCATAGGTGTGCTGCACCTTGCCGTCCCGCAGCACACTTGCCGCATTGAAACGCAGCGGCTGAGAGACCGATCTGGATCGAACATCGCCCCCGGATGGATGACCCACCACCACCGTCAGGCCAGCCAGATCCTTGAGCGCGAGAGCCAACGCCTGCACGGCGTGGTCACAGGCCTCGATGAATGAAGGACGTAGAAATAAATCTTCGGCGGCGTACCCGCAGATCGACAATTCGGGGGTCAGCAGCAGCTTGTGACCCGCAGCATGAGCCGCCGATGCTGCATCTATGATTTTTTGGGCATTGCCCTTGAGATCGCCAACTACAAAGTTGAGCTGGGCGACACACATCTTGAGAGTCATGGACCAGAGAGGAAAAGAGAATGCTTGAGCAGCCGTTTGGCGTGTTGAATGATTATGTCATTCGGGTATTTGACACCCTGGTGGCCCCGGGCCTGACCGAGGCGCACTGGGATACCCTGGTCAACGAAAGTTCGGATCCGAGTCCGTTCATCCGCTATGCCTACCTTGACGCACTTCACCAAAGTGGCAGCGCCACCGCCGACACGGGCTGGACACCTCGATACATCACCCTGTGGCGGCAATCAGATACCTCGCCTGAACAGCAAGTCCTGGTGGGTGCATGCCCGCTTTACATCAAGAGCCATTCCTACGGCGAATACGTTTTTGATTGGTCGTGGGCACAGGCTTATGAGCGCCATGGCCTGGATTACTACCCCAAGGCTCTGGTAGCCGTGCCGTTCACACCCGTGCCAGGCACAAGATTGCTGGCAAGAGATGCGCAGGCGCGTGCGGCTCTGCTGCAATCGGTAATGACGTGGTGCCAGCAGCAGAAACTTTCCTCCTTGCACCTGCTCTTCCTCCGCCCCGAAGATGAGACCGAGGCCCTGACCCGTGGATTGTTGCTGCGCCACTCGGTGCAATTTCACTGGCACAACCGCATCAGTCACGGTTCTGCCTCAGCAACCCAGGCCGGCGGCCGCCCTGAATCTGACGCCAAGGTCCGCAAATTTCAGGACTTCACCGATTTTCTGAACGTACTCACGCAGGAAAAGCGCAAAAAAATACGCCAGGAACGCCGCAAGGTGCAAGAAGCTGGTGTCGCCATCCGGGCTGTTTGCGGGGCAGACATTTCCGAGGCAGACTGGAACTTCTTTTACGAGTGCTACACCCGCACCTACCTCGAACACGGCAACGCGCCCTACCTCCGACAGGACTTCTTTGAGCGCATGGCCCAAACCATGGCCAACCATTGGGTGCTGTTTGTCGCAGAGCGTAATGGGCAGCCCATAGCCTGCAGCCTGATTGGCATCAGTGAAGCGACTACCGAGACGCTATTGCCAGCAAATGCCGATGCGACGAGGGTAGCGTATGGGCGTTACTGGGGCGCTCTGGACCGCGTGGACTGCCTGCATTTTGAACTCTGCTACTACGCGCCCATTGAGTGGTGTATTGCCCACCGATTTGATCGATTCGAAGGTGGCGCACAAGGCGAACACAAAATGGCACGAGCTCTGATGCCGGTTAAGACCACCAGCGCCCACTGGCTGGCGATACCAGCGTTTTCAGAAGCCGTCGAGCGGTTTTTGGATCAGGAAAAAGCAGGGATTTCCGATTACCTGGAGGAACTGGACCAGCGCAGTCCGATCAAGGCTGGATAGGTGCCTAATCGTATGGCAGGCGGACTCGACTTGCCCGCCTGTTGAAGCGCCTACCTGGCGAGCGACTTGACCAACCCCATTTCGCCGTCGCTCATCAGTACTTCAATGTTCATCACAATCAGCATGCGCTCGGCCAATTGAGCCAGACCGACAATAAATCGCTCGTCGATGGTCGAGTCAAACTGGGGTGCGGGCTTGACTGCATCTGTTGGCAGGGTCACCACGTCAGACACCGAGTCCACTACTGCACCCACAACGGTGCCACGGACATTCAGAATGATGACCACTGTGAATTCCGTGTACTCCACCGAGGGCAAATTCAATTTAAGCCGCAAATCCATGATGGGCACGATGACCCCACGCAGATTGATCACGCCCTTGATGAACTCGGGTGCATTGACCATGCGGGTAGGTTCTTCGAAGGACCTAATTTCTTGTACGCGCAGGATGTCGATGGCGTACTCCTCAGCACCCAGCCGCAAGGTCAGGTACTGCCCACCCTCAGCCAGCGTGGATGGGCGAGTCGTCTTGTCAATGCTGGAGGCGGCTGGTGGTGTACGTGTGTTCATGGGTACAAGTGTCTCGGGTTGCAAAACGCGAATCGATGATACCTCGCCCCTACGGTCAAGAAGGCGTCACTGGTGCGCCCTGAACACCACATAGGGGTAGCATGGTCACGGGTACACACATAATTAAACCCGTATCAAAGTTAAACGTTTCACCCGTGCGCCGATCTGGTGCCAGGAGTACTTCATGCCGCAGCTCTCGCTCTCCGCACTCTCTCGTCACTTTGCAGGCATCTGTGTCTTGTTGGGTTCACTCGGCTTAGGTGGTGCCTTTGCACAAGTACCGAAAACCCAACTGACCGTGGGTGTGTTACCCAACGTCAGCGCCAGGCTGATTTATTCGAGTTACCAGCCCCTGGACGCCTACTTGGAGCGCATAACCGGGCACTCAGTGGATATTCAAACTGCAAAGGACTTCAAGGAGTTCAATGCCCGGACCCTCGCCGGCGACTACGACCTGGTGGTCACGGCGCCCAATCTGGGTCGACTGGCTCAGATCGACGGTAAGTGGGACCTGTTGGCGGTTTACGAACCTGCGATTCCGGCTCTGCTGGTGACTCTCAAATCCAACTCTAATTCGGGGGTAGATCAACTCAGGGGAAAGTCATTGGCATTGGCCAACCCGCAGTCGCTCGTGGCCTTGGCAGGCTTGCAATGGCTTAAGACCCAAGGATTACAAGTAGGAACGGACTACACGATAGCCATGGCTGCCAACGAAGACAGCCTGGGCACCCTGCTGAAGACGGGGGAGGCCCCGCTGGCCATGATGAGTCAGGGTGAATTCAATGCAAAGACAACTGAGATGAAGCAGCTTCTCCGAATTTCGACGACATTTGCACAAATTCCTGGCTTTTTTGTTTTGGCCAACCCCAAAATGACTCCCGCTGAGCGTCAATTTCTTAAAAATACGCTGATGGGTTTTCAAAAATCAGCCGAATGGAATAGTTTCTCGGATCTCTCCGGCATAAAGGCAATTCGAGATTTGAGCAAATCGGATATATCATTCATCGATCCATTTGTGGAGATGACACGCGCATCACTCAATGGTGCCAGATAAATGAAATTCAAAAATCGTCTGGGATTCAGATCCCAGCTTCTCATCGCAGGTTTTTTGGTACAGCTATCCACGTTGGGCCTTTTTTCTTGGGGTTCATCAGTCTTATTTAAAGACTATTTTGAAAAAACTATGCAAGCGCGCCTCGATCAAACCAGGCCGCTTTTAAAAGCATCCTTGCTGACGCCACTGCTGCAAAGAGATTACGCATCCATCAATGCCGTCTTGAACGAGGTCATTGCCGGGGCAGACTTTATTTATATCGAGGTGTGTGACCCAAGCGGCATTCTGATTGCATCTGCGGGTCGGCAGGAGCCCAAAGGTCCGATCCTAGCCGAGGACAAACAGATCTCGAGTGAAATGAAAAAATCGTCAGGTGGTATGCAATCCATGCTGATGGAACTGGACGGCAGTAAGGTCGGATCAGTGAAGTTCGAGCTGTCGACGACCCGGTTGCAGGCCATGGTCAACGTTATTGTCAATAACCTAGCCTACCTCAGCCTACTGGCGCTTGCCGCTTTCATGCTCATGCTTTGGGCGATTGCTCATGTCTTGACCCGTCCATTGCTGCAGCTTGCTCACGCCAGCGAAAAAATCCGATCTGGAAATTATGATTTGATCGTTTCAGAATCAAAACATGACGAGATCGGACAATTGATTTACGCATTTAACCAGATGACGCTTGAAATTAGAGAAAAAATATCAACACTTACAGTCAGTGAGAACTTGCAAAAAATATATCTTGAGGACTTGCAAAAGCAAAAGATCATCTTAGAGAATGCGCTTAAACAAGCGCAGGGCGCAACCAGGACAAAGGCTGAATTTTTATCGACCATGAGTCATGAAATCCGCACGCCCATGAATGCAATTTTAGGATTTTCACAGCTCCTCAAGGAAACGGATGTTGATCAAAGGCAGATCGAATATATTAATAGCATTCATTCATCTGCAACCAGTCTATTATCTCTATTCAATGATATTCTTGATTTTTCAAAACTTGAATCCGGACAAATGAAGCTGGTTAGCCGGTCATTCTCTTTGTCGGATGTAATTCAATCGGCAATAAATTTATTTATTTTTCAGATAAAAGAAAAAAATCTACATATCAATTCGGAAATATCATCAGATATTCCAAAATATCTTTTGGGCGATGCAACACGAATCAGGCAAATTCTGGTGAACCTGATCGGTAATGCGATCAAGTTCACGGCGCAAGGCGAGGTCAGGGTGGAGGTGTGCCAAATCGCGGGTCCAGAGTCTTACCTCCTGCAGTTCTCGGTAACCGACACGGGCGTAGGGATGTCCCCCGAGCAACAAGCACGCATCTTCGCGCCCTTCTCGCAGGGGGACAGCTCCAACACCAAACGCTTCGGCGGCAGTGGCCTTGGTCTGGCGATCTCTAGGCACCTCATAGACATGATGGGGGGGGAGTTGTTGATCAAGAGTACACCCGGCCTGGGGTCCTGCGTGACGTTCACCTGTCAGGTCCAAGCGACTTTCGATAACCAGCTGGCGACGCAAACCATTGGTCACCCCCAAGGCTTGGAGCCCCCGAAAGAGGGCCTTTTGTTGTCGGACGCCCCACAGCTGACCGGAATAAAAGTACTTTTGGTGGAGGACGACAAGTTCAACGCCATGTTGGCCTTGGCGTTTCTTCACAAGCTAGGAATGCAAGTGTGCAAGGCTGCCAATGGGTTGGAGGCCATACAGGCCTTGGCTCAGAATACCTTCGATGTCGTCTTGATGGACCTGCAAATGCCTGAGCTCGACGGTCTGAGTGCCACCCGGCAGATCAAGGCGCGATGGGGTGACGCCGCGCCACCTATCATTGCGATGTCAGCAGCGACGCAGGCAGAGGACCTGCAAGACTGCGAGGAGGCAGGCATGGTCGACCACATTAGCAAGCCTGTCGAGCTGGAATCCATGAAAGCAGTTCTCCAGCGTTGCCTGCAAGGCGACTTGAAGCCTGCGGTGATCGATAGCGGCACCAAGAACACCTTGGATGAGATTGATGCCGCCAGGCTTGACGAGCTATCAGACAAACTACAGCAAAGTCTGACTGATAACCTGACTTCTGCACGCAAGTTGTGCGATGAAATCACCAGTTTCATAAAGGGGACCACGCTGACCAACGCGTTTAGGCCCGTCTCAGAGCATACGCGTCGATTGAAATACAAAGATGCCTTGATGGCGCTTGCCGATTTCAGGCAAAAAATCGTCAATAAATGCCATTAAGATGAGCCATGGTTCAGCCTCTGCTACTCGTCGTTGACGACATACTGGAAAACGTTTTCGTCTTGGCGGATACGCTGTCGGAAGACTATGAAGTCCAATTTGCCACCTCTGGCCTGGAGGCCCTGCAGCTGGTTCAGCGACGCAAGCCAGATTTGATATTGCTGGATGTCATGATGCCGGACATGGATGGCTATGCTGTTTGTGCAGCTCTGAAGGCCACATCCAGCACCCGTGATATCCCCGTCATTTTCGTGACGGCAAAAAATGACTTTGAAAGTGAAACCAAAGCGCTGGACGCAGGTGCGGTTGATTTCATCCATAAGCCTGTCAACCAGGCCATTGTCCGAGCGCGAGTGAAGGTTCACATCGGTATTCGGGCCCGTGAACGCGAGCTGATCGAACTGACGGACAAACTGGAGAAGCTGGCCCAGGAGAACCTGCGCCTGTCTTTCACCGACGGGCTCACCGGTTGCTACAACAGGCGTCACATCGACCTGGCATTGCCTACCGAAGCTGAGCGTGCATCACGGTATGGGCGCTCGCTGTCGGTCATTTTTTGCGATATCGACCACTTCAAGAAAATCAATGACAAGTACGGTCACAGCAATGGCGACAAGGTACTCCGTGAATTGATACAAAGAATCCGCAGGGAGCTGCGCAGTGAAATTGACTGGGTTGCGCGTTATGGCGGAGAGGAGTTTTTGGTGGTATTGCCAGAAACCATGCTAACGGACGCCGACAAGATTGCCGAGCGTCTGAGACGTGCCATAGAAAAAACGCCCTTCGATTGTGGCGAGGAGTTGCAGCTGCCAGTTACCTCGAGTTTTGGTGTCACACAGTACCGGGATGGTGAAGGTGCTCCCGCATTCATCAGCAGGGCCGACACACTCCTTTACGAGGCGAAATCTGCTGGTCGTAATTGTGTGGTGGCCGAATAAATAGCCAGCGATTTTGAGCGGCTTCCATTTTTCGCGGGTATGAGTAACTCCGATCCTCCCAAAGCAACACCTGCTTCAACACCGTCTTGGTCGGCCAGGGTGGGGCGATTTTTTGGCGGTTTGGTTCAACCGGTCAACAAGGGCAGCGCTGAACCGGTACAGCAGCCCCTAAACGAGGTGGCCAGTCAGCTCGGACTACCCTTCCCCAGCCCTCGAGAGCCTGAGCAATCAAGGGCGTTTGACCTGGAGGAATTGTTGGGTGATCTAGCCCAACAATTCCAGAGTGACGCCGCGCATGCGCACACACGTCTGCTATTCGACACAGACACAGGTTTAGATTCGCCCTTGATCGGGTACCCGGTCATGTTGCGTCAGTCTCTGGCCAATCTCCTGAAATCCGGGTGTCTCAGGGCGCGACCCGGGCAAGTGGTCCTGACGGCACGTGCTACTGAGCTCCTATCCACTAGGGTGACCGTCACTTTCAAAATTGACGAGAGCGTTTCCCTCCCATCGGAAACCATGCACATATCACCAGCAGAAGCGTCAGTTGCCGACGTCGCCCTGCGGCTAGCTCATCAAAGTGCAGGACTACTCGGGACGCACCTTGAGATTTTTGGTGCCCAAGGTCCCGGCAAAAACCGACTCATTGAATTCAAAATTACTTGCGATAAATGGAAGGAGGACGAGACTCACGGAAAGGTAGCTGGGGCCTCCATCCTCGCCCCGCCTCCGGCGGACAGCACCAAGATTCAGGCTGTGATCATTGAGCCCGACGTTTTATCGCGCAAAGTCTTCAAAAGAATGATGGGCAGCTTGGCATGCAGTGTACAAACTGCAGTCACCCTGCAGGAAGCTGCGACATCCATTCGGGGGGCGTCCTTTCAAAAGGTCAAGCATCTGGTGGTTATTTTTCACCAGGATTTAAAGATGTCGCAGGAGGCGTCAGACTGGAAAAACCTGTGCGAGGCATTAGAGTCCGACACTTTAAAGCAGTCTCAAATATCCTTTGTTCAATTGGTTGACCTTCCCACGTCAGCCGACGCTGACGCATTGCCCTGTGCCAGTACCCAATTGTGGCCCTTGCACACCTTCGCTTTGCCGCAGACACACGGCCAACTGGCTGAGTTGATTCGAGGAATCACTCTCGTCAAGCCAGAAGTGAAACAAACCAGTACCCTGCGCGCGCCGGTATTGGGCAATTTGCGCTTGCTGGTGGTCGAAGATGATCCCATCAACCAGTTCCTCGCACTCACTTTGCTGGAAAATGAGGGCGCTAGCGTACAGGTGGCCAGCAATGGCCAACAATGCCTCGATATGTTGCGTAAGTCGCCTCGGGCATTTGATCTGGTTTTGATGGATCTAGAAATGCCTGTCCTCACAGGGCTGGAGGCGTGCCGCAAAATACGCAGTCTTCCCGACCTGCTACACATCCCGTTGATCTCGGTGACTGGCCACGATCTTGAAGCCACCCGCGTCGAGTGTATGCAAGCCGGTTTTGACGACTGTCTTAACAAGCCATTGGACATAGAGACCCTACGCAACGCCGTACTCAAGTGTGTCCAAAGACCCCGGGTAATACCTAGAACACACGCTCAAGCAATAAGCTTGCAGCAAGGTACGCAAGAGGTGGCGATCCTGGATTTTGAACTCGCCCTCAGCCGCATGGGAGGAGATATCGACATTTTCAAATCCGTTGCCCCTCAGTTTCCGCAGCACGCGATGGAACTACAAGCACAGGCCAATGCCCATTTGAAAAATGGCGATTTAAAAAGTTGCGCACGTGCCCTGCACAGTTTAAAAAGCGTGGCCGGAACGATGGGGGCCGGCGCACTCATGCAAGCTTGCATGGAAGCTGAAAATTTTGCGGCCAGAGTTCCATTCGATACCGAGAAGATTGCTCAGGCCATAGAGTTCGTGCACCGCATTTTGCTGAAAACGATTGAGGCACTGTCGCAATGGGAAAGCAGGACCGAGCTGTAGGCTTCAGAAGATTGCCCAGTTGCCTATATTATTAATGTTTGATCAATTTCGGTATGCCCTCTTTGGGATTGCTGAGATCTGTAGCGCACTGCATGCGAAGCCCAAGATATAGGTTCGACGGGCACAAAACTGGCACCCCCGAGTTCGACACCAAATCGAGAATTTGCTCCATTTCTGACTTTCGTGGTCAATGAAATCAAGTACTTAGCGCGGCTTTCCAAAATTCTCTGTAGTGGCAATATCGTTATATGTTTTTGATGGCAAGTAGTGTGCCATTTGCTACACTCCCGCCATATTCATCAAGCTGACTCGGTCGGGTTCCACCAAGTTCGACACCAAATGATGTAAGTGGTCCTCCCTGCAAAACCCCTACAACCCGCATGAATGCTGGTGAGTAGGGGTGAATCCGGATGGTCAGAACTCTCAAATAGATATTCAATAGAGCCTGTTTTCTGGGAGTTTTTGAAAGCAGCGCCATGACCGATGACTTTTTCCGCAACCGTCTGGATCAAATGATTGATTTGCGCCACCCGCTGGCGGTGCTGGCCAACCGTATGCCCTGGCAAGAAATCGAAGCATCCCTGGCCAAACGCTGGGCCCGGCAAGTCAAGGCGGGCAAGAAGATCGAGGACTTGGATTTGTTGGGTCCAGTCTCTGTGGTTGCCGGTGGCGGCATCTCCAACGCTGGCCGACCTCGTCTGCCTACCCGGCTGATGGTGGCGCTGCTGTACCTCAAGCATGCGTTCAATGAGAGTGACGAAGACGTGATCCAGCGCTGGGGCGAGACCCCCACTTGGCAATACTTCTCAGGCAACGAGTACTTTGAGCACCAGTGGCCATGCGACCCCACACAACTGGGGCGCTTTCGTAAGCTTCTCGGCGAAGAAGGCGTGGAAGAACTGCTGGCCCACACCATGCAAGTGGCTGTCACCCTCAAGCTCATCGCCAAGAAGGAATTCACCCGCGTGATCGTGGACTCCACCGTGCAAGAGAAGGCCATTGCACACCCCACCGACAGCAAGTTGCTGGAAGCCGCCCGATCCAAGGTGGTCGAGGTGGCCAAAGCCCATGGCATCGAGCTCAAACAAACCTACGCCAAAGAAGGTCAACTACTGGGCTACAAGGCTGGGCGCTACGCCCATGCCCGCCAGTTCAAACGCATGCGCAAAGTCATCACTCGCCAGCGCACCATCGTTGGACGGTTACAGCGCGAGGTGGCTCGCAAGATGACCACGCTCAGCCAAGCCGTGCAGGAAACACTGGGTCAGACCCTGGACAAAGCCAAACGCTTGGTTGCGCAGACGGCCAGCCGCAAAGCGCTGGACAACCGTGCCAAGCTCTACAGCTGGCATGCGCCAGAGGTCGAGTGCATCAGCAAGGGTAAGAGCCGCAATCCCTACGAGTTTGGAGTCAAGGTCGGTCTGGCCATGACGCTCAAGGGTAATCTGATTGTGGGAGCCAGGAGCTTTGCGGGTAACCCGTATGACGGACACACGATGCACGAGCAAATCGAGCAAAGCACGATCCTGATGCAGGACATGGAAGTCAGGCCTGAGGTGGTGTACGCAGACCTGGGCTACCGGGGTGTGGACAAGGACAACCCGGATATTGAGATCAAACACCGGGGCAAGGACAAGCGGCTGACAAATGAAGAGCGCAGGCTGCTCAAACGACGCCAGGCGATCGAGCCGATCATCGGACACCTCAAGACTGAGCACAGGATGAATCGCTGCCACCTCAAGGGCTCAGAGGGTGATGCGCTGCACGCGGTGCTGTGCGCAGCGGGTTACAACATCCGCTGGCTGCTGCGCATGATCGTCAAGAAAGGTCTGGGCCTTTTGTTGTGCCTGTTGCAGGCATGGGGTTTGGCGGGAATGTTTGAGAAATTGGCCAAAATCTTGGGTCGCAATCGACTGCAAAACTCAGATCAGTGTTGGGTGCTGGCTTGAAATGAATTTTGCAGATGGCATGGACGTCTCCACCTACCGTGCTGGAGCCAGCGAGAGCCCATGAACCTTGAACAGTCGGGGGTCTCGCGGCAACGGCACTAATGTGCCAAAGTGGAAGTTCGTCGAA
>JBEEJZ010000007.1:0-3287 GCA_041168905.1 Pseudomonadota bacterium | reverse complement strand
ATGAACTCATGACGCTGTTGCCTGGCCTCTACAAACGCCATGTGCAAACTGACTTCTAGCTCCTGAGCAATCATGCGCTTTCCTTTGGCCTAATTGTTAAAAATCAACGGGTTCACTGATGCACTTCAAAGGATGACCTGCCTTGGCGGCTGCATCCAGCACTTGATCCACCTTCGTGGCTGCGACGTCTTTGGAGTAGACGCCGCATACGCCTTTGCCATCCAGATGAATCTTCAACATGATCTGCGTCGCAGTTTCCAGATCCTTGTTGAAGTATTCCTGAATCACAACAACCACAAACTCCATGGGTGTGTAGTCGTCATTGAGCATGAGCACCTGGTGCATCTGCGGAGGCTGTACTCTCTGTGTACGGCGCTGGAGGACCACCGCACCACCATCGTCATGATCTGGTTGTCGCGGCGGTTTCGGGGGGGTTGGAGGAGCGGAGGCCATCAAGTCATTCTACCGATGCGAACAGGCACTGCAGGACGGGCAGCCAGCGTTAACAAAGGTCAACATGCTAGTTGAGATAAGTCCAGGCGATCGGAATTCAAGAGATCATCGGCGGATGTCTGGATGGTTAACCAATCTACGAACAAAACGCCCTGGCCTAGCGATACCCATTAGCGTGCTACGGTGCTCAGCCAGGGTTGCCTACAGGGTGGCCCTAGATGCAACAAAGCCCGGTCAGAGCCGGGCTTTGTTGTTAAGTTATGTGGGGTGGCTGATGGGACTCGAACCCACGACAACAGGAATCACAATCCTGGACTCTACCAACTGAGCTACAGCCACCGAAGCCACAGATTATAGCCTTTTAGAACCTCACTTTGAGGGCTTTCCGTCAATGGTGGCAGCAAGCGTGGTGGCATCTGGCACCAAAATTTCAGCCTTGACACTATTTTTCAAGGCATCGTAGTAGGACTGCGCCTCCGCCCGACTCCACCACTGGCTGTATCGCTGACGATCTTGTTTGGAATCAAGGGCAGAGGGCGCTGTCCGTTTGATGACCGAATTGACTTTTGCGATCGCATATCCCTGTGAACCGAGGTCAACACCAACCCAAGCGGGCAGTGCAGATGTATCAGCGCGCATCACGGCATTGAGTAGATCGGCAGACAGTTCGCCGGGTTTATCACGTGAAACGGTAGCGGTGGCCTGCAATTGGGCGGTGGCAGGAGCGGCTTTCCAGGAGCGCAATTTTTCTTCGCCTTCTTTTCTAGCCAGAACGGACGCACGCTCGGCAACAACTCGCTCCTTCACTAGCTCCCGAACATCGGCAAAGGCCTGCGTCTGAGCGGGCTGATACGCGGTGATACGCGCAGACACAAGCTGGCTAGGACCCGTTTCAACCGCCTCGGTATTGCGCTTTTTTTCCAGGGCATCGGCACTGAACAAGGCTGACAGCAGTTTGGGGTTGGTCAATACGCCAGAAGACTTCCCATCTGGCGTGCGTCCCACACCCTTGGCAACCTTGATATCGAGCTTCAGACGTTCAGATACCGGTTTTAAAGTATCGGACTGTTCATAAACACCGTTGGTGAAGGCTTCTGCAGCCTCTGCGAACTTGGCTGTTGCCTGCTGGGTACGCAGCTCAGCTTCAAGACCTGCGCGCATTTCATCGAATGATTTCTGTTTCGGGGCTTTGATGTCGGTCAGCTTGATGATGTGAAAGCCAAAGTCACTCTCGACAACAGCACTGATTTCGCCCTTTTTCAAGGCAAAAACAGCGTCTTCGAACGGCTTGACCATTGCGCCACGGGCAAAAAAGTCGAGGTCGCCGCCCAACTTTGCAGAACCTGGGTCTTGCGAGTTTTTCTTCGCCAGTTCGGCAAAAGAGTCCGGTGCCTTGCGCACATTCAGGAGCAATTCGTCGGCCTTTGCACGAGCTTGACGACGCACGTCATCGCCAGCATCTTTGGCGGCGGTGATGAGGATGTGACTGGCACGGCGCTCCTCGTTGCCGCTCAAACGCGCTGCGTTTTGCTCATAGTAAGTCTTCAGATCGGACTCATTGAGTGTGATCGTCTTTTTCACGGCCTCTAGGTCCAACACCACAAACTCGATGTCCGCCCGTTCTGGAGCCTGAAATTTGGCGACATTGGCTTGGTAGTAAGACTCCAGGTCAGCATCATTCACCGCAACCTTGCTGATGAATTCAGCCGGTTTCAAAACCGCAACTTGAACATCGCGCTTTTCAAAAAAAGAGTTCAGAGCCTGATCTGAGATCGCAGTCACTGCAAAACCGGAGGCAAGCAAACCGCCTTCAACTTGTCGGATGGAAATATCACGTCGAATCCGCTCTTCAAACCCCTCGGGTGTCAGGCCTTGGCTGGCAGCGAGCCTTCGGTACTGTTCCATGTCCAGGGTGCCATCGGGCTTGCGCAGTGAAGCAATGGTCGGGTCTTGTTGAAGCTCTCGGGCCAAACGAATATCGCTGGCAGCCAGATGCATTTGATCAGCCGCTGCCGCCATCACACGCTCCCGCACCAGTCGCTCTAACGTGGCGTAGCGTATGGGTGCCGAATCCAACATTTTCAAATCAATCGACGCCATGGACTCCCGCATGCGATCGACCTCAGCTTTGTGAGCAGCGTCCCACTCGGATTGGGTAATTTCCTTGCCTGCAACCCGGGCCACCGCCACGCCCTTCTCGGACATACGGTTGTAGCCGTCTATGCCGAACAACACAAAGGAGGGAATGATCAGCAAGAACATCACGAACATCATGATCTTGGTGTGCTTGCGGACAAAATCGAACATTCGAAAACTCTCCATCCATCAAAAAAACAAAAAAGGCGAACCTAAGAGTTCGCCTTTTGCTGGGGTGGGTGGTGGGTGATGACGGGCTCGAACCGCCGACCTACGCCTTGTAAGGGCGCCGCTCTACCAACTGAGCTAATCACCCCACCTTCAACTCCGATTATCCATTCAAAGCGTCTTTCAAAGCTTTGCCGGGACGAAATTTTGGCACTTTCGTGCCCGCTATTTTAATCGACTCTCCCGTACGAGGATTGCGACCTGTGCGCTCAGCACGCTCGGAGACATCAAATGTGCCAAAACCCAATATTGACACCACATCTCCCCCGGACAAGGACTTCGTCACGCCACTGATCAACGCATCCAGAGCACGGGTAGCCGCCGCCTTGGTCAGTTCAGCTTCCAGAGCGATGTGCTCAATCAATTCGGTCTTGTTCACGATTTATCCTTCAACTTTTTCGGCCGTAAAAAGCCTGTTTTGTTTTGTTCGGGGAGCACCTCTGAGCACGGCCTGACGCCACCCTACGTCT
>JBEEJZ010000006.1:0-3943 GCA_041168905.1 Pseudomonadota bacterium | reverse complement strand
GCTGGGCACCACCCCTCAAGTGGTGGTGTTACGAGGCGACCTGATCAACATCTGCCGCTAGACCGCGCCTGGACCGGCTTTTTTTGGTGGCTCCGGCGGGCCCGACGCCCCCTTTTTGAATTCAACTGGAAAGTACGATGACCATGCCTGTTCGGAAACCGGCGCAGGAGCGCCGCTCGTGCCTTGCTTATGCCCTGTTTGCCCTGGTAAGCGGCCTGCTGGCGGCCTGCGCCACCCCGGCGGACCCCCGCGTCGACGCTGAGTACCGGAGCTACGGCCACGCGACAGATCGGCCGACTACTCGCCCGGTACGCTCCATGTCGAGTTTTTCCGATTCGCTGATGTGCATGGACCAGCTGTTCCGTGAGGCCGAGCTGCCAACCACCTTGATCACCAGCAAGCAGATACCTGACGTCTCCACCCGCGTACCCGTGGCCACCAAGGACATGGTCATCACGGCACTGTCGCAGATGTCGCGCCTGAGCAATGCCTTTCGCTATGTCGACTACGAAGTTGATATTGCGAGGCAGGACACGGTGCAAAACCTCACCACCATCCTGCTGAACAACAACCAGATCCAGCTGCAGCGCCCTGCCCTGTATGTATCGGGGTCGGTGGCATTTGTGGACCAGAACGTCATCAACAACCGCTTTGACGTCGGGACATCAGCCACTCGCCTGGAAACAGGCTACAGCCAGAACCGCAACGCCACCATCATCGGTCTGGAACTGCACCTGGGCGACTTCCGCACCCGAACCATTCTTCCGGGCCTGGACTCTGCGAACGAAATCATCATCGGCTCAGGCGGACAGGGTGCCGACCTGGCCGGTCGCATAGGCGACTACGGCTGGAAATTCAACGTTGGCCGGGACTACGCACAGGGCTCAGGCGCAGCCATACGCACACTGGTGGAAGTGGCGATGATCGAACTGGTCGGCAAATGGGCCCGTGTGCCTTACTGGCAGTGCCTGACACTGGAACAGACCCACCCAGACATCCAGCGGCAATTGCGGGACTGGTACAACGAGGGCGACACGGGCGTGCACCAGGGCCTGGTGCGTCGCTCGCTCATGAGCCAGGGCTACCTGGGTGCGGATACGGCTTCACTGGCCGTCAACAGCGCCGAATTTCGTGCAGCTTTGGGGCGTTTTCAAGCCGACAAGGGCATGGTGGTGAACGGCGTTGTGGACTTTGCCACCTACGAACGAGCTCTGCGCCACTTTGTCGCGCTGGGTGAGAACGGCAAGCTGGTGCGCGTGGGTTGGCAAACGACCAGCGCCGAACCCCAGAAAGACAGTGTGGCAGAGCTCGGCACCATGCCACGTGCGGTCAAGTCGGGCCAGGCCCAAGATCCCCTCCTGGCCTACGGAAATTCGGCACAAGCGATGCGCATTGACCTGCAGATCAAAAACCTGATAGCTGACAAAACCTTGTTCGAGACAGGTCAGCAAGTGTTCCTGTCGGCCACGCTGTCGCGAGCCGCACACCTTTATTGCTACCTCTCCGAGGCAAACGGCAACGTGATCCGACTTCTGCCCAATGCTGGAAACCCGTCCACCCTGGTATCGGCCAATCAGAGCATACGCATCCCTGACTGGATGAGCCCGAACCCCGGCTTCATCCTGGATGCGGGGCAACCCGGCACGGAGAGCGTGGCTTGCCTGGCAACCCCCACCGACGTGACACCCTCACTGCCAGCCGGTCTGCAGGGGCCCGGCCTGCGGGTGATTGAGGGCTACAAAGGCCTGGACGGCGTGCGCCAGGCTTACCAGGCTGTGGTGGGTGAGCAAGGCCTGACCGAGAAGGCCTTGCAGTGGCAGGTGGTGGCGCGCCCCACCGCACCACGGTAAATGGCGGAAGTGACCGTGCGAGCGTTGTCGACTACCCTGTCCGCCCTGCTCACGCTGGCGTACTTGGGCCTGCCAAGCATCTGTTCGGCCGCCCACAGCGATGCACTCAGCGGCGTGGGCGGGTCGCCAGGCTCGGTGCGCTATGTGCCCATGGCAGTGCGGGTGGTGCCAACATCTCCCCATTCCGGCGAGCCTGAAATTGCTGCACCGGGTGCCTGGCCATCTGACCAGGCGCAAATAGACATCCGGCGCCTTGAAGCTCTGGCCAGCTCTGAGCCACCGGCCAAATCCCGTGCAAAAAGCGGCTCTGGTGCCCCTGTGCCGTCCAAACCAAACAAGCGCCGTCCGCAGAGCCCACGGGCTGTGCCCGGCGCACGCCAGGCCACCCCGGCGCCACCCGGTTCAGCAAAGCCGGCTGCGACTTACACGGAGGGGATGGCACAAACACCCGCCAGTGCATCCTGGCTGTTGGGCTTGATCTACCTGCATGGTGCAGGCACGGTGCGTGACAACGCTCAGGCCCAACACTGGTTTGAGCAGGCCTGGGCGCTGGGTGAGCCGTGGGCATCAGCCGGCCTGGCATGGTGCAACCTGGACGGTTGCGTCAGCAGCCCGGACTACGCGGCCGCACAACGCTGGATTTCACGCCTGCGCCCCTTGCATGAACCACGTGCGCTCTACCTTGAATGGCTACTGCACCGCCGAACCGCCCCCATGGGCAACCACACAGAGATGGCAGGGGCCGAGGCAGGACTGATGCGCGCGGGTGCGGCGGGCGATGTGCAGGCGCTCATTGAGCTGGGCATGCAGGCCGTGACCCAGGGAAATTTGGGCCCGGCGCTGCTGCATTTCCAGGCCGCTGCTGATCGCTCGGAGGTCGCTCGCGACAACGCAAGCTGGGTGGCTCAGCGCCTGCGCCATGAACAACAGAGCGGAACAGCCACGACCGCCGACGAACTGCTGGCCCAGGCCCAGCGCGCGCATCGAGGCGAAGACCAGGTCGCCAATTACAGCGATGCGCTGCGCCTGTACCAACTGGCCCAATCCAAAGGCAGTCTGGCCGCAGGGCGCATGCTGGCCCTGATTTACTCCAGACCCGGGCCGGATGGTCAACTGGACGTGCAATGGATGCGACAGCTAGCCTTTGCAGACCCGTCGGTGCCTTCGCCGCGGCCGGGCCAGGTTCTACCCGCACACGGTTTGCAACGTGAGCCAACGCCCCTGGCGGATCTGCTCCCCCCCATCTGGCGTCGGCGGATGACGACTGTAGGGCCCTGATGAACCTGCCCCTTCCTAAGCGAGGGCTGAACTTAACGATCTTCTGTCAAGCGCGAACGAATATAGATCAGTGCCACACCCACCATCACGGCCAGGCTACCCACCAGACGAAGGGTAAAAATGGTGCTGGAGTCACCTTCGCCCATGAAGCTGGACACCACGATGCTGAGCAGTCCACCGTAAATGAAAATCCACACCAGCGTCTGAACGCGTTCAAGTTGTTGTTTGCTTGCCATGAGGGCCTTTATACCTCCAGCCAGTCCCGGCGAATAGCACTTCCATCAAGCAAAGCGCGCGCAGGGCCGTCAAAGACCACCTGCCCCTGCCCCATCACCAGCGCCCTATCTGAGACCTGCAGAGCCAGACGTAGCTTTTGCTCAATCAACAGCACAGCCCGGCCTTCCCTGCGCAGGCGCGACAGCAGTTCTCCTATCAGTTCGATCAGGGCCGGGGCCAGGCCCTCGGTAGGCTCATCGATCAGCAATAAATCAGGGTTGCCCATCAGCGTTCTGCCCAGAGCTAGCATCTGCTGTTCCCCTCCCGACAACACGCCGGCTCGGGTATCTGCCCGCACCTTGAGTTGAGGAAAGAGGGCATACACCTCATCAAAACCCCAGCGGTTTGGATGACTGCGAGTGCCTGACTTGATCCCCAATATCAGGTTTTGGTGCACAGTCAATCCGGGAAATACGTCGCGGTGCTCGGGCACGTAGCCCAGGCCCCGACGGGCAATGTCGTGCGGTGCCAGACCCAGCAAAGAATGACCTCGCCAGCGGACATCACCGGTGCAGCGCACCAGCCCCATCAGGGCACGC
>JBEEJZ010000005.1:0-121339 GCA_041168905.1 Pseudomonadota bacterium | reverse complement strand
GATGTCAAACGCATTCAGCAAGAAACAGAAGTCGCGCTGCACTTCGTCAATCAAGGGGTGTTTGGCTTTGGGATGAGTCACCCAGAACCCCATCATGCCCATGGCCATCTGGGTCATTTCGTCCGCATGGGGGTGGTACATGAAGGTACCCGGCCGGCGAGCCACAAACTCGTAGACAAAGGTTTTGCCTGGCTGAATCGCCGCCTGGGTCAGGCCAGAGACACCATCCATGCCGTTGGGCAAACGCTGGCCGTGCCAGTGCACGCTGGTGTGTTCGGGCAGCTTGTTCGTCACGAAGATACGCACCCGGTCGCCTTCGACCACCTCGATGGTGGGACCTGGGCTTTGGCCGTTGTAGCCCCACAGATGCGCCTTGAAACCGGGCGCCATCTCGCGCACCACCGGCTCGGCCACCAGATGGAATTCTTTGACGCCCTGGTTCATGCGCCAGGGCAGCGTCCAGCCATTGAGGGTCACGACCGGGTTGTAAGCGTGCCCACTGTTGGGCACCAGCGGTGGCATGGTGGCGGTACTGGTCTGAATCACGGGTTCAGGCAAAGCAGCCAGGGCCACACGACTCACGCTGGCCGCAGCCACCGCACCGCCAGCCATGCTGGCCAGACCTGCGGTTTTGAAAAACTGTCTTCTGGATGTCATCGCTAGCTCCCGGGCTCAGTGGCCCGCGCTCCCACTGCTGGGCGCGCTGGGGGTCACAAACAAGGCGGCTGCCGTCGGGCGACCGATCAAGCTGGCTTTCAAGGCGGCATCCGCCAGCCAGAACTGTTGCTCGGCCTCCAGAGCCGCCAGCACGGTGGCAATCTGCTCCCGGGCATCGGCTAACAGTTCAAACACGCCAATGATCATGCCGTTGTAGCGCAGCAGGTTCTCGTCCGAGATCAGCTTGCGCAGTGGCACCACCTCGTCACGATGGTGGCGCGCAAGATCGTAGGCCGTGCGGTAGGCCGAATAGCTTTCACGCAGGTGGGAACCTGCCGCTCGCACCGTGGCCTCTAGCGCCTGGGCAGCAGCCAGGGTGCGTGCATTCATGGCATCTCGCTGCAGGTCTCCCCCGTCAAAAACTGGCAAACGCACGGCAATCTCATAGCCGCGGGCACTGCTGCGGCTGGCTGCAGCGTTGTCAAAACGGGTGCTGCGCAGCACGCTCAGCTCGATGTCGGTAATGCTGGTGACGGTGTTCAGGCCCTGGGCTCGGGCTGCACTGTCAAAGGCCAGCTGAGCCAGTCGTATATCCAGCCGGCCCCGGCTTACCAGCCTGCCCAGATCATCCGGAGCCAGCGCCTGTTGGGGCAGGTCGGGCAAGCGATGGGGCAATGTGAGCGCGCCTGCCTGTGCTTCGTCCAGTCCCAGCAAACGCACCAGGGCCTCGTGGCTGGCGGTCGCTTGATGTGCCGTTGTGGCCAGACGGGTGGCGGCATCGGCGTAAAAGGCCTGCTCGCGTGCGCGGCTGATGCGGTTGAAGTTGCCCGTCGCCTGCATGCGCCTGGCCAGCTCTGCACCAGCCTCGGCGCTTTCAAACACCTGCTGCGCATAACTGTGGGCCTGTCGGGCGGCTACGGCGCGCACCCAGGCCTGGCGCACCTGCGTCAACTGATCAATCACTTCGCCGCTCAAACGCAGCTGCGCCCGCTCCACGCGGCGCTGCGCCACGCCTTGTCGAGCTGGCAAGGTCAGGACGTCGAGCAAGCCAAAAGAAATGGCCCGCCCCAGCTCCAGCTCATCCCCGGCCACCATGCGCTCGAAACTGAACACCGGGTTGGAGATACGGCCAGATTGCGCCGCCTCTGCAGACTCCGCCCACCATTGAGCCAACAAGGCTTGCAGTGCCGGGCTGTTGTTCAGCATCAGCAAGACCGCTTCGCGCTGGCCTAGCGGTGTACTTAGCAGTGCCGCCGCAGCCTGAGCCCGCCGGGACCGATCCGCATCGGTTTGGGCCAGCGCGATCACACCCTGCGCCACGCCATCAGTCACGCTGCCGTTCACGCCTGCCACTTCTGTGCTGACCCGCGTCATCGTTTGATTGAGGCTGACGCTGGCGCAACCCGATAGCGCCAGCAGCGTAACGGCCAGCGCCGCGCGGGCGGAAGTACGGGATGCCAATCGCATCTTCATGGCTTGCCCGCATCGTGATGCCCGGCATCAGGGCCGGCCGGACTGGTTGACTGGTCGGGCAGGGGTTGGTTGGTCACCTCGCGCGCGTAAGCCCGCCAACCGCCCATGCGTAGCACCGTATCGTTGGCGGCGCGCCAGGGCTGCACCTCTACATCACCGTAGGCCCGGTAGTTAGCAAGGGCAGACTGGTAAGTCAATTGGCTGGGCAGCATTGGCAGGCCGGTCTGGCCGGGTATCAGCACCCGCGCCGATGCCAGCCCAGTGAAGCAAACCCATGGCAAGGTAAGGCAGCTCAAAATGCGGTGCGCGCGGATGTGAACAGTCATGGACCTTCTCGTTTCCTGTGGGAAGGTAGATTGTCAATGGGCTGAAGTAACCCGAGTTTTTACAAGGGTGCGCCGCATGACTTTTTGTTCGGTCTCTTTTTCGATGCAGGCGCTGATAAATTGCAGTTTTTTTGGGTCCCAAAGATGAGCGCTCTGAAAAATCCCGTTGGCTGGTTTGAAATCCACGTCACCGACCTGCGTCGGGCAGGCCAGTTCTACAACACCGTATTTGGTCTGGCCTCGACGCCTCTGCCATCGGCAGACCCCTCCATGGAAATGTTGGCTCTGGGTGGAAACATGGAGACCTACGGCGCCACGGGTGCTCTGGTCAAGCATCCCATGAAGCAACCATCCACGGAAGGCGCCTTGGTCTACTTTTCTTGCGATGACTGCGCAGCGCAAGAAAAACTGGCTTTAGCGAACGGTGGCAAAGTCTTCAAGACCAAATTCAGCATTGGTCCGAATGGCTTTATTTCGATCATCGGGGATAGTGAAGGCAATGCGATAGGCCTTCACTCATTCCAGTAAAAAAAGAACCTACACAGCCTCAATCCCCCGGCCGGCACATCTGCAATTCACCCTGCCCCCGGCGCCAGCAGGGACTGGAGGCGGTGCGGTCACGGTGAGGGATGCCGTTCATGTCGATGCGCGCCACACGGGTGTCGAAACTGCTCACACCCTGCTTGTCCAGCTGCAGGCGCAAGACCCAGCCCACGCGCTGGCGGTCGTTGTCGGTTTCCTTCATGACGAAGTTGCCCACGCTGTAGATGATGGGCTTGCCCTGGTAATGCTCGATGTCCTGGGTGACGTGCGGGTGCCCGCCGATCACTGCATCCGCCCCGGCGTCGATCATGGTGCGGGCCAGCTGGCGTTGGCGGGCGTTGGCAAGCGGCTCGTTTTCCCAGCCCCAGTGCATGACCGGTATCACCAGATCGGCCCCCGACACCCTGCGCGCCTTTTGAATATCTGCCACCACTTGCTCATCTTCACTCCAGGCCACGCCGGGCGCGTCGTGGTCGGCCTCAAAGCTGCGGGGCATGAACTCGTTGTAGCCCAGCAGGGCAATGCGCAGGCCCTTGCGTTCGATGATGAGAGGCGTATGGGCTTCAGACAGGTTGCGGCCACCGCCAAACTGGCCGATCCTGGCGCCCTTCAGCAGGTCCAGCATCTGGGCAAACGCCTGCCGCCCAAAATCACCCGAGTGGTTGTTGGCCAGTGCCACCGCATCAAAGTGCCGCTTGATGACCGGCAAGGTACGTGGGTGCGCGCGAAAGGTGTAGTTTTTGTGCCCGGCCGAACCTGTGGTGGCCACCACGCACTCCAGGTTGCCAATGCGGACGTCGGCAGCCGCAAACACCGATGCAAAGTCAGCATAAGGGTCGGCACCACGGCGAATCATGTCTCCAGCCACATCGTCCAGCACCATATCGCCAGCGAAGACCAGGCTCACAGGGCTTTCGGCGCTGGCATGCTGGGCACCAGCCAAGCTTACCAAGACCAGTAGCAAGCCGAGCCACCCGCGGCGCAAGCCCGCGCTCATGGCGCCAGCCCTTCCAGCGTGCAACGGTATTGCAGCTCGCGCTCCACCGGCCCGGCATACAGGCGCTGATCACCTGTCAGCAGATAAGGCGCAGTGGTGACCCTGAAGGGGGGCAAATAGGTGGCTTGCTGGATCAGCACTGGCTGCCGCGGTGTTTCGAGGTAGGCGTACAGCTTGACGTAGTCGAGCCGCTGCGCCTCACCCACCATCACGGCCTTGAAGCGGAAACGCCCACCGATGTCCACCGAAGGCACCGGGTAAGGGTCTGCCTGTGGACGGGCCTCGATGACATGCGTAGTGCCAGCGTAGGCGACCTCGCAGCGCAACAGCGGTGCCGCCGTGGCCACATGGCAAAGCAGCAGTGCCGCCATCAGGCCAGTGGCCGGGAGCTGAGAAAGTGGAGTTTTCACCGCACAGATTCTGCACGATCAAACCTCATCCGCCAGCGCCAACATCACATCCAGCAACACGTTGGCACCCTGGCACAAATCGGCTGGCTCAGTGTGCTCGCGCGGGTTGTGACTGATGCCTTGAATGCTGGGCACAAAGATCATGGCTGATGGACATAGGCGGGCCATCATTTGCGCATCGTGGCCAGCGCCCGAGGTCATGCGCCGCTGCGGCAGGCCACGCGCATGGGCTGCGGTCTCGATATGGCGCACCAGCCGCTCGTCAAACTGCACTGGCTCAAAGCGGGCCAGGCGACGGGTCTGGATGTCCACGCCCTGCGCACTGGCCAATCGGGCCAGAAAGGTAGCCAGTTCGTCTTCGGCTTGCTGCAGCGTGGCATCATGGGTGTTGCGCAGATCCACAGTCAGCGTGGCTCGGGCGGCAATCACATTGATCAGGTTGGGATGCAGCTCGGTCACGCCCACGGTGCCCACCTGGCTGCCGCCCAGGCGCTGCGTCAACTCGCGCACAAAGACCGTGATGGCCGCCGCGCAATAGCCCGCGTCGTGGCGCAAGCCCATGGGCGTGGTACCCGCGTGGTTGGACTGGCCGGTGATGGTGATTTCCTGCCACGAGATCCCTTGCAGGTCGTGCACGGCACCGATGGTCAGGCCCTCGGCCTCCAGCACGGGGCCTTGTTCGATGTGCAGTTCAATATAGGCGTGGGGCCGGATGGCGCCGCAGGCCATGTCGCCGGCGTAGCCTATGCGCTGCAGTTCGTCACCCACGCGCAGGCCGTCGGTGCCCAGGGTGTCGAGCGCTTGCTGCAGCGGATAACCGCCGGCGTAAACCAGCGAGCCCATCATGTCGGGCACGAAGCGCACGCCCTCTTCGTTGGTAAAGGCTGCCACCACCAGCGGACGGCGAGTGTTGATGTGGCGATCGTTCAGCCAGCGCACCACCTCCAGCCCCGCCATCACGCCGTAGTTGCCGTCGAGGCGGCCGCCGGTGGCCACGGTGTCGATGTGCGAGCCCGTCATCACCGGCGGTGCATCGCTGGTGCCGGGGCGGATGCCGAAGATGTTGCCGATCTGGTCGATGCGCACCGTCAGACCGAGGTCTCGCATCCACGCCACCAGCTGATCGCGCCCCGCCCGGTCGGCATCGGTCAATGCGATACGGCAGACCCCGCTCTGGTCGGTGGCACCTATGCCTGCATGCGCATCCAGCCTCGCCATCAGTCGCGCCTCATCGATGCCGCTGTGCGCCAGCCAAAGTCGCTGCCGGGCCAGCACCTCGTCGGCGCTGTATCGGGTGATCGCCTGGTACAGCCCGGGGGCAGTGGCACCCTCGGTGCTGATCAGCAGCACGCGTGATGTGGCATCAAGCACGGCCGCGGCCGCTTCATCAGGCACTGCCATGAGTTGCGCCAGCGCGGCCAGGCCGGCGGCGCCAGACTCGCCGCTGAGCACAGGGATGTCGCCCGCCGCGCCTTCGGCCAGGGTGCGCATAGCTTGCTCGGCCTGAGCGTCAGACACCGTCATGAACACATCCACCGCCGGCTGCAAAAAACGCCAGGCCAGGGGCGAGGTCTCGCCGCAGGCCAGGCCAGCCATCACCGAATCGACAGACCCGGTGGCGCGGTCGGCACGGCCACTGCGAGCGCTTTGCAGCAAACAGTCGGCCTGTTCAGGCTCCACCACAATAAAGCGTGGGCGGTGCGCGCCATAGCGCTCCCAGAAGTGGCTGACGACACCGGCGGCCAAGCCGCCCACGCCGCCCTGCAAAATCACATGGGTGTAGGGGCAAGGCTCGTCAGCGGGCACGTCGTCCAGCGCCTCATCGGCCAGAACGCCGTAGCCCTGCATCACATCGCGAGGAACGGCTTCGTAACCGGTGTAAGAAGTGTCCGACACCACCTCCCAGCCGTTGTCATGGGCCAGGCGCGCAGCCTCTTGCACCGATTCGTCGTAGTTGCCACTGATGCGCACGATTTCCGCGCCAAAAGCGGCAATCGGCGCCTCGCGCTCGGGGCTGACGTGGGCATGCAGCACGATGACGCAGCGGCACCCGATGCTTTGCGCGGCAGCCGCCAGGGCGCGGCCATGGTTGCCGTCAGTGGCGCTGATAACCACCCAGTCTTTCAGGGCCTGGGCATGGCGACCGGCAAACAGATCCGCAGCCGTCCAGCCCTGTTCAGGCAAGCGCCGCTGAATCAAACGCAGCAAGGCCACGGGTGCACCCAGCACCTTGAAGCTGGCCAGCGGGGACCGCACTGACTCATCCTTCACCATCAACTGCGCAAGGCCCAGTTGCCGCGCCAGGCCCGGCAAGGAACGCATCGGCGTAGGTAAACGCGACAACAGCGACCAGTGCGACAGGCTTTCGCGGCACTCGCGGCCCTGTTCGATGTTCAGCACCGCCTCCAGCTCGGGGTCGTAGGCTAGACGTTGTGCATGGGGGTTCAAAAACAGCATGTCAGGTCGTGGGCTCAAAAAAAGTTGCTAGCAAGACTACACCTCGGGCAGCGAAACGCACTCAGCGATTAGACCGCCGCCAGCCCGTCATTCGTTTGGTGAATAGGGCTCATCACAAATCAAAACTTCAAATTTCCTAGGGTTTACCCTAATCTTCAAGCCTTAGCGACACCTCCGGTCCACACCATGGGAACCACGTTCAACTCGATTGCCGTTCAGAATTTGCCGCAAACCCGCCGCGGCTTGCCAGCCCAGGGCGCATCAGCGGCTTATCCGCGCGTGCCCGCCGTCATGGTGTGGCTGGCCAGCGCCATCACATTAGGTGTGGTGGCCAGTCGTTGGATCGACCTGGAATCCGGCGTGCATCTGATGCTAGTGTGGATATTCTTGTGGGCCATCGTGGGCCTGAGTTTTTTGCTGTTGGCCGGTACGGTACAGCGCATGGCACAGCGCGCCCAGGCAGGCTGGGCCCAATGGGCACAACAACGTGCAGAGGCTGCCGATTGGGCCGTCGCCATGCGGGAGCACCGCGTATCGGCCGACCTGAATGCCCTGCATACCCATATGTCATCTCGCAGCAGCGTGCCGTGCACACCGAAGAATAGTCAAAGCACTTGCCCGGGGTCGGAGCCGCTGTCTCCCGCCCCCCTGCGCCGCAGCCTGACCGTTCAGCCATAAACATTGACCATGTTCGAAGCCACCGCCTATTCCACGCGTGCCATCCACCGGGCACGTCAGGTCATTGAAACCGCGCCCCACTCCAAGGCGGCGCAAACCCTGTCCAGTCTGATCCTGTCGCTGGACGCCGGCGTGCAATTTGCCACCAAGGACCTCTACCTGCTTGAGCCCGAGTACTTTGAGCTTGCCCTGCAGATCTTGCGGGACTGGCGTCTGGACCGGTACTATGTGAGTGATGCGAAGGTGTTTGCACCTCGCGAGGAAAGCCCGGAGCTGAGCGTCGCGCTTTAAGCGCACCGACCGGGGCAGCTGATCTCGCGGTCGGCCGGCGAGCAGGCTAAGCTATGGGCAGACCAGCACTTCGCCACCCATGACGCACCCAACCCTCCCCTCCGCCAACATCGACCCGGCCTGTTTTGCAGTACCCAGCCTGCAAGCGCTCACGCCCCCCAACCGCGCCACGCATCCCCCACGATTTTTGTTGCTGTACGGCTCGCTGCGTGAGCGCTCTTATAGCAAGCTGCTAACCCTGGAAGCGGCCCGGCTGCTGACCGCCATGGGAGCGGAAGTTCAGGTGTTTGATCCCGCTGGCCTGCCCCAGCCCGATGGGGCTCCCGACAGCCACCCCAAGGTGCAGGAGTTGCGCACGCTGGCGACCTGGGCCGAGGGCATGGTGTGGTGCTCGCCCGAGCGGCATGGCGCCATGACCGGCATCCTCAAAAGCCAGATCGACTGGATCCCCCTGTCGGTGGGCGCGGTGCGACCCACGCAGGGCAAAACGCTGGCGGTGATGGAGGTGAGCGGCGGCTCGCAGTCTTTCAATGCCGTCAACCAAATGCGCATCCTGGGGCGCTGGATGCGCATGATCACTATCCCCAACCAGAGCTCGGTGGCCAAGGCCTTTCTGGAGTTTGACGAGGCTGGCCGCATGAAGCCGTCGAGCTACTACGACCGGGTGGTGGACGTGATGGAGGAGCTGATGAAGTTCACCCTGCTCACCCGCGACGTGGCGCCCTACCTGATTGACCGCTACAGCGAACGCAAAGAGTCGGCGGAAGCCCTGTCAAAGCGGGTGAACCAGACATCGATTTGAGCCCACTGCCCAGAAGGGTGGTGATGTTCAGGCCGTGGCTGCTGGCAAGCTCAGGCTGACGCGCAAGCCGCCCCCTTTGGCCGGCTGCAAAGCCAGCTCGCCGCCGTAGAGCTCGACCAGATCGTACACGATGGCCAGGCCCAGGCCCGTGCCGGGTACCGTTTCGTCCAAGCGCACACCGCGTGCCAGCACCGAGGCCCGCAGGGCGTCGGCAATGCCAGGGCCGTCGTCCTCGATGTCGATCTGCAGCTGCGCTGGCTCAGCACCTGCTAGCAGCTCGGCCCTCACCTGCACCCGGCTACGCGCCCATTTGCAGGCGTTGTCCAGCACATTGCCCAGCATCTCCTGCAGGTCTTGTTCCTCGCCGGCAAAGTACAGCGGCTCGGCAGCCAGGGCTGGATCGGCCCACAGGGTGAGATCGCGCCCGGCATGTACCCGGGTCATCACACGGATCAGTCCGGCCACCGTGGCGCCAACTTCAGTTCGTTGCCCCGGCAGGCGTTGTGTGGCGGCCACGCGGGCACGGGCCAGGTGCCAGTCGATGTGCTTGCGAGCGGCGTTCAACTGCTCCTGCACCAGGCGCGCCAAATCAGTCCCTGCGTCTGACTGCACGGACGCAGAGGCTTGATCCAGCACCGACAGCGGCGTTTTCAGGGCATGGGCTAAATTGCCAGCTTGAGTGCGTGCGCGGGCCACCACCTCGGCGTTGTGGTCGAGCACACGGTTGAAATCGTTGACCAAAGGCAGAACTTCAGAGGGAAACGCCCCCTCCAGGTGCCGCGCCTGGCCTTGTTGTACGGCTTGCAGGCTCAGTTGCAAAGCACGTAAGGGGCGCAAACCCACAGCCACTTGCGCCCAGGACGCCAGCGCCAGCAGCACAAACAGCACGGCCAGCGACCACGCCAACACCCCACGAAACCGATCCACCGCGTGCCCAATGTCTTGCACGTCTGCCGCCACCACCAGGCGCCAGCGCGCCAGTGCCTCGCCCGGGGGCTGAATGGTGCGTTCCAGCGCCAGCAATTGGCTGTCCTGTGGGCCGGGCACGGGGTGCACATGCACCACGCCATCGGCGATGGGCGTCATGGGCAGCTGCAAACTGGTGTCCCACAACGAGCGCGAGCGCAACACCCCGGCACGCAACACGTCACTGGAGCCCACCTCGTCGATTTGCCAGTACAAGCCGGCATAGGGCCGGTGCCAGCGCGGGTCCGTCAGCGTCAGGGGGTCCAGTTGCGGCTGGCCCGCCGGATCAAATTCGAGCCGGCTGGTGAGCTGATCGAGCTGCTGCGTGAGGGTGATTTCGAACTGCTGGTACACATGGTCCTGAAACAGGCGACTCAGGGCCACGCCTGCCAGCGCCAGCGCCACAGCCAAGCCCACCAGCGTAGCCGCCAGCAGCCTGAAACGCAGCGAAGGAGCAGACGTCGAACTCATGGTGGGGCCAGGCGGTAACCCAGGCCGCGCACGGTCTCTATCGACACCCCCGGCAGCTTTTTGCGCAAGCGGCCCACAAACACCTCGATGGTGTTGGAGTCGCGGTCAAAGTCCTGCGCGTAGATGTGTTCGGTGAGCTCGGTGCGCGACACCACACTGCCTGGACGATGCAGCAGGTAGTCCAGCACCTTGTGCTCGTGGCTGGTCAGGGCCACGGTCATGCCCGCCAGGGTCACCCGCTGGCTACGGGTGTCAAGCATCAGCTCACCACACTGCAGCACCGGGGAGGCCAGGCCACTGGCGCGGCGGATCAGTGCACGGAGCCGGGCCAGCAGCTCTTCCATGTGAAAAGGCTTGGTCAGGTAGTCGTCGGCGCCCGCATCGATACCAGCCACTTTTTCATGCCAATGATCGCGTGCGGTCAGGATCAACACCGGCATGCTGCGACCCGCATCGCGCCAGCGTTTGAGCACGGTCAGCCCGTCTAGCACGGGTAGGCCCAGGTCCAATACCACGGCGTCAAAGTTTTCGGTGTCACCCATGAAGTGGGCATCGCGGCCGTTGTCGGCCTGGTCCACGGTGTAACCGGCCGTCTGTAGCCCGCCAGCAATCTGCGCACGCAGGGTGGGTTCGTCTTCAACCAGCAAAATGCGCATCGTGGGGTCGGGTCAGCGTTTGGATTCAGTGGGGCCCACCGCGTCATACCCACCTCTGGAGCGCATGCCCAGCACCTGGGCGGTTTGCGCATCCAGCTTGAGCTTGGTCAGTCGCCCGCCGGGTTGCAGGAGCTTGATTTCATAGACCCAGCGGCCATCGTCTGTCTCCAGCTCTACTTCAAGCACCTGTCCGGGGTGCTCCCGCGCCAGGCGCTCCAGCACTTGCGGCAAAGGCAGGATCTGGCCCGACTGCACAGCCTGACGCGCTCGCTCGTGGTCGTCTTTGCCACCGGCATGGGCGGGCTGGCCCCAAAGTCCAGAAATGACTAGCAGGGCAAGCGCAAGCCGTGGTATCCAACTAGGCCCGCAGCAGGGGGAGCGGTCATGACAGCGGCCAGCGGGCGGGTTCGAAAGCATGTGCAAATTGTCGCGCAGGGTTTCTGAACCCCAGATGAACAAGGCCTTCAGAGAAGGTTCAAGCACCGCGTCCAACAATCCACTTCATCCAAGCACAAACGCCCTTTCCGCCCGACCTAGCAACACCTATCAAGACGCCTTATGACCGCACCTTCACACTCTGTTTTTGCCGCACCATTGCGCACCCTCCTGCTGCTGGCTATGGCCAGCCTGACGCTTGGCAGTGCTGCCTGGGCTGGCGACACCACTCCTGAGCAGCAACTCAGCCACTGGAGCGCACAAGCGGGTAGCCCCGGCAACGTGGACAAGGGCCGGCAATTTTTTACCAGCACCCATGGTGGCGAATGGTCATGCTCGTCCTGTCACGGCACGCCTCCCACAGCGCAGGGCAAGCATGCCAACACCAACAAAACGATTGCCCCGCTGGCACCGGGCTTTAATCCAAAAGCCTTCACCGACACCGCGAAGGTCGACAAATGGTTTCGCCGCAACTGCAAGGACGTGGCAAGCCGCGAGTGCAGCGCCCGCGAAAAGGCCGACGTGCTGGCCTATTTGCTGAGCCTGAAGCCCTGATGAACCCGCAGGCCGACCTCCCCAGACAGGAACACCCCATGCGACCCATTCGAACCTCCCTGCTCGCCACCGCCCTGGCCCTGGCCGCCCTCCATAGCGCCCAGGCCGACAGCGGCCCCATGCTGCCGCGCCACGTCCCTGAAGCCTATACCCAGGAATGCGCCGCCTGTCACACTGCTTATCCGCCAGGCATGCTACCGGCCAGGTCGTGGCAACGGATCATGGCGGGGCTGGACAAGCACTACGGCACCGATGCCTCGCTGGACGCAGCCACCGTGCAGCAACTGAGCACCTGGCTGCAATCGAACGCAGGCACCTACAAGCGCGTGAACGAGGAGCCCACGCAAGATCGCATCACCCGCTCGGCCTGGTTTGAGCGCAAGCACCGCAAGATTGACGCCACCGTCTGGAAGCTGCCCAGCGTCAAGAGCGCAGCCAACTGTGCCGCCTGCCATGCCGGGGCCGACAAAGGGGAGTTTGACGACGATCACCTTCGAATTCCCGCCGGGCTGGATGCCCGCATGCGCCGCAACTGGAACGACTGAACCTCAAGGAGCCACTCCATGCACACCACCACCTCGTTTGACTCCGCCCCCACCGCAGCGCGCACGCCCAGCCCAGTCCAGCCTGGACGCCGGGTGATTGATGCGCCCATCCGGATGTTTCACTGGCTGTTTGCGCTGAGCTTTGCAGGCGCTTACCTCACCGCCGAGGGCGAACACTGGAGAGCGCTGCACGTGACCTTGGGTTACACCATGGCCGGTTTGCTGGCGTTCAGGTTGGCTTACGGTGTGTTCGGTCCCCGCCAGGCCAGTCTGGGCGCAATGGCACGCAAGGTGGCCGGGGCACCCGCCTGGATCAGGTCGGCCGCCCACGCAGGTTCATTGGGCGGCATCAACTGGCGCCAGGGACAAAACCTGCTGATGGCGGCAGCCGTGATCACAATGCTGGTCTGGGTGCTGCCTCTTACGTTGAGCGGTTATGGCAGCTACAACGACTGGGGTGACTTTTTAGGCGGCGACTGGCTTGAAGAACTGCATGAGTTCTTTGGCAACACCTTCTTGTTGCTGGTACTGGCCCACCTGGCCCTGATACTGGTTTTGAGTGTGCTGCGGGGTAAAAACCAGGCACTGCCCATGCTGACTGGCCGTGCAGACGGGCCCGGACCGAACCTGGTTCAAAACAACCGGGCCTGGCTGGCCGTCCTTCTGTTGCTGGCGGTACTGGCCTTTGGTGTCTGGCAGTGGCAAGAGTCGCCTCAGGGGCTGATTTCAGCCCAGGCCCTGAGCAGTACAGGCTCGGGGCACGGAGATGACGACGACTGAGCCAGAGAAACCCAGCCTTCGAAAAAGCAAACGCCTCAAGACCCGGACGACGCCAGCTTCTGGCGCTTGCCGCGAGCGCGGATATTCAAAGCCTCGACCGCCAACGAAAACGCCATGGCGGCATAGATGTATCCCTTGGGCACATGCTGGTCAAAGGCTTCTGCCGTCAGCGCCATACCAACCATCACCAGGAAAGCCAGCGCCAGCACCTTGACGGACGGGTGACGGTCCACAAACTCGCCGATGGGCTTGGCAGCCACCAGCATCACACCCACCGAGGCAATCACCGCAGCAATCATGACGCCGATCTGATCCACCATGCCCACAGCCGTGATCACGGAGTCGAGCGAGAACACGATGTCGATCACGGCAATCTGGCCGATCACCGCAACAAAGGCTTTGCGGCCAGCTGCATGGACAGCTGCCGAATCAGCCTGCGCAGGCGCATGCTGCTCATGGGCTTCGACCTCCACAAAAATTTCGTGGGATGCCTTGTACAGCAGGAACAGACCACCCCCCAGCAAGACCAGGTCACGCCCGCTAAAACCCTGGCCCATCACGCTGAACAGGTCAACCGTGAGCCCCATCACCCAGCTCAAGGTGAACAACAAAAGCAAGCGCGACAGCATGGCAAACGCCAGACCCATACGACGAGCCTTGTCGCGCAGGTGCACGGGCAGGCGCCCCACCAGAATCGAAATGAAGATGATGTTGTCGATGCCCAGCACAATCTCCAGCGCTGTGAGCATGGCAAAGGCGATCCAGACATTGGGGTCGAGTAGGAATTCCATGGTGTGTTTTGCAGCCGGGCTGCGTATCAGCGAAGAAGCGTCGACTTTAAGGCTGGATGCCATAAAAAAAAAACAGAAAATTCAAGAACGTAACTCCTGTAATTTCTGAACATGAGCTTGGCATTCAACTACCGGCACCTCTATTACTTCTGGATGGTGGCGAAGGAAGGCGGCATGTCACATGCCGCTGCGCGTCTGAACATGGCCGTGCAAACCGTCAGTGCACAGGTTCGTGAGCTGGAGCGCGACCTGGGCTGCCAGCTGCTCAAGCCGGCGGGGCGGGGCCTGGCCCTAACCGAGGCAGGCGTGGTCGCCCTGCAAGAGGCCGAGCACATCTTTCAACTCGGGGAGACGCTGCCAGAAAAAGTGCGCGCTGCCACCCAGGTGGCCACGGTGCGGCTCACGGTGGGCATTGCAGACGGTTTGCCCAAGCTGGTGGTGCAACGCCTGCTGCAGCCGGTGCTGAGCACCCCAGACCTGCGCCTGATATGCCACGAAGGCGAGATGGCGGACCTGTTGGCCGACCTGGCGGTCCACCGGCTCGATGTGGTGCTCTCAGACCACCCGGCCCCCTTCAATCCGCACCTCAAGGTCCACAACCATCCGCTGGGCATATCAGGCATGGGCTGGTATGCACCAGAGCACTGGTGGGAGCTGGCCCGGCAGGACTTTCCGGCATCGCTGTCCCGGGTGCCTGTGCTGCTCCCTACCCAGCACTCCACCGTGCGCGGGCGCCTGGACCAATGGCTGACGCAACAAGGCTTGCGCGTACGCGTGGTGGGGGAATTTGAGGACAGCGCCCTGCTGGAGACCTTTGGGGGCAGCGGCCTGGGCGTATTCCCTGCCGCGCTGTCGGTGCAAGAGGATCTGCTACACCGCCACCATGTGAAGCTGCTGGGCCCGTGCGAGGGGGTCGAGGAGCACTATTACGCCATCAGCACCGAGCGCAAGGTGGAACACCCAGTGGTTCGCCAGTTGCTGGCTGGACGCTAAGCCCCGGCCACAACCGTGGTCTCAGGCTATTGGCCCGGCACCGCCATCGACCTCGATCTGGTTTCTGCCCTGGCGCTTGGCACGGTAGAGCGACGCGTCCGCGCGGCTGTACAAGGCTTCGGCCGTCTCACCCGGCATTGCCTGAACCAGCCCGGCACTGAAGGCCAGGCACTCGCCCGACGTGCTCAAGGCGTGGATGATCTCCCGCTCGGCCAGTGCGGTTTGAGCGCCTTGCACCCAATATGTGGCTCCAGCCAGATCGGTATCCTCCAGCACCACCGCAAACTCCTCACCACCGATGCGGGCGGGCAAGTCGCCAGGCCGACGAGCACGCTCTTTCAGGCATGCTGCCACCTCCTGCAAGGCCGCATCGCCCAACGCGTGCCCATAGTGATCGTTGTAAGCCTTGAAATGATCCACATCCAGCAAAACCAGGCACAGCGGCCGCTTGCTGCGGGCCACCGTCAGCAGCGCATGCTGCAGGAACTTGTCGAACTTGCGACGGTTGGGCAGACCCGTCAGCACGTCGGTCTCGGCCAGCAGGTTCAGGTTCTCAACCTGATGGCTGATGATGCCGAGCAGCTGGTTGGTGTCTGTGGCAAGGTCTGAAATCTCGTCATTTCCGTCGACATTGATCCGCTTCTGCCAGTCACTGCTTTGGTTGATGCCCCTGAGCTGAACCCCGAAGCCGACCAGCCGCCGAATCACCAGGCGGTCCAGAATGAACAGAAAACCGATGGCCATCGCGGCAAAAAACGCCATGAACTGCCACCGCACCTCCTCCAGGTCGTCGCGTGCCTGATGCGACAAGCGCCTGGGCCACTCCATTTCGATGTAGCCCAGGTTCTTTTTGGCCAGATCCTGAACAGGCCAGCTCAGGCGCATCAGGTCTTTCTGAATTTCATACACCACCTCGGCCGAGCCCAGTGAGGAGCTCATCTTGGGGGCGTCAGCCACCGTTTTCGAAGGCGTGAGTTGTTCCGGCCTCAGCACAAAGCCCAGGCCGGTTTGCGCCTTGATGTCTTGCAAGACGTCGGCCGACAGGCTCTCCAGCGTGATCAGGATACCAACGGGCTGGCCTTGTCCCGAGCTTTGGTAAATGCCCAAACGGCACGCCACCCAGCGATGCGCATTCCAGAAAATCAAGCCGCAAGCAGGTTGATAAACCTCCGGCAACCTCGACAGCAGTGGCCCATATTCGCCGGCGAGCAGCTGGGTGGCGCTCGGGGCTGCAGGTACAGAGGCCTGGTGAATCAGCTGGCCCTGAAGACTCAGCACGCCAATTGCCGCAATACCCGACTGCTCCAGTGACTCCAAGGTCAGTTCGTCATTTGCAAATTCAGGCGCGCGACCGACGACAAAGTCGGCCATGGCGGACCAGTTGGACCATTCCTTGCGCAGTTTTTCAATTTGGTGCAAGCGGGCGTCGATGGAACTGAGCAAACGTTTGAAGTCCTGCGCTGAAGCCTTGTGCTCCAGCTGCGTGTAGCTGCGGTTCAGGTGCCACGACAGGCCCAGCAGAGAGCCCGACAGCAGCACAACCATCAACAGCACCAGGCCGGTGACAATTTTGAAACGGATACCTCGAAACATCATGTGAGACAGCTGGCCTGGGCAGCCTCGAAACACGAGGGTTGAAACGGCATACGGATGAAATTATTGAAACATGAACACAAAACAGTGCCCCGATGTTATTACCGGTGACTGTGGCAGCGTCCCAAGGCATATGGATGGCCGCCCATTCCCAGGGAAACCGCCATCGGCGCACGGTATTGAGCACGATCACCCAATCCCATCGCCTGCCTGCTAGGCTACGCTCCTTCAACTTCCGCCTTCTTCGCGCCATGAGATCCAAGCTGACTGCCCTCTTCCTGTGTGCATGTGCCTTGCCGACCCTTGCCAGGGAAGAGCTCAACACCGTCCCCACGCTGGATGTGCCCCGCTACATGGGTACCTGGTTTGAGATCGCGAAGCTGCCCAACTGGTTTCAGCGCAAGTGTGTCCGCGACACCGCCGCCCGGTACAGCCTGCAGCCCGACGGTCGGGTGCAGGTGCTCAACCGCTGCCGCACCGAGGCCGGCGACACGATAGAAGCGATCGGCACGGCCCGGCAAATCGGGCCAGCCACCTCGGCCAAGCTGGAGGTGCGCTTTGCGCCAGATTGGCTGTCGTTTTTGCCGGCGGTCTGGGGCGACTACTGGGTGATCGACCTGGATGACAACTACCAACTGGTGGCCGTGGGTGAACCCAAGCGCGAATACCTGTGGGTGCTGTCCCGACAAGCGCAGGTCGAGCCCCAAGCCTATGCCGCCCTGCTCACGCGTTTGTCACGCAAAGGCTTCGACGTTCAAAAACTCGAACGTACCCCTCACAGCCCCGCAGGAGCTGCTGCCGCTGACTGAGGCTGCAGAAACACCCGGGCCTTTTGCGGCGAGACCACCAGCTTTTCGCCTTCCTTGAGTCCCAGGCTGCGAAAAAGCTCGGACGGAATCTGTGCCTCGATGAGGGGGTCGTGGCCACTGGGCTCTTGCAGATCGGTGGGCAGCAATTCCAGTCGCGCGACCGGACCCACCACAATCGCGCGCTGCAAATGGGCGACGATACCCACGGCGCCGGGCGTGTAGCGCTGCACTTGCAGGTCGTGGGGTCGCACATAGGCAAATGCCTGGGCATGTTGGGCCTGAGCATGCTCGGGGGCGTCCAGGGCCACATCACCCAGGTGCAGCTGCCCCTCGTGGGCGCGGCCGTGAAACAGGTTCACATCGCCCAAAAAACCATACACAAAGGGGCTGGCCGGATGGTCCCACACGTCTTGCGGCGTACCCATTTGCTCGACCTGGCCCTGGTTCATCAACACCACCCGGTCGGCCACCTCCAGGGCTTCTTCCTGGTCATGGGTGACGAAGATGCTGGTGACATGCAGCTCGTCGTGCAGGCGGCGCAGCCAACGGCGCAGCTCCTTGCGCACTTTGGCGTCGAGTGCACCAAAGGGCTCATCCAGCAGCAACACCTTGGGCTCGACCGCCAGGGCCCGGGCCAGGGCAATGCGCTGGCGCTGGCCACCTGACAACTGCGAGGGGTAACGATCGGCCAACCAATCCAGCTGCACCAGACCCAACAAATCGTGCACTTTCTGCCTGATCTGTGCCTCGCTCGGTCGCGTGCTGCGCGGGCGCACACGCAGCCCAAACGCGACGTTTTCAAACACCGTCATGTGGCGGAACAAGGCGTAGTGCTGGAACACAAAACCGACCTGACGGTCGCGCACATGTACGTCCGTGGTGTCTTCGCCGCTGAAGAGGATGCTGCCGGCATCGGCCGTCTCCAGGCCAGCGATGATGCGCAGCAGCGTGGTCTTGCCACAACCCGAGGGGCCCAGCAAAGCCACCAATTCACCGGATTCAATATGCAGATTCACGTCACGCAGGGCATGGAAAGCACCGAAGTGCTTGGAGACCTGCTGGATTTCTATGCTCATGTGGCATCCTTCAAAACAAGGGGGGCGGTCGCGGGTCGCTCCGGTGGCAGCTCGGCAATGGCGCGCATTTCGCGCTCATGCCGCCACTCCACCCAGCTCTTGATCACCAAAGTGACCAGGGCCAGCAGCGCCAACAGGGAGGCCACGGCAAAGGCGGCCACCGACTGGTATTCGTTGTACAAAATCTCGACGTGCAAGGGCATGGTGTTGGTCTGGCCACGGATGTGGCCCGACACCACAGACACCGCACCAAACTCACCCATGGCGCGGGCATTGCAAAGAATGACGCCGTAAATCACGCCCCATTTGATGTTGGGCAAGGTGACATACCAAAAGGTTTGCCAGCCCGTGGCGCCCAGCACGATGGCTGCCTGTTCTTCGTCATTGCCCTGCGCCTGCATGAGCGGGATCAGCTCTCGCGCAATGAAGGGAAAGGTGACAAAAATGGTGGCCAGAATGATGCCCGGCACGGCAAACACCACCTTGATGTCATGGGCCATCAGCCAGGGGCCCAGCCAGCCCTGTGCGCCAAACACCAGCACATAGATCAGACCCGCCACCACCGGCGACACTGAAAACGGCAGATCCACCAGCGTTGTCAAAAACGACTTGCCGCGAAACTCATACTTGGCTATGGCCCAAGCCGCTGCCACGCCAAACACCAGGTTCAGCGGCACTGCAATGGCTGCAGTGATGAGCGTCAGGCGTATGGCAGACCAGGCATCGGGCTCTTGCAGTGCCTCCCAATAGGCGTCCAGGCCCTTGCGCAGGCCTTCGGTAAACACCGCCGCCAAGGGCAGCACCAGAAACAAAAACATGAAGGCCAATGCCACCCCTGTGAGGGTGTAACGGACCCAGCGTACCTCGGTCGTCTTCATACTGGTGCCCCCGTGTTTTTGCGTTGCCAGGCTTGCAAGGCATTGATGACCAGCAGCAGCACAAACGACAGGCCCAGCATCACGGTGGCCACAGCGGTCGCACCCGCGTAGTCATATTGCTCCAGCTTGCCTATGATGATGAGCGGTGTGATCTCACTGACCATGGGCATGTTGCCGGCGATAAAAATCACCGAGCCGTATTCGCCGATGGCTCTGGCAAATGCCATGGCAAAACCCGTCAGCAGAGCAGGCGCGATGGCCGGAAAAATCACCCGTGAAAAAGTTTGCCAACGCGTGGCACCCAGACACATGGCGGCTTCTTCCAGCTCTTTCTCGGTGTCTTCCAGCACTGGCTGCACCGTGCGCACCACAAAGGGCAGGCCGATGAAGATGAGCGCAATCACCACGCCGTTGGGGTTGAAAGCCAGCTGGATGCCTCTGGGCTCCAGGTACTGGCCGATCCAGCCATTGCCCGCCAGCAAGGCGGTCAGCGAAATACCGGCCACCGCCGTAGGCAAGGCAAAGGGCAAATCCACCAGCGCATCCACGATCTTTTTGCCTGGAAAGTGATAACGCACCAGCACCCAGGCCACCAGCAAACCAAACACCACATTGACCAGGGCCGCCATCAGGGAGGCCCCAAAGGTGAGGCGGTAAGAGGCCATCACCCGCGGCGCCGTCACCGCCTCCCAGAATTGGGGCCAAGTCAGCGTGAAGGTCTTGAAAATCAAGGCCGACAGCGGAATCAGCACGATCAGGCACAAATAAAACACCGTGTAGCCCAGCGTCAGATTGAAGCCAGGCAACACCTTTTTGGAAGCCGCCATTTATTTGCCTGCGGTGTAGAGCTTGTCGAACTGACCGCCGTCGTTGAAGTGCACTTTTTGCGCTTCACCCAGGGAGCCGAAGTATTCATTGACGGTGAAAAGCTTGATCGGCTTGAAGGCACTGGCGTACTTCTTGAGCACAGCTGGCGACCGGGGACGAATGTTGTGCTTGGCCGCAATCTCCTGACCCTCGTCGGAGTACAGATAGTCCAGATAGGCCTGTGCCACCGCACGTGAGCCTTTTTTGTCTACCGTGCGATCGACGATGGCCACTGGGTTGTCTGCCACGATGCTGGAGGAGGGATGGATCGCGTCCACTTTGCCCGCACCGAATTCGTTGTCGACCGACACCACTTCAGATTCGAAGGTCACCAGCACATCGCCGATATTGCGCTGCAAGAACACTGCGGTAGCATCACGGCCGCCACGCGCCAGCACAGGCACGTTCTTGTACAGCTTGCTCACAAACTCGGCGGCTTGCGCATCTGTGCCACCCTTGGCGCGCACAGAACCCCAGGCTGCCAGGTAAGCCATACGACCATTGCCCCCGGTCTTGGGATTGACCACGACGACTTGTACGCCGGGCTTGATCAGGTCATCCCAGTCCTTGATGCCCTTGGGATTGCCATTGCGCACCAGAAACAGCATGGTGGAACTGGTGGGGGCCGCATTGCCAGGGAATCGCTTGGTCCAGTCTTTTGCCACCACGCCTTTGTCAGCCAAAAAGTCCACGTCGGTGGTTGTGTTCATGGTCACCACATCAGCTTCCAAGCCATCGGCCACTGCACGCGCCTGGGCGCTGGAGCCCGCGTGCGACTGATCGATCTTGACGTCCTTGCCTGTGGTCTTCTTGTAGTGGGCGACGAAGGCCGCGTTGTAGTCCTTGTAGAACTCACGTGACACGTCATACGACACATTGAGCAGCGTCGTTTGAGCCGAGGCTGCAACAGCAGCAAGGGCCAGGGTGGAGAAGGCTGCGCGCAGAATTTTCTTCATGGGACTAACTCCTGTGATGGATGAAAGGCCCGGATTCTGACGACGGGTCGCTAGAACCCAAACTACTTTGTTCTTGTTTTCTTATTCGTTTTTCAGATAAAGACGCCGAGCGCCCTGTCAGGCCCGAACCGACCTACATCTCACCCAAAGCCTCCAACACCACTTCGCGGGTCAGAGAGGGCGCGAAGTTCTCAATGAAGCCAAAGGCAAAGCCGGCCAGCCAGTGGTTGCGCCGGATGCCCAAACGCGTCACGTTGATCTGAAACAAGTGACCTGCATCGAGGGTGCGCAGGTCACGGTCCCGGGATTCGTCCAGCGCAATGGAGGCCACGATGCCGACGCCCATTTCAAGCTCGACGTAGGTCTTGATGACGTCGGCATCCATGGCCGTCAAGACCACGTCGGGCTGCAGGCCTACTTGCGCAAAGGCGTCATCTATGTGCGAGCGCCCGGTGTAGCCCACTTCGTAAGTGATGATGGGAAAACGAACCAGATCCTGCAGGGTCACCGGGCTGGGCAGGTCCAGCAGCGGATGTCCAGGGGGCACCACAATGCTGTGGCTCCAGCGGTAGCAGGGTAAGGTGACCAATTGCTCGTAGCTGGCCAGTGCCTCGGTGGCCACGCCGATGTCGGCCTCGCCCGACAGCAGCATCTCGGCCACCTGCTTGGGCGATCCCTGGTGCAAATGCAAGGTCACGCGCGGGTAGCGCTGACGGAAGTCGCGCACCACGTGCGGCAAGGCATAGCGGGCCTGGGAGTGGGTCGCCGCAATCGAGAGCCGGCCCTCTTCGCGCCCTTGCAGCTCCTGGCCAGCACGGCGCAAGCTTTCTGCGTCCAGCAACACCCGCTGGATGATGGGCATCAGGGCCTTGCCCGCCGTGGTCAGTCCCAAGAGACGTTTACCAGACCGAACAAAAAGCTCGACGCCCAGCTCTTCTTCAAGCTCGCGAACCTGTCGGCTGACGCCGGGCTGTGACGTGTGCAAAGTGGCGGCCACCTCGGTCAGGTTGAAGCCGCAACGCTCGGCCTCGCGCACCGAACGCAATTGTTGAAAGTTCATGAAACCCGTTCTTCGGGCCCTCAGATCAGGCGGCACGGTTGCCGCCTGCACATCAAGCCCGCATCAAATAATTTGAGCTGCTTCGTCAAACGCCAAACGCGGGCCGCGCGGGTAAATACCCGCTGGGTCGGCCACGCCAAGGTTAACGATGAAGTTCACTTGGTAACGACCATCCGGAAAGAAGGCCTCGTTGACCACTTGCGGGTTGAAGCCCGACTGAGGTCCACAGTCCAGGCCCAGCGCACGCGCGGCCAGGATCAGATAGGCGCCTTGCAGGCTGCTGTTGCGCGCGGCAGTGGCCTCTGCCATGGCGGCATTGGCTTCAAAGACGGGCTTGGCATCATACGCAGGAAACTGAGTGGGTAAATGCTCGTAAAAACGCGTGTCCTGGGCCACGATCACCGTCACGGCGGCGGCATCGGTCTGAGCGACGTTGCCGGCCCCCAGTGCGGGACGCAGTTTGGCCTTGGCTTCGGCGCTACGGACAAACACAAAGCGTGCAGGCTGGGCGTTGAAGGCCGTTGGCCCCCACTTCAGCAAGTCGTAGAGGCGCTGGATGGTCTCATCGCTAACGGGCACTGGCTTGAATGCGTGCACAGTGCGCGCATCGCGAAACAGCTGGTTGAGGGCGGCATCCGACAGTTCGGTCATAGAGGGGTTAGACATGGTTTTCTGGCTCAAGAGTTAAAAAGATGTTTCCGTCGTTCAGACAGGCAACCCGACAAGTCTATGGCGCTAGCACAAACCGTTGCCCAACCCAGGGCTAGGCGTGTCAATCACAAACGTCACTTCTTGGCGTAGATCTGGTCAAAGCTGCCGCCGTCGGCAAAGTGGTCCTTGGTGGCCTGGGTCCAGCCGCCAAACGCCTGGTCGATGTCAAACAGCTTGAGCTTGGGGAACTGCTTGGCGTACTTGGCCTGGGCTTTCTCGGAGATGGGGCGATAGAAGTTCTTGCCGGCAATATCCTGACCTTCGTCGCTGTACAGGTATTCAAGGTAAGCCGTCGCCACGGCACGCGTGCCTTTTCTGTCAGCGTTCTTGTCCACCGCTGTCACAGCTGGCTCGGCCAGGATGCTCAGGGACGGGTAGACCACATCAAACTTGGCACCAAACTCTTTCTCCAGCAGGTAAGCCTCGTTTTCCCAGGAGATAAAGACATCGCCCTGGTTACGCTGGGCAAAGGTAATAGACGAGCCACGCGCACCGGTGTCCAGCACGGGTACGTTCTCGTAGAGCTTTTTGACAAAGTCCTTGGCCTGAGCTGCGCCGCCAAATTTACGCTTGGCAAACTCCCAGGCGGCCAGGTAGTTCCAGCGGGCGCCACCCGAGGTCTTGGGGTTGGGCGTGATCACCTTGATGCCTGGCTTGGCCAGGTCATCCCAGTCCTTGATGCCCTTGGGATTGCCTTCGCGCACCACCAGCACGATGGTGGAGGTGTAAGGCGAGCTGTTGTGGGGCAGACGTTTTTGCCAGTCTTTGGGTATCCAGCCCCCGTTGGCATGCAGGGCATCGGTGTCCCCGGCCAGGGCCAGGGTGGCGACGTCGGCATCCAGACCGTCAATGATGGAGCGGGCCTGCTTGCCCGAGCCACCGTGGCTTTGCTTGATGGTGACGTCCTGGCCCGTCTTGGCTTTCCAGTGCTTGGCAAAGGCGGCATTGAACTCGACATACAGCTCGCGTGTCGGGTCGTAAGACACATTGAGCAAAGTGACAGCCTGCTGAGCCTGTGCCAGACCAGCAGTGGCGGCCAGTACAACGGCAGACACGGCCTGTATCAGTTGACGACGGTTTTTCATGATGTTTCAGCCCCAAAGTGATTGCGATGGGCGAATGATCGGCGCCTGTGTCCATACAGTAAACGAATGATTTTTAAGTTACTCATTACAAAACCGTCTATGGAGACAAGGCGCTTGCCCCGTCAACCCGGTTGCGGCGTGGATGACAGGCGATGGATCGCGAGACGAACAAGGTCACACTCATAGGCAGAGGCAACAATGACGCCATCCAACCCCACGCCGCACCATGAACCCCGATACGCCCCAGGGACTTGACCCCAGCACCGCCGCTCGCCTCCTGCGTGAGGAAGGCCCGAATGAGCTGGGGGTGAGCCAGCGCCGTACCTTGCGCGACGTGGCCTGGGAGGTGGTGCGCGAGCCCATGTTCTTGCTGCTCCTGGGTGCCGGAGCCATTTACCTGGCCATGGGTGACCCGCACGAGGCGCTGATCCTGTTGGGCTTTGTGCTCATCATCATGACGGTGACGGTGCTGCAGGAACGCCGCACCGATCAGGCCCTGGACGCCCTGCGCGAGTTGTCCAGCCCACGGGCACACGCCCTGCGTGGTGGGGTGCTGGTGCGTATTGCCGGGCGGGACGTGGTGCGCGGCGACGTGTTGATGCTCAGCGAAGGCGAGCGCATTGCCGCGGATGGCGTTCTGCTGCAGGCGCACGAGCTGGCCACGGACGAATCCATGCTGACAGGCGAATCCGAAGCGGTGCCCAAATACGCTCCGGACGGCCGGGTGTTTGCCGGCACCATGGTGGTGAGCGGGCAGGGCGTGATGCGGGTTCAGGCCACCGGCCACCACACCGAGCTGGGCCGCATCGGGCGATCGCTGCAAACCATCGAGCTGCAGGCCTCGCCCCTGCGAGTTGAAGTGGCCCGGCTCACCCGGCGCCTGGTGGTGATCGGTATGGCCTTGTGCCTGGTGCTGGTGGGGCTGTATGGGTGGCAACGCGGGGGAGGCTTGGACGCCTGGCTGGCGGGCATCACCCTGGCCATGGGCCTGCTGCCGCAGGAATTCCCGGTGATCATGATCATTTTTCTGGCGTTTGGCGCCCGGCGCATGGCGCTCAGGCAGGTGCTGACGCGACGCCTCAATGCCATCGAGACCCTGGGCCAGGCCACCGTGCTGTGTGTGGACAAGACCGGCACACTCACCGCCAACCGCATGGCTGTGGCCGCCCTGAGTGTGAATGGCGCTGTGCTCGATACCCGGCAGCTGGCCGCAGGCAGCCTGCCCGAGTCTTTTCATGAGCTGCTGGAATACGCCGTGCTGGCCAGCGAAATCGAGCCGCACGACCCCATGGAGCAGGCCTGCCAGCAGCTGGCGGCGCAGCAGCTGGTGCACACCGAGCACCTGCACCCGCAGTGGCAACTGGCCCGCGAGTACGAGTTATCGCCCGGCCTGCTGGCCATGAGCCATCTGTGGCGCAACGGCTCGGCCACGCATGATGTGGTGGCGACCAAAGGCGCCCCCGAAGCGGTGGCGGAGCTGTGCCATCTGTCCACCGACAGAAAGCAGCAAGTTGCGGTGCAGGCCGCCCAGTTGGCCGACCAGGGCTTGCGAGTGCTGGGGGTGGCCAAGGCGCACCGTGCGTTGAGTCAGGGCTGGCCCGAGCTGCAGCATGACTTCGACTTTGAGTGGCTGGGCCTGGTGGCGCTGGCCGACCCGCTGCGTACCGAGGTGCCCGCCGCCATGGCTTTGTGCCAGCGTGCGGGCATTCGGGTGGTGATGATCACCGGCGACCACCCGCGCACCGCCCGTGCCATTGCACGCCAGGCCGGCATCGCAGGCGAGCAGGTACTCAGCGGCGACGACATGATGGCCTTGGACTCGACACAGCTGGCCCGGCAGCTGGACAGCGTGAACGTGTTTGCCCGGGTCAAGCCAGCGCAAAAGCTGGCGCTGGTCGAGGCCTTCAAGGCGCGTGGCGAGGTGGTCGCCATGACCGGCGACGGTGTGAACGACGCCCCCGCCCTGAAAGCCGCACACATCGGCATTGCCATGGGGCAGCGTGGCACCGATGTGGCGCGTGAAGCCGCCTCCCTGGTGCTGCTGAAGGATGATTTCTCGACCATCGTGAGCGCGGTTGCCATGGGCCGGCGCATCTTTGCCAACCTGCGCCAAGCCATGATCTACACGCTGGCGGTACACATGCCCATGCTGGGATTGGCGTTGTTGCCGCTGCTGCTGGGCCTGCCGCTGGTGCTGGCGCCGCTGCACATTGCCTTTCTGGAGCTGGTGATCGATCCCACCTGCTCGGTGGTGTTTGAGGCCGAAGAAGGTGCACCCGAGCTGATGAACCAGCCTCCTCGGCCGGCGTCCGAGCCGCTTTTGTCTACCGCGCACCTGGTGCAGGGGGTCTTGCAAGGCAGCCTGGTCACCGCAGCGGTGGTGGGCCTGTATGCGTCAGTGCTGGCCAGTGGCATGCTGGCCGACGCTGCGCGCACCATGGCCTTTGTGGCGCTTGTCACGGCCAACGCTGCACTGATCTTGCCCAGCCGCAGTCATCAGCTGTCCTGGCGCCGCCTGTGCGCGGGCCTGCCGATGATCAGCCAGTGGGTCCTGGGTGGCACGCTGCTGGCCCTGGTGCTGGTCACCTGTGTACCAGCCCTGGCGCAGGCCTTTGGTTTTGGCGTGCTAAGCCCGCTGCAGTGGTTGTCGGCCTGGTCTGTAGGCGTGGCGATGTTGCCGGTCTTTCAAGTTGGCAAGGCGCTGACGCAGGCCCTGCACAAACCGTCGTCAGGCGCGTCGACTACAGTTTGAGAGGAACGCCAGAGTTGATCTCTTCACTTTTCAGGACTTGCTCATGAGCTCGCTTTTTTCACCTTACACGCTGGGCAGCCTCAGCCTGCGCAACCGCATCGTCATTGCGCCCATGTGCCAGTACTCGGCCACTGACGGCAACGCGGGCGACTGGCACCTGATGCACCTGGGGCAAATGACCCAATCGGGTGCCGGCCTGCTGATCCTGGAGGCCACGGCCGTCGAGCCCGAGGGCCGCATTTCGCCCGGCGACCTGGGCCTGTGGAGTGACGACAACCAACAAGCGCTGGGCCGCGTGCTGAAGGCCGTGCGTCAACACTCGCGCATGCCGATTGCGATTCAGCTCGGCCACGCCGGGCGCAAGGCCTCCAGCCGCAGCCCCTGGGAAGGCGGCCAACTCATACTGCCGGAACAGGGCGGCTGGCGGCCCATGGGCCCGAGCGCCATTGCCCATGCCGCGCACGAACCTGCGCCCCTGGAGATGACAGCCGACGACCTGGCCCGCGTGCGCGATGCCTTTGTGGCCGCTGCGGTGCGCGCCCATCGCATCGGCATCGATGCCATCGAACTGCACGCGGCCCACGGTTACTTGCTGCACCAGTTCTTGTCGCCCTTGTCGAACCAGCGCACCGACGCTTATGGCGGCTCGCTGGAGAACCGCATGCGCTTTGTGCTGGAGGTCTTTCAGGCTGTGCGAGCAGCCGTGCCGGCCAGCATGCCCGTAGGCATGCGTCTGTCTGCCACCGATTGGGTGGATGGGGGCTGGGACGAGGCCCAGAGCATCACCTTTGCGCACGCTCTCAAGGCGCTCGGCGGCGACTTCATTCATGTGTCCAGCGGCGGCTTGTCCACCCAGCAAAAAATTCCGCTCGGGCCCAATTACCAGGTGCCTTTTGCCGAGCAAATTCGTCACGCTACCGGCTTGCCCACCCTGGCGGTGGGGCTGGTCACCGAGCCGGCACAGGCCGAGGCCATCATCGCCAGCGGCCAGGCCGACCTGGTGGCCCTGGCGCGGGCCATGTTGTTCAACCCACGCTGGCCCTGGCATGCTGCGGCCCAACTCGGCGCCCAAGTGGACGTGCCACCGCAGTACTGGCGCTCGCAACCCCGTGAGTTGACCGGCCTGTTTGGCGACGTACGCATCGGCCAGCGCTGAAGGCCCCAGCCCGCGCAGTGCAAGCTCAGACGAGATTGCGCATGGCCTGGGCGGTTTCGCGCAGCAGCGGCAGCACCCGCTGAGCCGCGTCCTGAGAGCTTTCGTTTTGTATCGGCATGCTGACCGACAGAGCGGCCAGCAATTCGCCCTTGCGGTCGCGCAGCGGTACAGCCACGCCACGGTAAGCCAGATCAAACTGCTGGTCAGACACCGACCACCCCTGGGCGCGGATGCGCATGGCCTCCAGGCGCACGCGCTCCTTGCTGGTGATGGTGTGCGAGGTAAAGGGTTTGAGTTCGGTCTTGGCCAGCCACTGGTCTACGGCCTCCTCGCCCTGCATGGCCAGCAGCAACATGCCAGCTGCCGTGACGTGTGCCGGCACCCGAGCACCCAGCACAAAGCCGGTGTTCATGCCCCGGTTGGAGCCATTGCGAGCCACATAGATGATTTCGTCGCCATCGAGCACGCACACGTAAGAGATTTCCTGGGTGCCAGCGGTCAGGCGCTGCAAAAAGGGCTGCACGATGCGCGGCAAGCGCGCTGACTCCAGGTAGGCCTGCCCCAGGCGCATGACGCGCGGCGTGAGCCAGAACAACTTGCCATCAGTGGCCACGTAGCCCAGGTGATTCAGGGTAATGAGGTAGCGGCGGGCGGCGGTGCGCGTCAGGCCGCAGCGCTGCGCCGCCTGCGTGGCAGTCAGGCGCGGGTGCGCGTCGTCAAAGGTCTCGATGATGGACAGACCTTTTTCCAAGCCGGCGATCCAGTCGCGCTTGTCAACCGGCAAACCCGGGGCTTCGGTCGTTTCGTGGGCTGCTGTGAACATGCGGTGATGATGCCCAGAAGATGGATGACAAAGCTCAGGGGAAACCCTGATTTCGTGCGAACATCGAACGCTGTCGTTCGTTTATCGCGCACACCACCAAAAAACGATTTGTTTTTTGAGTTTGCGTCTTTAAAGTTCGCTCCAAGTCAGCGGTTTGAGCGATTAGCGCACTTTTCACTGATGTTTTGCCGCCCCACAACCCAAGGTTGCCACCTTGAAACAACCCACTCCGAGGAGATCGCCATGAAAACCCGTTTCGCACTCAAGTTTGCTGCCGCTTGCACGCTCGCCGCTGTGGCGAGCCTGTCCCAGGCCCAGGACATCAAAATTGCCAACATCGTCGAGCTGTCCGGCCCCGGCACCACCTCGGGCACCATGTTCAAGAACGGCGTGGAACTGGCCATCAAGGAAATCAACGCCAAAGGCGGCATCCTGGGCAAGAAGATCGCCTCCACCACCGAAGACACCCAGACCAACCCCGGCGTGGCCAAGGGTCTGACCCAAAAAGCGGTGGACGATGACGTGTTTGCCATCTTCGGCCCGGTGTACTCGGGCTCCATCATGGTCTCCATGGCCGAGAGCAAGCGGGGTGAAACGCCCAATTTCACCGGCGGTGAAGCGGCTTCCATCACCCAGCAAGGCAACCCCTATGTGTTCCGTACCGCTTTTGGTCAGAGCACGTCGTTCCCCAAGCTGGCGCGTTACATCAATGCCAAGTCCAAGAAGCTGGCTGTGATTTACGTGAACAACGACTTCGGCAAGGGTGGCCAGACCACCATCAAGCAACTGCTGCAGGGCTCTGCCACCCAGATCGTGGCTGAAGTGTCCACAGAATCCGGCCAGGTGGACTTCTCGGCTGCAGTGATCCAGGCCAAGCAGTCTGGCGCGGATGCCGTGTTTGCTTACACCAACGAGGAAGAGTCGGCCCGCCTGCTGCGCGAACTGAAAAAGCAGGGCTGGAACAAGCCCGTGATTGGTGAAACCGTGCTGACCAGCGCCAAGGTGGTGGAACTGGCGGGTGAAGCCGCCAATGGCGCAGTGGCCCACGTCGGCCTGACCGTCGAAGCGCCCCAGTTGCAGGACTTTGGCAAAAAATACCTGGCCGCTTACAACTCCGGCTCGGATCACAACGGCGTGAAGGGCTACACCGGCATGTACGTGCTCAAGGCTGCCATCGAAAAAGCCGGCAAGCTCGATCGCAAGGCCGTGGCTGCCGCCATCCGCAACAGCTGCTTCTCTGCCAAGCAACACCCCGGCGTGCTGATGGACGTGTGCTTCGACGACAAGGGTGACATTGACCGCGAAAGCTTCATGGTTGAAGTCCGCAACGGCAAGACCGTGGTCGCCGAAACCCTCCCCCCCCTGGGCAAGAAGTAAGCCAGCGACCCCTGTTTGACACTTCAAGTTCATGTCTGATCACAGCAAATTCATTCTGGCCGGTGTGATGGGCTGGCCGGTGGCGCACACGCGCTCCCCGGCCATCCACAACCACTGGATTGCCCATCATGGTTTGAAGGGTGCCTATGTGCAGCTGCCCGTCATGCCCGAGCACCTGGAGGCGGCCGTGCGCGGTCTCCCGGCGTTGGGTTTTGCCGGCTGCAATGTCACCGTGCCCCACAAGGTCAGCGTCATGGCGCTGGTGGATGTGGTGCACCCGGTGGCCCAGCGCATCGGCGCCATCAACACCATCGTGGTGCAAGCCAATGGCCAGTTGCTGGGCATGAACAACGATGGTGTGGGTTACATCCAGAGCCTGCGTGACGCAGACCCCAGCTGGCGCGGTGACGCGGGTCCGGTACTGGTTGTCGGTGCGGGTGGCGCCGCCCGAGCCATCGTGGTTGCGCTGCTGGATGAAGGCGCACCCGAAGTGCGCCTGACCAACCGCACCCGTGAACGGGCGCAAGCCCTCGCGGCAGAACTGGGTGACCGGGTCAAGGTGGTGGACTGGAGCGAGCGCAACGCGGCCATGGCGGGTGTGGCGTTGCTGGTCAACACCACCACGCAAGGCATGCACGGCCAGCCGGCGCTGGACGTGGTGCTGGACGACCTGCCGCCCGGCGCCCTGGTGTCGGATGCCATCTACATTCCGCAAGAAACGCCTTTGCTGGCTGCGGCCCGCCTGCGCGGACACCGCACCGTGAATGGTTTGGGCATGCTGCTGAACCAGGCGCGACCCGCCTTCGAAGCCTGGTTTGGGGTGCGGCCCGAGATCACACCCGCACTGCTGCAAGCCGTACAGGCCACTTTCTGAACACCAGGAGCACTGCTTGTCGATATTCGATCTGCCCAAGATCGACGGGCATTGCCATGTCCTCGATCCGCTAGGCTTCCCTTACGCCGACGATGTGGCCTACCGGCCACAGGGCCAGGAAGTCGGCACCGCCGATTACTTTGCCCATGTGATGCGTGCCTATGGCGTGCAACACGCCTTGCTGGTGGGGCCCAACTCGGGCTACGGCACCGACAACCGCTGCCTGCTGGCGGCCATTGCCCAGGGGCAAGGCCGTTTCAAGGGCATCGCGGTCGTCCCTGCCGACACCTCGACCGATTCCTTGCAGGCGCTACAGGCTCAGGGCATCGTGGGCATCGCCTTCAATACCGCGCTCCATGGCCTGGCCTATTACGACGACATCGACCCCTTGCTGCAGCGCATGCACGCGCTGGGTTTGTGGGCCCAGTTCCAGGTCAGTGGCGACCAGTTGTGCGACTTGTTGCCACGGCTACAGCGCATCGGCGTCAAAACGCTGATCGACCATTGCGGTCGACCTGTCATTGCCGACGGCCTGCAGGCACCTGGCTTTCAGGCGCTGCTGGCACTGGGGCGCAGCGGGCAAGGCGTGGTGAAACTTTCCGGATTGGCCAAGTTCTCGCAGCAAGGCTACCCGTTTGACGATGCCCGAGGCCATGTGCAGGCCCTGCTGGAGGCATTTGGCCCGGCGCGCTGCATCTGGGCATCAGATTGGCCCTACCTGCGGGCTGAATACCGGTTGGACTACGGCACCCTGCTGACGCTGGCAGAGCGCTGGTTCACCCCCGAGCAATGTCGCCAAGTGATGTGGGACACACCCAAGCAACTTTTTGGATGGTGAGGAGACCATGACCGATTTTTTCCAACTCTTTCTCAGTGGCATGGCCACCGGGAGCATCTACGCCCTGGTGGCCCTGGGCTTCACGCTGCTCTGGCAGGCCTCGGGCACCATCAACTTTGCGCAGGGCGAATTCGTCATGCTGCCAGCCATCATCATGGTGATCCTGCTGCACAGCCAGGTGCCCTTGATCATGGCTTTCAGCGTGGCGATCGTGCTATCGGTGGTGATTCTGGGCTGGCTGTTCAAGCGCGGCCTGGTCGACCCCCTGTTCAAGTTCGGCATGATGCCCATCGTGGTGGCCACCATCGGCCTGTCGATTGCCATGCGCAACGGCATTCGTGCGGGCTACAGCGCCGAGCCCCAGCCCTTTCCGCAAGTGTTCCCGGATCAGGTCTACAACCTTTGGGGTGTGACGGTTTCGGGCAGTGACATTGGTACGTTTGTGCTAGCGATGGCGCTGGTGCTGGTGACCCAGGCCTTTCTGGCAAAGACGGTCACTGGCCGTGCCATGCAGGCCGTGGCGCAAAACACCGAAAGCGCCTCGGTGCTGGGCATCAACGTGCCACGCATGATTTTTTACACCTTTGCCATCAACGCGATTCTGGCGGCGGCTGCCGCCCTGTTGGTGACCCCCACCTACCTGGCCAAATTCGACATGGGCGAAGGCCTGGGCAACAAGGCCTTCTTCGCCGCCATCATTGGTGGCTTCAACAACTCCCGTGGCGCCTTGCTCGGTGGCCTGATCGTGGGTGTGTGCGAGAACCTGGCGGCTGCCTACATCTCGCCCGCCTACAAGGATGCTGTCGCCCTCATCATCTTCATGGTGGTGATCCTGTTCAAGCCTCAAGGTCTGCTGGGCCGCAAAGAGGAGCGCAAAGTATGAAAAAACTCCATCTCATTCTGGGCCTGGCCGCGCTGGTCGCCCTGATCGTGGTGCCCACGTTCATGAAGAACTACGGCGTCCACCTCTTCACCACCTGGCTGGTGTTCATCATCGCCACCATGGGTCTGAACCTGACCGTGGGCTATGCCGGCCAGAAGTCGCTCGGCCACGCCGCGTTTTTTGGCATCGGGGCCTATACCGTGGCCATCATGCTCAAGGCCGGCATCAGCTTCTGGATCGGTCTGCCCACTGGCGCGCTGCTGTGCTTCGTGGTGGGCCTGATCCTGGGCTTTCCGGCCCTGCGGGTGCAGACCATCTACCTGGCCTTTGCCACGCTGGGCTTCAACACCGCCTTGTGGCTGGTGATGCGCAATGAGGAATGGCTGACCGGCGGCACCTTTGGCATCAACAACATCGCCCGGCCCAGCCTGTTTGGCCTGAGCCTGGACGGCAACCGCGCTTATTACTACCTGGTGCTGGCGTTTGCGGTGGTGCTGGCATTGCTGCTGTGGGGTCTGCTGCGCAGTCCCTGGGGCAAGGCTTTCACGGCCCTGCGCGACAACGCCATCCGCGCCGAGAGTCTGGGGATCGATACCCGCAGTTACACCTTGCTGAGCTTTGCCATCGGCGCCACTTTTGCCGGCATTGCCGGGGGCCTGTATGCCTCGCAGGTGCAGTTCATCGACCCCGCCCTGTTCACCGTGGGCTCGTCCATCATGATGTACCTCATGGTGGTGGTCGGTGGCCCGGGTTACTTTTTCGGCCCGGTGCTGGGCGCGGCTGTGGGCGTGATCCTGCCCGAGTGGTTGCGTTTCGCGCAGGCCTGGTACTTGTTCGTGTTCGGCTCGGCTGTGGTGCTGCTGATGATCTGGCTGCCCGATGGACTGCTGTCCATCCCCGACCGACTGAAGGCCCGCAAGCAGGCCAAGGAAGCCTCGGCCGCCCGTGCGGCATCGGCACAAACGGCCACCCAACTCGGAGCAAAAGCATGAGCCACACGCACCACCATGACCGCCCGGCTGGCGCGCCGGTGCTCAAAGTCAGCGGCCTGAAAAAAGCCTACGGCGCCATCCAGGCCGTGGGCGGCGTGAGTTTCGAGGTCCAACCCGGCGAAATCTTCGGCGTGATTGGCCCCAACGGCTCGGGCAAGACGACCTTGTTCAATTCCATGCTGGGCCAGATCACGCCCGACGCCGGCAAGATCGAACTCAACGGCGAGGATGTGACGCAGCTGGGGCCCCTGGAGCTCAACCGCCGCGGTGTGGGCCGCACTTTCCAGACGCTGCAGGTGTTTGGCAAGATGAGTGTGCGCGATAACCTGATCGTGGCCGCCCAGGAGCATCAGGGCAGCCTGTTCAGCCGCATGTTTGCCCCCGGCGACTCGGGTCTGGGCGACAAGGCCGATGCGCTGATCGACCGTTTCCGCATCCGCCATGTGGCCGACAAGAAAGCCGGCGAGTTGTCTTACGGCCAGCAAAAGCTGGTGGACATCGCCATGGCCTTCATGAGTGAACCCGACCTGGTGCTGCTGGACGAGCCCTGCGCGGGTGTGAACCCCAGCCTGGTGGGCGGCATCAGCACCCTGCTCAAAGACCTGAACCGCAACCCGGCAGCAGGCAAAAAGAGCTCTTTTGTGGTGATCGAACACAACATGGACTTTGTGATGGACCTGTGTCACCGCATCATGGTGATGGTGGAAGGCCAGGTGATGGCCATCGGCACGCCGGATGAAATCAGGGGCAACAAGCAGGTGCTCGACGCCTATCTGGGGAACTGAGATGACCGCACACAACACAGACATCTGCATCGAATTCGACGACGTGGTGGCGGGCTACAAGGATTTCATGATCCTGAACAACCTGTCGTTCAAGGCCCGCAAGGGCTCCATCACGCTCTTGATCGGGCCCAACGGCGCGGGTAAATCCACCGTGCTCAAAACCCTGTTTGGCTTGCTCAAGCCACGCCAGGGTCGCATTCTGCTCAATGGCGAAGAAGTCAACGGTGCCTCGCAAAAAGACCTGCTGGCCAAGGGCATCGCCTTTGTGCCCCAAGGCCGCAACCTGTTTGGCCAGCTCAGCGTGTACGAAAACCTGGAACTGGGCGGCATCACGCTGGGCATGAAAACCACGCATGAGCGCATTCCCGAGGTGCTGGAGTTTTTCCCAAGGGTGAAGGAGCGCATGCATTCGCGCGCGGCGTCCTTGTCGGGTGGCGAACAAAAGCAGCTCGAAATTGGCCGCGCCCTGCTGTTGCGCCCCAAGGTGCTGCTGATCGACGAACCCTCGATTGGCCTGTCGCCCATGGTGGTCATGGATGTCTTCAAACTGCTGCGCAAGCTGGCCGACCAGGGCACCACGGTGCTGATGGTGGAGCAGAACGTCAAAAGCGCGCTGAAGTTTTCCGACGATGCAATGGCGCTCGAATCCGGCCGCCTGGTGTTGCACAAGCCCGCCTCCGAGATCCTGGCCGACCCCAACATGGAGCGGCTGTTCCTGGGCGGTGCGCACGCGGCCCCCGCGCCTGCTGCGGTCTGAAGCCCCGCCATGGGACATCGGGGGCCGTCCATGCTGCTCATGCCCATCTCGGAAATTCTGAGCCTGGACGGCCGCAGCCTGTTGGCCACCCTGCTGCGCCATGAGGCCGCCTCGGCACTGGCGATGGCGCGTCTGGGCCGGATGGACCTGGATGCGGCGCAGTCCATTGCCAACACCTGCAAGCCCGAGCTGTTTTCTCTGGACACCCTGCTGCGCGACACGCTGCACTTCGAGGCCAGCGGTGGTGAGGGCATGCCGCCCCTGATGCTGGCTTTGCGTGAGACGGTACAACTGTTCAACCCTCAGGCGGCACAAAGCGTTTTTGACGGTGGGCTATGGCAGGCGGCGCGTCACAACGCGCTGGCCTGCCTCACTCACGAGCTGATAAACAGCGTGCGAGCCCTGCTGCAAAACCTGATGCTGTTGCCCGAGCAGCAGGTGCAGGCAACCCTCGCCTTGCAGCAAGCCGGCACCCGGCTGCACGACACGGCTCGCCGGGCGCTGCGCCTGCAAGCACCCTCGGCAAGGACGCTGGCACCCGGTCAGCAGGCGGCCTACATGTCCTATCTGGCAGAACACCTGCAATTGCCGGGTGAGGCCGCCCTGCCCAGCGCCGCAGCCGCAGACGACTGGGCAGCCCTGGGCAGTGAATTTGGCATCCTGATGATGGCCACCGGCCGCACTGCGGCGCAAACGGTGTCGCCGCCTTGGCCCGGGCCCGCTGTGGCCACCGCCCTGGCCCAGGCCAGGCGGGCGCCCCTGCTGGTCGCCCAGTGGCTGAACGAAACCTGCAGCGTTGATGCGCCCCTGAGTGAGTCCTGCGCCTTCTGGGAACACCGCTTGCCCCTGTGGTCCACGCTGGCCACCGAGGCAACGCTGGGCCTGAGCCGCCTGATCGAGCCGGACTGAGGTCGTACGCCAGGGATACGGCAAGCAGCCATCCCTTACAGTCATGGTTTCCACGGAGATGACCATGAAGCAACTGGCTTTCATCAAACGCAGCAACGGCAGTCACTGGGTCGGCGATGGCTTTCCGGTGCGCAATATGTTCTCGTACAACGACATCCACGAGGCAATGTCGCCCTTTTTGATGCTGGACTACGCCGGCCCGACACACTTTGAGCCCACCACCCAGCGCCGTGGCGTCGGGTCGCACCCGCACCGGGGCATCGAAACCGTGTCCATCGTGTACTCGGGCGAGGTCTCCCATCGTGATTCATCAGGCGGTGGCGGCACCATCGGCCCAGGGGATGTGCAATGGATGACCGCCGCCGGCGGCCTGGTGCACGAAGAATTCCACAGCGAAGCTTATGCCCGCAGTGGCGGCCCTTTCGAGATGATTCAGCTGTGGGTCAACCTGCCGGCCAAAGACAAGATGTCTGCCCCCGGCTACCAGGGCATCACTGCCAGCCAGATTCCTTGCGAGCCCTTGCCTGACGACGCCGGCGACGTGCGTGTCATTGCCGGCCAGCATGGCGACACCCTCGGCCCTGCCAGCACCTTCAGTCCCATGAATGTGTGGGATGTCCGCTTGAAGGCCGGCGCTAAAGCCAGCTTCACGCTGCCAGCGGGGCACACCTGCGCCATCTTCGTGGCCAGTGGCGCCCTGGCTTTTGGCGAGCAGACGGTGGGCGCGGCAGAGATGGCGGTGATGGAGCGCGAGGGCGACACCCTGCAGCTGCACGCCACCCAGGATTGCAAGTTGCTGCTGATGAGCGGCCGGCCGCTGAATGAGCCCATCGTGGGTTATGGACCCTTCGTGATGAACACCGAGCAGGAAATTCATCAAGCCTTTGCGGACTTCCGGGCCGGCAAGATGGGCGCCATCTCCTAGGGGCTGGCATGATAGAGGGCTTTTTTCAACGTACGCCCGCACCATGACCGACCTTGTGACCGACACCGCCCTCGCACCAGACGCTGCTCCAACCCCCAGCGACGCGCCCCAGCGCCCCGCCAGGCAGGGTCAGCGCAACAAGGCCGGCGCGGCAGGAAAAAACGCCAAGGTGCCGCGCTGCATGCCGGTGCTGGAGCAGTTGGCAGCACTCTATCCGGCCTTGTTTGGCGCGGTATTTTTGCCGCTCAAACGTGGCATTTTTCAGGACCTGATGGCCGCCCACCCTGAGGCCCTCGATAGCGAGTTGCTCAAGGAAGCGCTCGCCCTGCACACCCGCTCCACCCGCTACCTGTCGGCGGTTGCTTCGGGCCAGCAGCGCCACGATCTGCAAGCCCAGGCCGTGGAAGCCATGGCCCCTGAGCACGTGCACCACGCCTTGCTGGAAGTGCATCGCCGGCGTCAGGGCCGCAGCCAGGAAGACCTGCGACCCCAGTTGCGTGAGCGCATGGTGCGCGCCTTCGAGGCCTCCGGCCTGAGTCGCGATGACTATGCCTTGCGCGTGCACAGCCGCGACGAAGCCGTCAACGCCCTGCTCGAAGAAGCATTGTCCGAGGCCGCCACCCGCGCTGCCCGCGCCGAGGCCCTGTTGCGTGCCTTTGAATCCAGTGGCCAAACCGTCGAAGCCTTTGCCGACATGTACGGCATGGATGTGCGCGAGGCGCGGCGCAACCTGGACCGGGCACGCGCGGCCAACGCCGACCTCAGCGCACCTGCGACTGCAACTACGCCTGCACCTGCGCCTGCTTCAGTGTGATTCGCGCGGCACCTCGGCGCCGCTGCCTCCCACCAGAAAGTCCAGATCTGCGCCCAGATGGGCTTGCTGCACATGGTCCACATACAGCTTCTGATAGCCCCGGGCAGGATGACGGGGTGGTTTCCAGGCCAGGCGTCGTTGGGCCAGCTCCTCGTCTGACACTTCCAGGTGCAGGCGCCGGCCGGCCACATCCAGCTCGATCATGTCGCCGTTTTGCACCAGCGCCAGGGTGCCGCCTGCTGCAGCCTCAGGGCTGGTGTGCAGCACCACGGTGCCATAGGCGGTACCGCTCATGCGCCCGTCGCTGATGCGCACCATGTCGGTAATGCCTTTTTGCAGCACCTTGGGCGGCAAGGGCATGTTGCCCACTTCGGCCATGCCCGGGTAGCCCTTAGGCCCACAGTTCTTGAGCACCATCACGCAGTGCTCGTCCACGTCCAGTTCGTCGCTGTCGATGCGGGCATGGAAGTCTTCGATGTCCTCAAACACCACAGCCCGGCCCCGATGCTGCAGCAGGTGGGCAGATGCGGCCGAGGGCTTGATGACTGCCCCGTCGGGCGCCAGATTGCCGCGCAGCACGGCAATGCCGGCATCCTTCATGAAGGGCTGGTCGGGCGTCTTGATGACTTCGCGGTTGTAGCAAGGAGCCTGGGCAATGTTGTCACCCAGCGTCTTGCCATTGGCAGTGAGGGCATCGAGGTGCAGCATGGGCGCAATTTCGCGCAGCACGGCGGGCAAACCGCCCGCGTAATAAAAGTCCTCCATCAGGTACTTGCCCGAGGGCTGCAGGTTCAGCAGACAGGGCACCTGGGCCCCCAGGCGGTCCCAGTCATCCAGATTGAGCTCGATGCCCATGCGGCCCGCAATCGCAATCAGATGGATCACGGCATTGGTGGAGCCGCCGATGGCCGCATTGGTACGGATGGCGTTCTCAAAGGCCTGACGGGTCAGGATTTGCGACATGCGCAGGTCCTGATGGACCATCTCGACGATGCGCCGGCCTGTCAGTTGCGCCAGCCGGTTGCGCCGGGTGTCGGCGGCGGGAATGGCCGCGTTCTCGGGCAGTGACATACCCAGCGCCTCCACCATGCTGGCCATGGTGCTGGCCGTGCCCATGGTCATGCAGTTGCCCTTGGAGCGGTGCATGCAGGACTCGGCCGCCGTGAAATCTTCCTTGGTCATCTCGCCAGCGCGCACCATCTCGCTCATCTGCCACACGCCAGTGCCCGAGCCAATGTCAGCTCCCCGAAACTTGCCATTGAGCATGGGCCCGCCGGACAGGCCTATGGTGGGCAGGTCGCAACTGGCCGCCCCCATCAGCAAGGAGGGCGTGGTCTTGTCGCAGCCCATGAGCAGCACCACGCCGTCGATCGGGTTGCCGCGGATCGACTCCTCCACATCCATGCTGGCCAGGTTGCGAAACAGCATGGCCGTGGGGCGCAGCTGGGTCTCGCCCAGCGACATCACCGGAAATTCGAGCGGAAAACCGCCGGCTTCGTACACACCGCGCTTCACAAACTCGGCCAGTTCCCGAAAGTGCCCATTGCAAGGCGTCAGCTCGCTCCAGGTGTTGCAAATACCGATGACCGGACGGCCATCAAACTCGTCGTGTGGGTAACCCTGGTTCTTGATCCAGCTGCGGTACACAAAACCATCGCGGTCGTCCTTGCCAAACCAGGCCTGGCTGCGCCGAAACGGGTATTTTTTGGAGTCCATCGTTGTCTGCCTCGTGTTGTAGGTATCGGGGTAAGGCTGGTGACCCACTTCACCGCCGTCGCAGGCATCCTACCAAGGCGAATGATTACACCGACAGACTACTGGGCTGACTTCAGCAAGGCCTGCTCATACAAGTGCATCACCTTGGGCAGGTTGGCCTCGATGTCGGCGATGCGGGTGTTGCCCGAGGGGTGGGTGCTGAGCCACTGGGGTGGCGCGCCCTTGCTGGCGGCGCCCATTTTTTGCCACAGCGTGACACCGGCACGCGGATCAAAGCCGGCGCGGGCCGCCAGTTCCATGCCGACCAGATCCGCCTCCGACTCGTCTTCGCGGCCAAACTTGAGGGTGAGCAGCTGGGCGCCGTAGTTGGTCACGGTCTGGCCCACCTGGCCCAGACCCAGCACTTGGCTGAGCAAACCCACGCCGATGTTGGTCGCCGTGCTTTTGCCCATGCGCTCGCGGGCATGCTCACGCAAGGCGTGGGCAATTTCATGGCCCATGATCATGGCCACCTCGTCGTCGGTCAGCTTGAGCTGGTCCAGGATACCGGTGTAAAAAACGATCTTGCCGCCCGGCATGCAAAACGCATTGAGCTGCTTGGAGCCGATCAGGTTCACCTCCCACTTCCAGCCCCGGGCACGGGGGTTCCAGTCCAGGCTATAGGGAATGATCTTGTCGGCTATGGCCCGCAGCCGTTTGAGTTGCGGGTGATCCTTGCCAGCCAGCGCGTTTTTCTCGTCGGCTTGCTGCAACATCTGGCTGTATTGCAGAGACGAGGAGCTCTCGATTTGTTCAGCGGGCACCAAGCGACTGAAGGCAGAGTTTTGCCCTACTTGTACACCGTCGCGCGCAGCCACCGGCAACCCGGCACTGAGCAGCAGGCCAGCCAATGAAAGCGCCGCCACACGTCCGGCGCCGGACGCTTGCATGGAACCCCACAAACCAGAAGACATGGATACGCACCTTGTAGTGATATTGATGACCCGAGGTCACGAGCCCAACGCGTATTATTCCCAGATGAGCACCGACACGCACGCAGCCGACTCCACGAACAACTCACCGCGCCCCAGTTGGCAAGCCACCTTGCGGGTGTATCTGGAACCGCCCACCGTGCGCATGTTGTTGCTAGGCTTTTCAGCCGGCCTGCCCTTGCTGCTGGTGCTGGGCACCCTGAGCTTTTGGCTGCGCGAGGCGGGCATCGACCGCACCACCATTGGCTACCTCAGCTGGGTGGGCCTGGCCTATGGCTTCAAATGGGTGTGGGCGCCGCTGGTGGACCGCATGCCCTTGCCGCTGCTGACGCGCTGGCTAGGCCGGCGGCGCAGCTGGCTGCTGCTATCGCAACTGGCCATCATGGCCGGGCTGTGCGGCATGGCCCTGACCGACCCCAAGCTGGCCCTGCAGCCCGTGGTGTGGTGTGCGCTGATCGTGGCTTTTGGCTCCGCCACCCAGGACATTGCACTGGACGCCTTTCGCATCGAATCCGCCGACGTCAACCGCCAGCCGGCCCTGGCCGCCGCTTACCAGACCGGCTATCGCCTGGCCATGATCTGGGCCGGTGCCGGCGTGCTGTGGCTGGCAGCAAGGGCGGAAGTGGCCGACGTCAACGCCTACCAGCATGCCGCCTGGCAAACTGCTTACCTGGTGATGGCCGCCAGCATGGCCCTGGGCGTGTTGACCGTGCTGTTTTCGCCCGAGCCCGTCGGCCGGGAATTGCCACCCGCCAGGAACGTCGCCGAGTGGTTGCAGGGCGCACTCATCGATCCATTTGCAGATTTCATCAAACGGTACCGGTGGCAAGCGGCCCTGATCTTGTCGCTGATTGCGGTCTACCGCATCAGCGACGTGGTGATGGGCATCATGGCCAACCCCTTTTATGTGGACATGGGCTACACCAAGGACGAAGTGGCCGCTGTGACCAAGGTGTATGGCGTCATCATGACGCTGGTGGGTGCGTTTGTGGGCGGGGTGCTGTCCATGCGTCTGGGCATGATGCGCGTTCTGATGCTGGGAGCCGTGCTCAGTGCCGCCAGCAACCTGCTCTTTGCATGGCTCGGGGGCCAGGGTCACGACGTCAGCAAGCTGATCTTTGTGATCTCGGCGGACAACCTGTCCAGCGGCATAGCCTCCGCTGCCTTCATTGCCTATTTGTCGAGCCTGACCAATGTGCAGTATTCGGCCACGCAGTACGCGCTGTTCAGCTCCATGATGCTGCTGTTACCCAAGTTCCTGGCCGGCTACTCGGGACGATATGTGGACGCATTTGGCTACGAGTCGTTTTTTACCGCCACCGCCTTTCTGGGGGTGCCGGTGCTCTTGCTGATCTGGCTGGCGGGGCGCCACGCTCGCAACAGTTAGGCAGGGCCAGATTTACCTTTCTTTACCGCAGCTTCAAGCTGCGTTGCCGGCGTCTCGCCACACTCTTGCCATGAGCCAACACCTGTTGATGATCGAGGACGATGCCCGACTAGCGGGCATGGTGGCCCAGTACCTGGGGCAATCGGGCTATGTAGTGGCCCACGCACCGGACGCCACCACGGGATTGCGCCTCTTGCAGGACAGCGCTTTTTCAGCGTCCCCCACGCCCGAGCTGGTGATTCTGGACCTGATGCTGCCCGACCTGGATGGCCTGGAGGTGTGCCGCCGCATCCGTGCCTTGCCGGGCGAACTGGCCCGTCTGCCGGTGCTGATGCTCACGGCCAAGGGCGACCCCATGGACCGCATCATCGGCCTGGAAATTGGCGCCGACGATTACCTTCCCAAGCCGTTTGAGCCACGCGAACTGCTGGCCCGCATCCGAGCCGTGTTGCGCCGGCGCGGCGATGGCGGCATAGCACCCGCCAGCAGCAAGGCACTGGTTTTTGGCAGCATGCACATCGACCGGGACGCGCGCACAGTGACTGTGGGCCAGCAGGTGGCAGATTTGACCAGCTACCAGTTTGACTTGCTGGTGGCCTTAGCCGAACGTGCTGGCCGCGTCCTGTCCCGCGATCAGATCATGGAGGCGGTGCGCGGCCGGGAGCTGGATGCCTTTGACCGATCCATCGACGTGCACATGGGCCGCATACGCGCCGCCATTGAAGTGGATGCCAAGAACCCCAAACGCATCCTCACCGTGCGTGGCGTGGGTTATGTGTTTGCGCGCCAACAGGACTGAGTGATGTTCAAGCACCTCTATGTGCGCATCTGGCTGGCCGTGCTGTTGGCCGTGGCCGTGCTGACGCTGCTGGTGGGCTGGATCTGGCACCTCAGTACCGAGCCACCCCTGCGCGACGTGGTGATCCGGGACATCAGCGGCCAGGTCATCGGCCAGGGGCGGCCCCGGCACATGCACCGACGTGACAACGAGCGTGCGGACGAACGCAAGGACGACCGGTTCGAGGGCACCGCGCCCACCGGCAACGGCCCCGAGTTTGTGGTGCGCATGGATGATGGGCATACCCTGCTCATGCACCTGCCGCGTGGACCCCAGCCGTTCTGGGCCAAGCCGCCCTTTGGCTTTTTCTGGATGCTGGCCTTGGTGGGTGTGGCCGTGGCCCTGGGCACCTACCCCATTGTGCGCAAACTCACGCGTCGACTGGAACGGCTACAAAACAGTGTCGAACGGTGGGGCAACGGTGATCTGAACGCACGCGTGTCCGTCAAAGGTGACGACGAGGTGGCTTTTTTGGCCCAACGCTTCAATCATGCCGCTGAACGCATCCAGACACTGCTCAGGTCACGGGACGAGTTGTTGAAGGCACAAGAAGCCCTGCTGGCCTCGCAAAAATCGCTGCTGGCCAACGCCTCGCACGAACTGCGCTCCCCACTGGCGCGCATCCGCCTGGGGCTGGAGTTGATCCAGAACGACACCGGCGGCCCCTGGAAAGTCGAAATCGCCCGCAACATCGGCGAACTGGACCAATTGATCGACGAAATCCTGCTGGCCAGCCGCCTGGACGCCCAGGAGGTCGACATGGGCACGGTCGAAAGCGTGGATGTGTTGGGTATGGCGGCCGAAGAATGTGCCCGGGCCCAGGCCCAGGCCGAGCTGACCTTAAATCCCGAAAACACGCCGCCGGAGGCCCTGCAGGTACGAGGCGTGAGCAAGCTGCTGCGTCGGGCCCTGCGTAATTTGCTGGAAAACGCCCGCCGTCACGGCGCAGGTGAGGTCAGCCTTCAGCTGGGCCTGGAGCCAGCGCCAGCCACATCAGCGTCGGCTCCGACTGCAGGCACACCATCTGCCACCTGGGTGGTGGTGCGGGTGTGCGACCGCGGGCCGGGCGTGCCCGCTGATCTGGTGGAGCGGATCTTTGAGCCCTTTTACCGCCTGCCCGGTGCCACCGAGCGGGATGGCGGCGTGGGCCTTGGGCTGGCCTTGGTCAAGTCCATCACTACGCGCCATGGTGGCACCGTGGTCTGTGAACCCAGAGCCGGTGGCGGTGCGTGTTTTGTGCTGCGTCTGCCGGCCCAGCCCGCTTGAAAACAGCACCTAGCGTCGAAAAACTCAAACTTAACAAAGCTTATCCCCCAAATGGGGGATGGTCAAAATGACAAGCAACTCGTAAAGTCTTGCCACTGCTGTCACACAGTCAAAGATTATTTTTATTTGTCTCCAACGATGTCCTCAACAGGACTCTTTAAGCCACCGCAAGGTGGCTTTTTTTTGACCTGTGCGTTGAAGAGGGTCAGTGATGACCGCCGAAATGCTCACCGGCCTTCAGGGTGTACACCGTGCCGCAGTAGGGGCAACGAGCCTCACCGGTACGGGCCACGTCGAGGTAAACCTTGGGGTGGCTGTTCCAGAGCTTCATGTCGGCATGGGCGCTGGGGCAGTGCACACCGCCCTGGTGGTTGAGGTCTTTGGCCAGCAGTTCAACGAGAAAAGATTTGCTCATGATCTTGTTCCAGACGGTGCTCTGCCTTAAACCGGGCTGAGCCAGTGGGCGTACTTGGGGTTGCGGCCATTGACGATGTCAAAGAACGCGCTCTGGATTTTTTCGGTGATGGGGCCACGGCTGCCGGAGCCAATCTCGATGCGGTCGAGTTCGCGAATCGGGGTCACTTCAGCAGCGGTTCCGGTAAAGAAGGCCTCATCGGCGATATAAACCTCGTCGCGGGTGATGCGCTTTTGCACGATTTCCAGGCCCAGATCTTTGGCAATGTGAAACACCGTGTTACGGGTAATGCCGTTCAGGGCACCCGCCGACAGGTCAGGGGTGTAGATCACGCCCTTCTTGATCACAAAGATGTTCTCGCCTGCGCCTTCCGACACAAAGCCGCTGCTGTCCAGCAACAGGGCCTCATCGTAGCCTTCGTCGGTGGCTTCCATATTGGCCAGGATGGAGTTGGTGTAATTGCTCACCGCCTTGGCCTGCGTCATGGTGATGTTGACGTGGTGGCGGGTGAAGCTGCTGGTCTTCACTCGGATACCACGCTTCATGCCTTCTTCGCCCAGATACGCACCCCAGGTCCAGGCTGCCACCATCAGATGGATGGTGTTGCCCTTGGGACTGACGCCCAGCTTTTTGTCGCCGATCCAGGTCAGAGGGCGGATGTAGCCGCTTTCCAGCTTGTTTTCACGCACCACTGCCTTTTGAGCTTCGTTGACCTGCTCCTGGGTGAAGGGGATCTTCATGCGCAGGATCTTGGCGCTGTTGAACAAGCGCTCGGTGTGCTCTTCCAGCCGGAAAATGGCCGGGCCATTGACGCTGTTGTAGGCTCGCACGCCTTCAAAGGCGCCGCAGCCGTAGTGCAAGGTGTGGCTCAGCACATGGATCTTGGCATCGCGCCAATCCACCATCTGGCCATCCATCCAGATTTTTCCGTCACGGTCAGCCATCGAGGGAGGTAGGGCAGTCATTTTTTTCCTTGGAAATGGGGGAACAGGGGCAAACGGGCGCCACGATCCTCGCGGCATCCAAAGATTTTAAAGCGCCCGATCAAGCCACCCTTGGGGGCATCATCCGGCCATGGTTTCAATTGGAGGATTCGGGCCGTAGCAAAGTCCAGCTCATCAGCTTGCCGCCCACGAATTCGCAGGTGACATTGGACTGGGTCCCGTCGGTCCAGCGAAAGCGCTCGGGCTGCACGCCTTTCTCGCTCAGTTGCTCGCCCAGGCTTTTGGTCATGGCCACCACATGCAAGAGGCTTGCTCCCTTGCGTAACTTGGCGTTGAGCATCACTGCACTGCCCACATAACCGATGGGCTGCTGGGCCGCGCGTTTGAGCACCTGCAGCATGCGTGTGAAATGCAGCAGCAGCCACATCATCAACACACCCGCGCTCGCCGCCACGCCAGGCCAGCCGTATTGGCGATAAGAAAACACCACCAGCGCCAGGGAACCCAGGGGAATCAAGATGTTCTGAAATTGCATGGTGGTATTTTCCTGCATGGATGAACCACCCCTGAGGCCGACACCATGGGCTTGAGAGATCGCCCATCCATCAGTTACAGATGCTTACCTGACCAACACGGCCAGCGACCCTACGCCCGATATTCTTCGCAAACCCCCGCTATTCTCAGGTGGGGCATGCCCCACTTCACAGGACCTCACATCATGCAAAACACTCCCTTCAGCCTGCTGGGCACTCTCACCATTGCCCTGGCTTCGTGCGCCGCCATGGCAGAAACGCCTATGACCCCCAAGGCCCAACTGGCTGCAGACAACAAGACAGCGCTCACCCGCTACAACGACGACAAGGCCTTGTGCAACGATGAAACCTCATCCACCGCCCGTCTGCAATGCCGCAGGGACGCCAAAACCGAGTACGACAAGGCCTTGGCCGCAGCCAAAGCCAAGATGACAGCGGCCAGCCAACCAGCGCCGCCCAAAGCTGCCTGCCTGGACTGCGGCAAGGTGACAGCCGTCAAGGTAGTGGAAAAAGCAGGTGAAGGCGGCGCCCTGGGCGTCATTGCCGGCGGTGTGGGTGGCGCGCTCCTGGGGCGCCAGGTGGGTGGCGGTGCCGGCAAGGACCTGGCGACCATCGCCGGTGCGCTGGGCGGTGCTTATGCTGGCAAGAAAATCGAGGAAAAAGTCAAAACCCAGAACGTCTGGGTGGTGAGCGTGCAATACGACAACGGCAGCAAGAAAGACTTTGAATTTGCGGCAGATCCGGGCTTCAAGGTCGGCGACGAGATCAAAAACGCAGGCGAGTCCATCGCTCGCCCCTGATCATCGATGGATCCAGGCTTAGAGGCCGCGTACCACGTCCATGGCCTGCTCCACCCGCTCCACAGCGTGGATGGTCAGGCCCTCAAAGTCCTTGCCGGTGAGCTTTTTGGGCACATTGGCCTTGGGTACCACCGCCACGCTGAAGCCCAGCTTGGCAGCTTCTTTCAGGCGCTCCTGACCCCGGGGCGCAGGACGCACCTCACCCGCCAGCCCCACCTCTCCAAAGGCAAAAAAGCCCTTAGGCAATGCTTTTCCGCGCAGGCTGGAAGTGATGGACAGCAGCACCGCCAGGTCGGCCGCAGGTTCGCTGATGCGCACCCCTCCCACCGCGTTCACAAACACGTCCTGGTCCATGCAGGCCACGCCCGCGTGTCGGTGCAACACCGCCAGCAACATGGCCAGACGGTCACGATCCAGGCCCACACTCAGGCGCCGGGGTGAGGGCCCGCCACTGTCCACCAAAGCCTGTATCTCCACCAGCATGGGGCGCGTGCCCTCCAGCGTGACCATCACGCAGCTGCCGGGCACGGGTTCGCTGTGCTGGCTTAAAAAGATGGCACTGGGATTGCTGACACCCTTCAAGCCTTTTTCGGTCATGGCAAACACGCCGATCTCGTTGACGGCACCAAAGCGATTTTTGATGGCGCGCACCAGCCGGAAGTTGCTGTGCGTGTCGCCCTCGAAGTACAGCACGGTGTCCACCATGTGCTCCAGCACCCGCGGACCTGCCAGGGCGCCCTCTTTGGTGACGTGACCGACCAGCACGATGGCCGTGCCACTGGCCTTGGCGCAGCGGGTGAGGTGGGCGGCACATTCGCGCACCTGCGCCACCGAGCCCGGTGCCGAACTGAGCTGGTCGGAATACACGGTCTGGATGGAGTCGATCACCGCTACCTGAGGCTGCTGGGTCTCGATGGTGGCCAGGATCTTTTCAAGCTGAATCTCGGCCAGCACCTTGACCTGGGAGCCCTCCAGCCCCAGCCGGCGCGAGCGCATGGCAACCTGGGCACCACTTTCTTCGCCGGTGACATAGAGCGTGGACTGCCCGCTGCGCTGCAGGGAATCGAGCGCCTGTAGCAAAAGTGTGGACTTACCGATGCCGGGGTCGCCGCCAATCAACACCACGCCGCCTTCGACCATGCCGCCGCCCAGCACACGGTCGAGCTCCTCATGCCCGGTGGGGGTGCGCTGCACATCGGCGGCCTCGATATCGGCCAGCGTGGCGACCTCGGCGGTTGTGGCTAGGGCCTGGAATTGCGAGGAATAACGGTTCTTGGCCGCTGCCGGCACCTCGGCTACCGACTCCACCAGGGTGTTCCAGGCGCCACAGCTCGGGCATTTGCCCAGCCACTTAGGGCTGGTGCCGCCGCATTCGGTACAGGTATGGATGGTTTTGTCTTTGGCCATGAAAGCAGTTTACTGGATGTATTTCCAGTAAACGCCAAGCTCCAGCCGAAGGCCACATGCCAGTGCAGGCAGGCCGGTGTTTTGGCGCGTGCTTTAATTTGCGGCATTCACCTGCCACCCTGGGCCCTTCATGACTGCACCCACGCGCCGCCTGTCCGGCATTGCCTTTGCCACTCTGCTGCTGATTGCCGTGATGATGGGGGGCAACCACGTCGCGGCGCGCATCGCCTTCAACCACGGTGTGGACGTGACCACGGCGGTGGCCTTTCGCAGTGCCGTCACGGCACTGGTTGTGACGCTGCTGGCGATAAATGCGGGCGTTCGGCCCACTTTCACGGCCCAGCACCGCTGGAGCCTGCCCGCCATCGGCCTGCTGATTGGGGTGCAGAGCTTGTGCCTGTACTCGGCCGTGGCACGCCTGCCTGTGGCACTGGCCCTGCTGGCCTTCAACAGTTACCCGCTATGGACCGCGTTTTGGGCCTGGGCGCTGTACCGCCAGCGCCCCGAGCGGGCAGTGGTGCTGGCCATGCCGCTGATACTGCTGGGCCTGGCCCTGGCGCTGGATGTGTCGGGTGCGGCCTCCGGCCTGGGCGCCGCAGACCAATGGGCACGCATGGGGACCGGCGTAGCGTTTGCACTGTCCGCATCAGCCACTTTCGGGCTGGCACTGGTGCTGACCCAGCACGAAGCCGGTGGCCTGGATGGCCGAGTTCGCACCGCCACCACCATGGGCACGGTCGGTCTGCTGGCGCTTGCAGGCGTGATGGCGCAGGGTGGTTTTCATCTGCCACAAGCAGCTGCAGGCTGGTGGGGCCTGGGGGCGCTGACCTTTTTGTATGGCACAGCCTTCACCATCATGTTCACTGTGCTGCCACGCTTGGGGGTAGTGGGCAATTCAGCCATCATGAATGTGGAGCCCGTGTTCGCGCTGGGTTTGGCCTGGTTGATTCTGGAACAGGCGGTGGCGCCGATCCAGCTGGCCGGTGCCTTGCTGGTGGTGGGAACCGTGATGGCACTGGGCTTGCGCAAGCGCTCCTGAAGCGCCTGCAGACGCGCTGAAACGCTCAGTCCACCACCACGGGCACACGCGGTGCCAGCGCGCACATCAGCTCATAGCCCACCGTGCCTGCCGCACGGGCCACTTCGTCGATCGGCAACACGGTGCCACCTGAACCGCGCCCCCACAAGGTGACCTCGCTGCCCATGCCAGCAGCGGGCACCGGGCCCAGGTCCACAGTGATCATGTCCATGCTCACCCGTCCCACCACCCGAGTTCGAACCCCATCGACCAGCACGGGCGTGCCGGTGGGGGCATGGCGCGGGTAGCCGTCGGCATAACCGCAGGCCACCACGCCGATGCGCATGGGTGCATCGGCCACAAAACTGGAGCCATAGCCCACAGCATCGCCGGCAATCAGCTCCTGTATACCGATGACGCGAGCGCACAGGGTCATGGCGGGCTTCAGGCCCCAGTCAGCCGCGCTGTGAACCGGAAAGTCGGGCGCACTGCCGTACACCGCAATACCGGGTCTGACCCAGTCCGACGGCAGGCCGGGGTAACGCAGGGTGGCGGCGCTGTTGCTCAAGGTGCGCTCGCCGGGCAGGTCCTGGGTGGTGGCCTTGAAAGTGGCAACCTGACGCGTGATGCCAGGCTCATGCTCAGCATCCGCATCGCTGAAGTGGGTCATGAGCGAGATCTCCTCCACCTGCGGCAAGGCGTTCAAGCGGGTCCAGGCGGCGCGGTACAGGTCCGGACGGAAACCCAGCCGGTTCATGCCCGAGTTCATCTTCAAAAAGACGCGGTGCCCCACATGGGTCTTGTGGGTCGCCAGCATGTCGATTTGCTCGCTGCAATGCACGGTGTGCCAGAGCCCCAGGCGCGAGCACAGCTCCAGGTCACGCTGCTCGAACACGCCTTCCAGTAGCAAAATCGGCCCGCGCCAGCCCAGGGCACGCACCCTTTCGGCCTCGTCCAGGTCCAGCAAGGCAAAGCCGTCGGCCCCGCGCAGGCCCTCAAAAGCCCGTTCGATGCCATGGCCGTAAGCATTGGCCTTGACCACCGCCCATAGGCGGGCATCGGGCAAATTTTGCCGGGCGCGGCTGAGATTGTGGCGCAGGGCGCCGGGGTGGATGGTGGCCTGAATCGGACGCGGCATGATGGACAAATCAAAAAAATGGCGGGTTCAAGTGTGCCAGCAAACCGGCGCCGCAAAGTCCCGAATGGAACAGACTGACACTGGGGAAACACCCGATGCACCCTGTGACAGTCTGGTGACTCAAATGCTTTACACTGCGCCGCGACCCGCGATCGGGCATCCCTGACCCGCCAGCAGTTGCCCACCCCACATGGAAGTTTTCCAATTTCTGATGCCACTTTTCACCGAGTACGGCTACCTTGCCGTGTTCGTGATGCTGCTGATCTGCGGATTCGGCGTTCCTGTGCCTGAGGACGTGACGCTGGTCACCGGGGGTGTGATTGCAGGACTAGGGCATGCCGATGTTCACACCATGTTTGCCGTGGGCATGGCAGGTGTGCTGATCGGTGACGGGCTGATGTTCACACTGGGCCGCCTGTATGGTCAACGCATCCAGCAATGGCCTGGTTTTCGAAAAATCCTGACGCCCGCACGCTTTGCCAGCGCTCAAGACGCGTTTCAAAAGTACGGCAAGTGGGTCATGTTCGTGGCTCGCTTTCTGCCCGGCCTGCGCACTCCCGTCTTCTTTTCTGCAGGCATGAGCCATCGGGTCAGCTTCCCCACATGGTTCTTGATGGATGGGTTCGCTGCCCTGATCAGCGTTCCGATCTGGGTCTATCTGGGCTATTTTGGCGCCCAGAACTGGGACTGGATGTTCTCCGTGCTGCGCCAGTTTCAGCACGGCATCTTCGGCCTGCTGGGCATCGGCTTTGCCTGGCTGGCCTGGCGTTGGTGGAAAAAGCGCCAGAGTGCACAAGCCCATCGCCCGGACACGCTGAACTAAGCCAGGCATGGCTGCATCATCTGCCCGCGGGGCCATGCTACCCGCACTGGCCCTGATGTTCAACGCGCTGGTGTTTGGTGTGTCGTGGTGGCCCATGCGCGAACTGCAAATCCACGGTCTGCATCCGCTGTGGGCAACGGCCTTCATCTTTGTCATCGGCACTGCGGGGCTGGTGTCCATGCGTCCCGGTGCCTGGCGCGGCCTGCTGCGTCACCCCATGCTGTGGTTGATGATGGCAGCCTCAGGTCTTACCAATGTGTGCTTCAACTGGGCGGTAACCAGTGGCGATGTGGTTCGGGCCGTGCTGCTGTTTTACCTCATGCCCGCCTGGGTGGTGCTCCTGGCGTGGCTGCTGCTTGGCGAGCGCCCCACCGCGAATTCTTTGCTGCGACTGGCGCTGGCGCTGGCCGGCATGGTGGTCGTGTTGAAGACGCCCGAGTCGCCCTGGCCGGTGCCGCAATCCCTGGCCGACGGCCTGGCCCTGGCGGGTGGCTTGTGTTTTGCCCTCACCAATGTTTTGCTCTACCGGCTGGCGCACACGCCCGGCGAATCGCGCATGCTGGCCATGTTTGCAGGGGGTGCGCTGATGTCCACCGCCCTGGCAAGTGCCGGCTGGGGGCTGGGCCAAGTGGTCGGGCCGCCTGCAATAGGCCTGACCTGGCTGCTGATCGCTGCGGCAGTGAGTGGCGTTTTTCTGGCCGCCAATCTGGCCCTGCAATATGGTGCAGCCCGCTTGCGCACCAGCACCACCTCCATCATCATGCTCAGCGAGGTGGTGTTTGCCAGCGTATCGTCGGTGCTGCTGGGCGCGGGCGAGCTGAGTTTGCGCACCCTGCTGGGTGGCAGCCTGATCTTGCTGGCGGTGATACTGTCTGCCCTGTCTTCATGAACCAAGGATCATCATGAGCTCTGTGTACGACTTCGAAGCGATCGACATCACCGGCAAACCCGTACCGCTCAAGCAGTATGAGGGCCAGTTGCTACTCATCGTCAACACCGCCAGTGCTTGCGGCTTCACACCCCAACTGGCGGGGCTGGAGGCGCTGCACCAGCGCTATGCAGACCGGGGCCTGGTGGTGCTGGGCTTTCCGTGTAACCAGTTTGGCGCGCAGGACAAAGGCAGCAACGACGAGATTGCCGAGTTTTGCCAGCGCAACTACGGCGTGACCTTTGCCATGATGGCCAAGATCGAGGTCAACGGCAGCGGCGCCCACCCCCTGTACCGCTGGCTGACTGCTGAAGCACCGGGCCTGCTGGGCACGCAGGCGATCAAATGGAACTTCACCAAGTTTCTTGTGGGCCGAGACGGGCAGGTCATCAAGCGCTACGCCCCGACCGACACCCCGCAAAGCCTGGAGGGGGACATTGAGGCGGCGCTGTCAATTTGATCCCCAGGGCGCCTGGTTCGGCCCTCGACCTCAGCTGGTCTAGCGCAACAAACCCCGGCGCACATCCCACAAAAGTGGAGGCAGGCACAGTGCCAGCAACAACAGGGCCAGGGGGATGACCCAGACAAAGCCGACGTACTTGAAGCCCGCTGCCCCCACTACGCCGCCCCATAAAAACATGGACAAGAGGGTGCCGTACAAACGCAGCTTGGCAGGATTGGCGCGCACATAGTGTGCTGGCGTGCCGGGCAGGTCTGACTTGGCTGCAGAACTTCGGTTCCAGTAAAGCATCTTGCCCAACTCGATGCCCAGATCTGTGATCACGCCCGTCATGTGGGTGGTGCGAATTTGGGCCGACGAGATCTTCGTGACGAGGGCATTTTGCAGGCCCATGGTGAAGGCCAGGATCAGCACCGCCAGCGGCACGGCAAAGGGCGTTTGCCGATTCAAGGTAGCACCAATCAGACCAAACAGCAGCAAAAGGCCAGCTTCGAGCAGCAAAGGCAAAGCGTATTCGCTGCGCAGATGATGGGCACGAGCCCAGTTCACCAGCACTGCCGTGCATGCGGCCCCCGACACAAAAGCCAGCATGGCACCCAGTGCGCCCAGCACCAAAGCCATGTTGCCCAGCACCAGGTTGTCGGCCAACATGGAGGCAAAGCCCGTCATGTGCGAGGTGTACATACCCACCAGCAAAAAACCACCGGCGTTGATGGCACCCGCAGTGAATGCCAGCACTGCGCCCAACAAGCGATTGGTAGACAGCGTACGGTGCTGGCTGGTCAGGTGCCGTATGCGGCGCATGGGGCAAGCTCCCGATTCAAAACACCTGGCCTGGATTGAACACGCCGGCGGGGTCGAATTCGGCCTTCAGGCGCTGGTGTATGGCAGCCACGGCGGGCGCCACAGGCGTTTGGCGCAGATGTGGCAGCCCGGAAGCCGCGTCTGAGGCCACGTCCGGTGCAACACCGGGCGCCCAGAACAGGGTGGCATGACCGCCGGCATTCTGGGCCAGGGTACGCAGGCGATTCGCCTCAGAGGGCGCAGCCCACACCCAGCGCAGGCCACCGTGCCACTCGACCAGCGTCGGGCCGGGCAAGTCCAGTACCGGCGCGGTCTGGGCCACGCTCAAGCGCCAAAGCGCCAGGCCTGACGCAGGTGGCGCCGCAAAAAAGGGCAGTCGCAGATCGCGGCAGGCCTGCCAGTCTGGGCCGGCCACCGCGTTGTCCATGCGCTGGCCCGGCAACTCGGCCAGCAGGCGCTGGCATGCAGCTTCCACGGCAGCAATGGCGCCCCGCAGGCGCACAAACAGCAGTTCTTTCGGGCGATCGGCCGTATCGTCCAACACCCAGCAACTGGCATTGAGGGGCAAAGGCTGCGCACCCCAGCGATGCAGCTGCTCCAGCGCTAGCGCCTGGGGCAACTCGAACACCAGGGTCGCCTCGGCCGGCACCATGGGCAGCACCTTGAGCGAGACCTCGGTGATCACGCCCAAACTGCCCCTGGCCCCCGCCAGCACGCGTGACACGTCGTAGCCGGCCACGTTTTTCATGACCTGGCCACCAAAGGTGAGCAGCTCACCGCGGCCATTGAGCAGTTGCGCGCCCAGCACGTAGTCGCGCACGCAGCCCACACTGGCACGCGCCGGGCCGCTCAGCCCCGCCGACACCATGCCACCCACCGTGGCGGGGCCGGCCCCTGGCGTCAGGCTGTAGTGAGGCGGCTCAAAAGGCAGGCACTGGCCTTGCTCTGCCAGCACGGCCTCCAGCTCCGCCAACGGCGTGCCAGCGCGCACCGTGACCACCAGTTCACTGGGCTCGTAACTGACGATGCCGGTCAGACCACGGGTATCGAGGACCTCCCCGCTCGAAGGTATGCCCAGGAAGTCCTTGCTGCCGCCCCCGCGTATGCGCAGAGTCGTGCCTCGCGCGGACGCAGCGTGGACCTGTTCGATCAGATGTTCAAGTGGGGCTTGCATGGCCGCTTCCTGGGTGAGGTTCAATCGCGAAAAAAGTTGACCGGTAAGCCGGGCACATCGACCCGCGTGGAGAACACGCAGCCCGAATGGGGGAACAGTTCAAGCTCGGCGGCACTGCGCCCGTGGCGGGCGGTGGTCACAAACAGGGTTTTGCCATCGTCGCCACCGAAGCAGGGCATGGTGGGGCATTGGGCGGGCACTGGCAGCTCGGCCAGGATGTCACCGCCGGGGCTGAGCTTGACGATGCGCTGGCCCTCGAACATGGCGACCCAGTAATTTCCTTCCACGTCCACCGAGGCCCCGTCGGGCCGACCGCCATAGGTCTGCCGCGTCTCAAACGACAGATTGGCAGGCTTGGGTGGGAACTGCTTGAAGACGCGCTGCCCGGTCATGGTGTTGCTGGCAGCGTCCCAGTTCCAGGCCTGGATCAGGGCGCGGGTGGTGTCGGTCCAGTACACGGTGCGTTGGTCTGGCGACCAGGCTACGCCGTTGGCGATGGTGGCACCTGTGGCCATCAGCTGCACCAGGGGCGCACGGCCTTCGCGGCAGTCCAGCGAGTACAACTCCCCCTTGGGCGCTGTACGCGGCTCGAACATGGTGCCCGCCCACAGCCGCCCCTGCGGGTCGGCCTTGCCGTCGTTGAAACGGGTGGTGGCAGGATCGTGATCAAAACGCTGCAGCAGGTTGATGGCACCGCCCCACTCGCGCGCCCGGTAAACGCCATCGCGCAAGGCAATCACCAGGCCGCCGCTGGCGGCAGGCGCAATACAGCCCGGCTCCAGCGGCATGTCCCAGGCTTCAACGCTGCCCATGAACACATTGGCCCGGTGGATTTTCTGGCCGGGAATATCCACCCAGTAAAGCATGTTCTCGGTGGGGTGCCAGAACGGCGATTCGCCCAGTTCACAGGGCACAGGGTTGACGATTTGCCAGCTCATTGCACGTTCTCCACAATCAAATTCATTTCAGCAGTCATGACACCGCCCGGCGCCAACAAGCGCAAGCCCAGGTCCTCGGCACTTGCACCAGAACTAGCGATCAAGCCCAGGGCATTGTTGACATGGCTCACCGGCTCAATGGCCACGATGTCCTGGCTGGGGTGAGTAAACACCACCAGCCGGTTCAGGTCGGAGCTGATGCGGGAATGCAGCAGTTCGTCGCGCAGGTGCACCACACCGGCCCACAAATCAAAGCAGTGATCCACCTCCAGCCCTGCGCAATCATCATCCAGCCCATAAGAACTTGCGCGGTGGGTGGGCAGCAAATCGGCTCCCATTTCCCAACGGCCATTGGCCTCGAAGGTGATGTGGCTGCCGGCACGTTTCACAAAGTTTGGGTGCCAGCCCAGGCCAGCGGGCACGGTCAGGTCGCTCAAGTTGATGATGCGCATGCGCAGGTTCAACCCGCTGGGGGACAGCAAGAACTGCTGAGTCACCTCAAAAGAAAAAGGCCAGTGCTCGTCAGCCAGGTGCGTGAGCGCCAGCACCACCATGTCCTCTTGCTGGTAACGCACGCGCCAGGGTTTTTGATAGCCCACGCCGTGGATGGCGTGCGGCGGGTGCACGGTGCTGATCGTCAGGGTGTGTGGCTGCCCGTCCCAAACAAACCGCCCCTGGTCAATGCGATTGGAATAGGGAACCAGCGGGTAACTGCCGGCATTCAGCGCCGTTGGGTAATGCGCGCCGGTCACCGAGCGAAGCACAGGAATATCGCCGCGCCACAGGCCCATGATGCAGCCCCCAACCTCCGGGGCGACATGACATCGCATGGTTTCACTGACAAGTTCAATCACAGACATGGGTGGTTTCTCCGAGCGGGAGATTGTGCACTGTACGGCCGTGGCCCGGTCACAAAAAAGCCCGCTGAGCACGGAGGCTAGCGGGCTTTTTGCCAGGCTCAGAGCCCGGCAAAGTGGTAAGGGAACAATCAGCGGCTGTAAGCCGTTTCACCGTGCGAGGTGATGTCCAGACCTTCGCGCTCGTCTTCTTCCGATACGCGCAGACCGATCGTCATGTCCACCAGCTTGAAGGCGATCACAGACACCACGGCGGACCAGACCACGGTGGTGAGCACGGCCTTGGCTTGCACCCAGACCTGCGCAGCAATCGAGTAATCGGCAGCGGTCACCATGGTCACGGTCACCCAGTCAGCCACGTAGCCAGGGCCACCCAGGGAAGGCGAGTTGAACACGCCGGTCAGCAAGGCACCCAGGATACCGCCGATACCGTGCACACCGAACACGTCCAGCGAGTCATCGGCACCCAGCATCTTCTTCAGGCCATTGACACCCCACAGGCAGGCAAAGGAAGCCAGTGCACCAATGATGAGCGCACCACCAATACCCACGTTACCGGCCGCAGGCGTGATAGCCACCAGACCCGCAACGGCACCGGAAGCAGCACCCAGCATGGAAGCTTTGCCACGCATCAGCGACTCACCCACGCACCAGGCCAGCACAGCAGCAGCGGTGGCGGCAAAGGTATTGATGAAGGCCAGGGCAGCGAAACCGTTGGCTTCGAGGGCGGAACCGGCGTTGAAACCGAACCAGCCCACCCACAGCAGGGAAGCACCCACCATGGTCAGCGTCAGGCTGTGAGGCGCCATGGCTTCCTTGCCATAACCAATGCGCTTGCCGCTCATGAACGCACCGACCAAGCCAGCCACAGCGGCGTTGATGTGCACCACGGTACCGCCAGCAAAGTCCAGCGCGCCGGTCTGCCACAGATAACCCGCTTTGGAGGTCATGGCGTCGGCAACTTCCTTGGTAGCGTAGGCGTCAGGACCCATCCAGAACCACACCATGTGGGCGACCGGGGCATAGCTGAAGGTGAACCACAGCACCATGAACATCAGCACGGCAGAGAACTTCATGCGCTCGGCAAAGGCACCCACGATCAGGGCACAGGTGATGCCGGCAAAGGTTGCCTGGAAAGCAGCGAACACGATCTCGGGAATGACCACGCCCTTGCTAAAGGTGGCCGAATTCACGAAAGTACCGGCGACGTTGTCCCAGATGCCTTTCATGAACAGTCGGTCAAAACCGCCGATGAAGGCATTGCCCTCGGTGAACGCCAGGCTGTAGCCATAAATGAACCACAGCACAACGATCAGCGAGAAGGTGACCATCACCTGCATCAGCACCGACAGCATGTTCTTGCTGCGGACCAGGCCGCCATAGAACAGGGCCAGGCCTGGCACGGTCATCAAAATAACCAGCAGGGTGGAAACCATCATCCAGGCGGTATCGCCCTTGTTGGGGACAGGTGCGGGTGCAGCAGCTTCTGCAGCAGCGGGGGCAGCAGGTGCGGGAGCAGCATCGGCTGCGGCGGCGGCGGGCGCTTCGACCTTGGCGGCCTCAGCAGGTTTGGCTTCAGCGGTCACGGCAGCAGGTGCTGCGTTTTGCGCCATTGCGGCAGTGCCGCCCATGAGCAGACCCAAGCCCAGAGCGAGGGAGAGAAGTAGTTTTTTCATAGCGTTGTTCTCTGTTCGGGGGAGATTCAGAAGCGAGAAGTCCGTCGCGTCAGAGCGCGTCCTTGCCGGTTTCGCCTGTGCGGATGCGCACTACTTGTTCAAGGCTGGAGACAAAAATCTTGCCGTCGCCGATCTTGCCGGTACGTGCGGCACCTTCGATGGCTTCGATCACCTGATCCACCAGCTCGGTGGCAATGGCGGCTTCGATCTTGACCTTGGGCAGGAAGTCGACCACGTATTCAGCGCCGCGGTACAGCTCGGTATGGCCTTTTTGTCGGCCGAAGCCCTTGACTTCAGTCACGGTAATCCCTTGCACGCCGATGGCAGAAAGGGCTTCACGTACCTCGTCAAGCTTGAACGGTTTGATGATGGCCGTCACGATTTTCATGGGTTCTCCTACGGATGTATGGGGGATCGGTGGCTCATGCTATGGGCCTAGGCGGATGCACTTCAGCACAAAACATGCCAGGTATTTTTGGATCTGGCCGCCATTGGCGGCTTGCGACCGATCCAATCGCGTTATGCTATCTGTATAAATAAACAGTTATTTTTGATGCAACGCCTGATTTTGGGCATCCCACTCAGCCCGCATGCACCATTTTGGGAGGTAACGATCATGAGCTTGTCTTTGGTGCAAAGTCGTGCATTGCTGGGGCTGGAAGCCGCTTCAGTCACCGTTGAGGTGCATCTGGCTAACGGCCTGCCGAGCTTCACTTTGGTGGGGCTGGCCGATGTTGAAGTCAAGGAAGCCCGCGAACGCGTGCGCTCTGCCATACAGAATGCGGGATTGGAGTTTCCGCACAACAAGCGCATCACCGTCAATCTGGCACCAGCCGACCTGCCCAAGGACTCTGGACGCTTTGATTTGCCCATTGCGCTGGGCATTCTGGCCGCCAGTGGACAAATAGACGCGGCCCGCCTGGCGGGATGGGAATTTGCGGGCGAGCTGTCACTGTCGGGCGAGTTGCGGGCCGTGCGCGGTGCCTTGGCCATGAGCTTGGCCCTGCATGCCACGCAAGTGGTCACCCGCCTGGTGCTGCCGCCCGGCAGCGCCGAAGAGGCCGCGCTGGTGCCCACTGCTCAGGTCTACCGAGCCGCGCACTTGCTCGATGTGGTGCAGCAATTCTTGCCTGATACCGGCGCCACTGAATCAACTCCCGCCACAGGCTGGTCGCGCCTGAGCACCTCGCCCCTGGCCGCCACCGAGGCGTACCCCGATCTGGCTGATGTGAAAGGCCAGGCCGCTGCCAAGCGCGCCATGGAGATTGCCGCCGCTGGCGGGCACAGTTTGCTGATGTCCGGCCCACCGGGCTCCGGCAAGTCCATGCTGGCCCAGCGCTTTGCCGGCTTGCTGCCGCCCATGACCATCGAGGAGGCGCTGCAAAGTGCGGCGGTGGCATCACTGGCCGGGCGCTTCAGCCTGGCGCGCTGGGCCACACGCCCTACCTGTGGCCCGCATCACACGGCAAGCGCAGTGGCCCTGGTGGGTGGCGGCTCGCCACCCCGACCTGGCGAAATCTCCCTGGCGCACCACGGTGTGCTGTTTCTGGATGAATTGCCCGAGTTCCCCCGTGCCGCACTGGAGGCGCTGCGCGAGCCGCTGGAAACCGGCACCATCACCATCTCTCGTGCGGCCCGGCGGGCCGAGTTTCCGGCACGCTTCCAGCTCATCGGTGCCATGAATCCCTGCCCCTGTGGTTACCTGGGCTCGCGCCAGACCGCCTGCCGGTGCACGCCCGACCAAGTGGCGCGCTACCAGAGCAAGCTCAGCGGCCCATTGCTTGACCGCATTGATCTGCACATCGAGGTGCCCACCCTGGCCCCCGCCGATCTGCTGCAGTCCCCCGCCGGCGAGGGCACCGCCTCCATCCGCGAGCGCTGTAGCGCAGCGCGAGCACGGGCGATGCAGCGCCAGGGCAGCTCCAACCAGGCCTTGCAAGGGCAAAACATCGACACTCACCTGCTGCTGGAGCCGGATGCAGTCAAGTTTCTGAACGTGGCCGCCGCCCGGCTGGGCTGGTCGGCCCGCAGCACCCACCGGGCCCTCAAGGTAGCACGCACCATTGCTGACCTGGCTGGCAGCACCAGCACTCAGGTCAGCCATGTGGCCGAAGCCATGCAGTACCGCCGCACCGGGCGGTCTGGCGGGGCGTAAAGCCCCCCTCGCTCGCCTGCAATGCTGTGCACGCGGGGCTATACTTGCACCACTTTTTGTACAGGTATGAGAGGGTAGCTATGAGAGTTATGACCTATTCGGAGGCTCGCAGCTCATTGAAAGCGGTGCTGGATCAAGTGCATGACGATGCTGACGTGACCGTCATCAGCCGGCGTGGTGGTGCGGATGCAGTGGTCATGTCGCTCGATCACTACCAAAGCCTCATGGAAACCATGCATCTCTTGTCGACCCCTGCCAACGCAGCAGCACTGGCAAAGGCGGTGCAGCAAGACAGGGACGGCCAGGCCCAGCGGCGTGAATTGGCCAAGGCCTGAGGCATGGCGCGGGAAATTCGGTTTGTGCCAGATGCCTGGGAGGCCTACTGCTGGTGGCAAGGCCAGGACCGGAAAACCCTCAAACGCATCAATACCCTGATCGCGGCCGCCGCGCGTGAACCCTTCAAGGGCATCGGCAAGCCAGAGCCCTTGGTCGGGAATCTCTCAGGCTATTGGTCCAGACGCATCGACGATGTGCACCGCCTTGTGTACCGGGCCACAGACACAGAGCTAGTGCTGATTGCCTGCCGATTTCATTACGACGCCTGATCGGGCGTCGCACTTATCTACAGACTGGCTACAGGTTCGGCGCCAGCAAACGCTGCAAGGCAGCGGCATCCATACCCCGGCGCTGGGCCAGGTCGTGCAATTGATCCTCGCCGATCTTGCCGACGTTGAAATAGCTGCTGTCGGGGTGGCCCAGGTAGAAGCCACTGACGCTGGCGGCCGGGGTCATGGCCAGGCTCTCGGTCAGGCCCATGCCGATGTCGGCGCATTGCAACAGTTCGAACATGGCGTGCTTGGGGCTGTGGTCGGGGCAGGCCGGGTAGCCCGGTGCGGGGCGTATGCCCCGGTATTTTTCGGCGATCAGGTCTTCGTTGCTCAAGGCCTCGTCGGGCGTATAGCCCCACAGGTCGGTGCGCACGCGGTGGTGCAGGCACTCGGCAAAGGCCTCGGCCAGACGGTCCGCCAAGGCCTTGAGCATGATGGCGGAGTAGTCGTCATGGTCGTCCATGAAGGCTTTTTCCTTCTTGTCCACCCCCAGGCCCGCCGTCACGGCAAACAGACCCACGTAGTCGGCCACGCCTGATTGCTTGGGCGCGACAAAGTCGCTCAGGCAGCGGCTGGGTCGCATGACGCCGTCTATCACCTGTTTTTCGGTTTGCTGACGCAGACCGTGCCAGGTCATCGCCACCTCGCTGCGTGACTCGTCGGTGTAGAGCACGATGTCATCGCCCACACTGTTGGCGGGGTACAGGCCGACCACACCGTTGGCGGTGAGCCAGCGGCCCTCAATCAGGCGCTGCAGCATGCGTTTGCCATCGCTGAACACACGCTGCGCCTCTGAACCCACCACCTCGTCCTTCAAAATCTGCGGGAAAGGCCCGGCCAGATCCCAGGTCTGGAAGAACGGACCCCAGTCGATGTACCTGGCCAGCTCCGTCAAATCGAAGTTCTTGAACATCCGCCGACCGATGAACTTGGGCTGGGTGGGCCTGTAGGCCGCCCAGTCGATGGTCGCTTTGTTGGCGCGCGCCTTGGCCAGCGGCCACAGAGGTGTCTGCTTCTTGTTGGCATGCTGTTGGCGCACACGCTCGTAGTCGGCGTTCAACTCGGCCACAAAGGCGGCTGCATGCTCGCTCAGCAGGCTTTGCGCCACGCCCACACTGCGCGAAGCATCGGGCACATAGACCACGGGTCCTTCGTAGTGCTGGGCGATCTTGACGGCGGTGTGCACGCGGCTGGTGGTGGCCCCGCCGATCATCAACGGGATTTTGCGCAGGCGGAAATGCGCGTCCTTCTGCATTTCCCCGGCCACGTACTGCATCTCTTCCAGGCTGGGGGTGATCAGGCCGGACAGGCCCACGATGTCGGCCCCCTCTGCCTTGGCGCGCGCCAGAATCTCGTGGCAGGGCACCATCACGCCCATGTTCACCACCTCGAAGTTGTTGCACTGCAGAACAACGGTGACGATGTTCTTGCCGATGTCGTGCACATCGCCTTTGACCGTGGCAATGATGATCTTGCCCTTGGTGCGCACGTCGCGGCCAGCGGCTTCGTCCAGGCGCTTCTCTTCCTCGATGTAGGGAATCAGGTGCGCCACGGCCGACTTCATGACCCGCGCGCTTTTCACCACCTGCGGCAAAAACATCTTGCCCTGACCAAACAGGTCGCCCACGATGTTCATGCCGTCCATCAGCGGGCCTTCAATCACGTGCAGCGGGCGACCGCCCCGGGCCAACACCGCCTGGTAGGCCTCTTCGGTGTCCTGGGTGATGAAGTCGGTAATGCCGTGCACCATGGCGTGGCTCAGGCGCTGTTCCACGCTGACCGGGTGTTCGGGCGTGCCACGCCATTCCAGCTTTTTGCTTTCGTCCTTGGCACCGCTCTTGGCGGTTTCGGCAATTTCCACCAGGCGCTCGCCGGCGTCTGGGCGGCGGTTCAACACCACGTCTTCCACGCGCTCGCGCAGTGTGGGCTCCAGGTCGTCGTACACACCCACCATACCGGCGTTGACGATGCCCATGTCCATGCCCGCCAGGATGGCGTGGTACAGAAACACGGTGTGGATGGCCTCGCGCACCGGGTCGTTGCCCCGGAAGCTGAACGACACATTGCTCACCCCGCCCGACACTTTGGCACCGGGCAGGTTTTGCTTGATCCAGCGGGTGGCTTCAATGAAATCGACCGCGTAGTTGTTGTGTTCTTCGATGCCGGTGGCAATGGCAAAGATGTTGGGGTCGAAGATGATGTCTTCGGGCGGAAAGCCCACCTCGTCCACCAGGATGCGGTAAGCACGCTCGCAAATCTCGATCTTGCGTTGGTAGGTGTCGGCCTGCCCTTTTTCATCAAAGGCCATCACCACCGCTGCTGCACCATAGCGGCGCACCAGCGTAGCTTGGCGCTTGAAGGTCTCCACACCTTCTTTCATGCTGATGGAGTTGACGATGCCCTTGCCCTGGATGCAGCGCAGCCCGGCCTCGATCACCTCCCACTTGCTGGAGTCCACCATCACCGGCACCCGGGCAATGTCGGGTTCGCTGGCCATCAGATTCAAAAACCGCACCATGGCAGCCTGGCTGTCGAGCATGGCCTCGTCCATGTTCACGTCGATGATCTGGGCGCCGTTTTCCACCTGCTGGCGCGCCACCGACAAAGCCTGATCGAACTCGCCATTCAGGATCATGCGGGCAAAGGCCTTGGAACCCGTCACATTGGTGCGCTCGCCGATATTGACGAACAAGGCGTCCTCGCCGATGACGATGGGCTCCAGGCCCGACAAGAGCATGGGCGGCGGCACGGCAGCCTTGTCAGTGCCAGCAAGGGCATCTGAAGAAGTGGAAAGGGAATCGGGACGAAATTCGGACATACATCTCACCTGTCAATGAGCCATCAGGTGAGCGTCGTTGGGGACATCCAAGCCTGACAGGGGCTTGAACCACCCCCGCTGCAACGCTCCTTGGATCGGGGGATTTTAAGGGCTGAATCCGGCAAGCCTGCGGGCTCAGGGCAATGCGCTCAAGCCCAACTCATGCCAGCCTTTTGATGTGGTGGTCCTTCAGCAAGCTGCGCATTTGCGAGATGGCAATCTCGTTGAGCTTTTGCAGGCGATCGGGCGCGGGCAGGCCTTGGCGGATGAAGACGGCGTTGAGGCTTTCCAGGTTGGTGAGCACCACCAACTGTTCTAGCGTGGCGTTGTCGCGCTGGTTGCCTTGGGCTTGAGGGTGAGCGTCCTGCCACTGTTTGGCGGTGTGGCCAAAGAGGGCCACGTTCAGCAAGTCGGCCTCGCTGGCGTACACCTGGCTGGCCTGGGCTCTGGTGATGGTGGGCGGGATCAGGGTGTCTTTGATGGCGTCGGTGTGGATGCGGTAGTTGATTTTGGAAAGGGTGCGCTGCAGGTTCCAGCCGAGCTGGAGGCGGTTGTTTTCGTCGTCTTTGAGTCGGCGGAACTCCTTAACCAGATAAATCTTGAACTCTGGGCTGATCCACATCCCAAATTCAAAGGCAATGTCCGGGTGCGCGTAGGTGCCGCCGTAGCGGCCTGCGGTGGCTTTGAGGCCGATGGCCCCCGTCCTCTCTACCCATTCTTTGACGCTGATCTTGTAGCTGTTGAGTCCAGCCTGGCTTTTAATTGTGGCGAATTCGCCGTAATTAAAAGCGGGGTTGTAGATGGACTCCCAAATGCCCAGAAACTCCACCGTGTTTCGGTTGCGTAGCCAGTCTGAGATGAAAAAGTCGCCATCTTTGGCACGCAACATGTCGGTCAGTGAGATGTAGTCACCCTGGGGAGATGTGACCACGGCCACGCTGGTGCCTTGAATGTCCAAGGTGTTGGTTTTGGCTGTCTTGCGGCTCATGGCTACGCTTCGCTGGTGTCGTTCTGCTCGTTGTCATCCCACCATTCGCGGTAGGCGTGGACATAGGCCGCAGTGGCCTGCGGGTCGAGCGTCTCGTAATGGCGACAGAGGGTTTTAAACAGGGCCAGGCCCTCTTGGCAGTCGACAACGCTCAACAGCTGGTCGAGCGTGTGCTCGATGCGCTGCACATCACGGCTGCCGCTGTGCACCATTTCTTGCACGGCGGGCGCCAGCGTTTCGATGGCCTGCTCACGCAACGTTTGCAGTGTGGCCGTGAGCCTCTTGATCTCAGCGAGCAAGTCTGGGTAGGTGGCCTTGTCCGGCCTCTTGGCTGGCTGCTGGGGGATGGTCATTTCGATGCGGCCTTTCCTTGTGCGGTCAGGCGGCACTTTTGTTTAGGGCTGCGGATTTGTTCACAAGTCTTCCACCTTGTATTCGCTGTAGCCTTCGTAGTAGTAGCTCACGTCAATGCCCTTCATGTACAGCTCACGGTCATTGATTTTGTCGGTCAAGGCTCCCTTGAGCAGGTGTTTGATTTCCAGGTCTTTCACCACGCTGCGCTCCATGGCCGACAAATACTCGGCTTTGTCCACCGCGTTCCAGTCAATGACTTGGCGTATTTCTTTTTTCAGCATCAGGTCGAGCCAAATGCGCGTGGCTCGCCCGTTCCCTTCGCGAAACGGGTGGGCCACGTTCATTTCGACGTATTTTTCGATGATTTGCTCAAAGTTTTGCTGAGGCATTGCGCTGATGTGCGCCAGAGATTGCTGCAAATACATGACGGGTGCGAACCGAAAATTGCCCTTTGCCAGATTCACGTCGCGCACTTGCCCTGCAAACGCATACACCTCGTCAAACAAATACGCATGGATGGTGGCCAGGCCAGCAAAGGTTCCCACTTCCACTTGTGTGATGTCGCCGCTTTCAAACAACTGCTTGGCCTTTTGTTTGCTGAGCTTCTCTTCCACCCGGTTGAGTTCAACCTGGCTGCTGATATCCAGTTTGTTGCCTAAGACCATAGCGTGTCCTTTGTGTGGAGGGAGCGTGTTGTGACTTGAGATCAACACGGTCATTTTCGCAGGGGCCCCGTACTGACAGGCATTCAAGGCCGACACCTCACGACTTGGGACGACTTTGCTCAGCGAACGCGCTGTGCGGTTGCTAGTTGCCTGGTGAAGGCGGCCACACCTACCGCTCACCTCATTCTGTCGGAAGATGACGCGTGCTCGCAGACTACCTGAGTTGATTGTTGGCCATGCCGTCGGCTCCCATTTTTGGGGCAGGTGGTCTATGACTCAATTCACCAATTGCATCAGCCGCCAAGAAACCGCAAGCCGCACTACGTTTAAGGAGCTGGTTAAGCAGTAGCTCCCCGCGTACGCCTGGCGCCGTGCCGTTGCCTACACCGCCACCCAGCCCCCGGTCTTTTCGGACTCAAACACGGCGTCGATCACGCGCATGTTGCAGATGGCGTCTTCCACGCCGTAGAGCTGGGGACGCACGCCGCGAATGATTTCGCTGAAGGCGTCGCCTTGCAGGGTGTATTGGTCGCAGGCGGGCAGGGTTTCGGTGGCGGCGGCGCGGCTGCCCAGCAGACTGCCATCGTCGATGTGCAGGCGCATGCCTTCGCCGGGGATGGCGTTGAAGGGGATTTCGACTTCCAGGCGCTTGTCGGTACCCACGGCCTGCACGCGCTGGTAGGGCGTGGACTGGGTGGACACGGTAAATTGCAAGCGCCGGCCCTGACCAAAGTCCACCAGGGCGCTGGTGAGGCGGTCGGTGCTGAAAGTGGGGTCGCGGTCGATCAAAGACACCACACGCAGCGGCTCGGCACCAAACAGCAGGCGGGCGGTAACGATGGCGTAGCAGCCGATGTCATAGAGCGCACCGCCACCGGTCTCGGGGCGGTTGCGGATGTTGGCACTGTCGGTGTTGTTGTACGAGAAGAAGGTTTGTATGGTGTGCAACTTGCCCAGCGCACCGCTTTGCACGATCTCTTGCGCACGCAGCCACTGCGGATGAAAGCGCACCATGAAGGCCTCCATGATGTGTACCTTGTCGGCCACTTCGCGCAGCTGCGCGGCCTCCTCGGCGTTCATGGCTACCGGCTTTTCGCACAGCACATGCTTGCCTGCGCGGGCGGCAGCCAAGGTGAGCGGAATATGCAGATCGTTGGGCAGGGGGTTGTAGATGGCCTCGATGCTGGGGTCGGCAATCAGCTCTTCATAAGAGCCGTAGGCCGTGGCTATGCCCATGTCGGCAGCCACTTTTTGGGCAGAGGCCAGCGAGCGCGAGGCAATGGCCGCGATGTTGCACCACTGGCTAGCCTGCATGGCGGATATGACTTTTTGGCGACCGATCAGGGCGGTGCTGAGCACGCCCCAGTTCACTTTTTGCATGGCAGACATCCTTGTTGAAGTTTGGCGTTAGGTATTAGGTGTTGGCGGGCTCGGCCGCAAGCGCCAAAGCCTGAAAACGCCGCCAAGTGAAATAAATGGCACCCAGCAGCGCTAGCAGAGCGCCGTAGGCCCAGGGCCGGCCCTCGTAAAGTGAAAAAATCAGAAAACGCACCTGATGGCCACCATCGGTAAAGGCGGTGAGCTGGCCCAGGCCCTCGGACTTGAATGAAGGCGTCTTGCGAGCCAGGTCGGTGAACAAAGGTGCCAGGTGCGACGAGATGAGCAAGAACGTGATGATGACCGGAATGCCGGCCAGCACGGCCCTGAAGACATTGCCACGAAACATGAGCACCGACAGCGACATGACCGAAATCACATTGGGCAAATCACCCAGCGGCAGCACCTGGTTGCCAGGCAACACCAGCGCGATGACGATGGCTAGGGCCATCAGGATGAGGCCAGTGACGATGACCGACTTGTGGCCCATCAAAAAGCCAGTGTCCAGCGCCACGATGAGGTTTTTGCGCTGCGGAAAGTAGCGCGCCACCTGGTCCCGCAAGGCCGTGGTGATAGGCATCATGGCCTCACCAATCAGGCCAGCACTTTTGGGCAACAAAAACATCACCGCCGAAATGTGCACGCCCATTTCCAGGGTCTGCTTAAGGTCGTAATTGGCAGCCAGCGCCAGCGCCAGTCCCATTAGCAAGCCAATCACCATGGGTTCGCTCAGCATGTCCAGCAGGCCACGGCTGCCTTCAGCGCCGGAGTCTTTGTGACGCTCGGGGTTGTAGCTGACCTGGTTGAGGCCCGGAATACGGTCGATCAGCCAATCCACGCAGGCGGTGTAAGGCACGATGCCATTGACCGACACCGGTGAGGCCGAGATGCCGGTCAGTCCCATTTCGCGCTCCACATCGGGCGCGGTCCACTCCGTCATCTTGAAGCAATACACCGCGATCAGCAGCGTGACGGCCAGCCCCAGCGCCATGCTGCCCGAAGCCGCCAGCACCAGCGCACCCACCAGCGCAAAGTGCCAGTAATTCCAGATATCGATGTAAATGGTGCGGGTCAGGCCCGTGGCCAGCATCAGCAGGTTCAGACCCAGCACCAGCGGGATGGACAGGGCCGCCAGGGGCGAGGCCCAGGTGATGGCCGCCAAGGGGGGCCACCCCACATCCAGCACCGGGAAGTTGAGCCCCCGCACCTCGGACAGGTGCTGGACCGCCGGGCTGATGTTGGCGACAAAGAAGTCAAAAGCAATAAAGACGCCCGCAAAACCTGCTGCCAGGGAAATGCCGCTCATCAAGGCCCGCTTGAACGGCACCCTCACCGCCAGCGCGACGGCAAAGATGATCAGCGGCAGCATCACATACGCCTTGAAGCTGAAGAAAGCTGCCAGATAGTGTTCAAACGAAGCCATGAGGGGGAAGGTCCAGTTCTGCAGATCAGATGTAGGCGTTCAGCAGGTTCTCATAGCGCTCTTGCCGGCCAGACACGGGCAAGGTGTCGGTGTTCTTGTCCAGCACACGGGCGGCCAGCGCATCCAGCGTCGTCTTGCCGGCCAGCACATCCTGGCCGAAGCTGGAATTCCAGCCCTGGTAGCGGTCGGCCACCTGTTGGGCCAGCTTGCCGTCGTTGATCATTTTTTCAGCAATCAACAGGGCGCGAGCCGTCACGTCCATGCCACCGATGTGGCCATGGAACATGTCGTCGGGCTCAATCGACTGGCGGCGCACCTTGGAGTCGAAGTTCACGCCACCAGTGGTGAAGCCGCCACCTTGCATGATGATGTACATGGCCAGAGCGGTTTCAGGAATGCTGTTGGGGAACTGATCGGTGTCCCACTGGCACTGCATGTCGCCACGGTTCATGTCGATGGAGCCAAAGATGCCCAGATCCACGGCCGTGGCCAGCTCGTGCTCGAAGCTATGTCCGGCCAAGGTAGCATGGTTGGCCTCGATGTTGACCTTGACCTCGTTTTCCAGACCACAGCGGCGCAGCAAACCATAGACCGTGGCCACGTCGTAGTCGTACTGGTGCTTGGTGGGTTCGCGGGGCTTGGGCTCGATCAGGATGGTGCCCTTGTAGCCTATCTTGTGCTTGTACTCCACCACCATGTTCAGGAAGCGGCCCAGCTGGTCCAGCTCCTGGCCCACGCGGGTGTTGAGCAAGGTTTCGTAGCCCTCACGGCCACCCCACAGCACGTAGTTGGCACCGCCCAGTTTGTGGGTGGCGTCCATGGCTTCTTTCACCTGCAGGGCAGCCAAGGCGAAGATTTCTGGATCGGGGTTGGTGGCCGCACCCGACATGAAGCGCCGGTGGCTGAACAGATTGGCTGTGCCCCACAGCAGTTTCATGCCGGTGTCCTGCTGTTTGCGGCCCAATACGTCCACCATCTCGTGCAGGTAGCTCACGCTCTCACGCGGGGTGGCACCTTCGGGCGCGATGTCGCGGTCATGGAAGCAGTAGTAGGGGGCGCCCAGCTTTTGAAAAAACTCGAAGGCCACATCGGCCTTGACACGTGCTGCCGCCATCGGGTCGCTCATGTGGTGCCAGGGGCGCTGGAAGGTGTCGCCGCCAAAGGGGTCCAGGCCGTTCCAGCAGAAGCTGTGCCAGTAGCACACCGCAAAACGCAGTTGCTCTTCCATGCGCTTACCCAGCACGATGCGGTCCTTGTCGTACCACTTGAAGCTCAGGTCGTTGGTGGATGTCGGGCCCTCATAAGCGATGGGGGCAACGTTGTTGAAATAGGAACTCATTCAAGACCTCGGTAGTTAAGTCAGATAAGGGAGAAATCAGCCGGCATAAAGCGCACGAAAGCGCGCATATCTGGGGGCCAGCAAGGCTTGCTCGGCAGCGTCGGGCCGATACACCTGATCCACATCGGGGGCCGTGCACACCTGCGCCAGTGCCGCACCGGTGGCCAGCCACGCCAGACGAGCAGCCCCCAGGGCGCCGCCAGCGGCCGAGCCGCCATGCGTCACGATCTCGACATCCAGGCAAGACGCCAATTGCTGCGCCCAGAAGGCGCTGCGAGCACCACCGCCCACCAAAGACAAGCGCTGCGGCGCACAACCGGCGGCCTTGAGGGCCTCCAGGCCGTCGCGCAGACCAAAGGTCACGCCCTCAATGACCGCGTAAGCCAAGGCGGCCGCATCGGTATCAAAGCTCAGCCCATGAAAACTGCCGCGCACGCTGGCGCTGTTGTGCGGCGTACGTTCACCGCTGAGGTAGGGCAAAAAGATAGGCGCCTGCGCACGCTGGGCGGGGCTGGTGGCGCTGGCGCGCGACTCCAGGTCGCCCGCCGACGGCACCCCCAGCAAACCGGCCGCCCATTGCAGGCAACTGGCCGCAGACAGCATCACACTCATCTGGTGCCAACGACCGGGTACGGCATGGCAAAACGCATGGGTGGCGCTGGCGGCATTGGGCTGGTAGCTGGGGGTGACGACGAACAGCACACCGCTGGTACCCAGCGACAAAAAGCCCTGACCCGCCTCGACCGCACCCATGCCCACCGCGCTGACGGCGTTGTCGCCGCCGCCACCGGCCACCGGTATGCCCGCAGTCAAGCCCAGGGCCTGCGCGGCCTCGGACGACAGCACACCGCTGGCGGCACTGCCTTCAACCAGACGTGGCATGTGGGCGCGACTCAGGCCGGTGAGCGACAGCAAGGCATCTGACCAGTCGCGCTTGGCAACGTCCAGCCAGGCGGTGCCGCTGGCATCGGACATGTCGCTCACACATTCACCGGTGAGCATCAGGCGCACATAGTCCTTGGGCAGCAGCACCTTGGCCACGCGGGCAAACAGCTCGGGCTCGTGCCGGGCCAGCCAGCGCAACTTCGGTGCGGTGAAGCCAGGCATGACCAGGCTACCTGCCAGCTGAGGGGCATCGGGCAGCTCGGCCATCATGTCCAGGCACTCCTGGGCGGCGCGGGTGTCGTTCCACAACATGGCGGGTCGCAAGACCTGGTGCCCGGCATCCAGCAACACGGCTCCGTGCATTTGCCCCGACAGGCCTATGGCACGCACCTGAGCAAAGGCTGATGCATGCTTGCTGCGCAACTCGGCGCAGGCGTTCTGTGTGCCCGTCCACCAGTCTTGCGGCGCTTGCTCGCTGTGACCCGGTGCAGGACGGCTGATGTCCAAGGCACTGCCTGCAGTGCCGATGATCTGGTGGGCGTCGCTCAGAAGCAGAACCTTGACTTCCGAGGTGCCTATATCAATACCTAGAAACATATAAATCCACGTTGTTGCCCCATCGAGGGCATGTTAAGCGAGGAGGGAGCGCGGTACCGACGGCACCTGATGCAAACGTGTGGGAACGGGGCGCAAATGCTGGTGCAAGACCAGCGCCGCAGCGCCCACGGCAGGCGCCAGCAGGCCGTAACGCGCAGTGCGTACCTGGGGCGCAGCGATCCCCGCGTTGGCGGCGCAGGCATTCAGGGTCTCTTGCGCCAGGTGCACCAACTCCGGGTGACGCACGCAGGAGGTGCCTCCCGCCACCAGCACATTGGGGTTGAAGGTCGTCCAAAGGTTCTGTAAGAGCACGCCTAGGCTGTGGCCAGCCCGGATCATGCGGTCGGTTTGACCGATTCCGTGTGCCAGCGCACGTGCGCCTATGAAGGTCTCGGCACAGCCACGGCGACCACAGGAACACAGCTCGCCATCGATCTGCATGATGCTGTGACCGATTTCCCCGGCCATACCCTGCGCACCGGTAAACAGCCGGTCGTTCAGCACAATGCCGGCGCCCACACCGATGTCGCAATTCACAAAAATCAGGGTGTCTTCATCATGGCCACCGGCAAACTCATATTCACCCAGGGCGGCCGCATCAGCATCGTTCTGGATATGCAGGGGCACATCGGGCAGGCCGTAACGTGCCAGGCTGCGCTTCAAGTTCGACAAAAAATCGACATTGCGCCAACCCAGATTGGGGGCAAAGCGCACCCGGCCCGTCGCGTTGTCACAGGCACCGGGCAAACCCACGCCAATGCCAAACAAGGCCAGGCCCAAGCCAGACTGGGCCTGCTGGGCCTGAGCCGTCAAACGAGCGGTTTGCTCGCAGACGTCCTCCAGCCGCTTGCTGACCAACGGTTCGTCGGTACACCACAGCACCTCTCCGGTCAACGACACACAGACCAGCCGCAGGCAATCCACTGCGACCTCCACACCCACCAAACCCAGCACGGTGTTGCTCAGTCGCAGCGGCGTAGAAGGCCGGCCCTGGCCCGGTGTGACGGCGATTTCGTCCTCCGCCAGCCAGCCTTCGTCGATCAGCTCACGCACCAGCAGGCTGACAGTGGACTTGGTCAGCCCACTTTCACTGGCCAGCTGCGCGCGAGACAAGCCCGGTTGCGCACGCAACAGCCGCAACAAGGCGCTGCGGTTGATGCGCTTGACCAGCTGCTGATCGCCGGTGGTTTTCATGGGGGCCGACGCGTGCCATTCAGGCAGGCATTCTTTCCGTCTGCGACTTGCCTGTGGGCTGCTTGCCCAGAATGATCATGCCCAGAACCTCGTCCTCGGTCACGTCCTGAGTGCGGTAGGTGCCCACCAGCTTGCCGTTCTTCATGACGGCCACGCGGTCGCTCAGCGCGAACACATCGTGCATGTCGTGGCTGATCAGGAAAATGCCCACGCCATCGGCCTTGAGCTGCTCGATCAGACGCGCCACCATGGCGGTTTCTTCCGGGCCCAGGGCCGCTGTGGGCTCGTCCATGATCAGGATCTGCGCATTGAAGAAAATAGCGCGGGAGATCGCCACCACCTGGCGCTGGCCGCCAGACAAGCGACGCACCGGCACATGGTGATTCTTGAAGTTCTTGTTCAGGCGATGAAAGACCTTGCGGCCCTCAGCATCCATGCGGTGGTCGTCGAGGGTGTTCCACTTGGTCAGCAACTCGCGCCCCAGGAACAGGTTGGCAATCGAATCCAGGTTGTCGGCCAGGGCCAGAGTTTGGTAAATCGTCTCGATGCCCTGCGCCTGGGAGTCTGCGGGAGAGCGGATTTCGGCGCGCTGACCGTTGATCATCACATCGCCGCTGTCAATGGGGTACGCCCCCGCCAACATCTTCATCAACGTAGACTTGCCCGCGCCGTTGTGACCCAACAAGGCCACGACTTCGCCGGGGTAAAGCGTCAGGCTGACATCATCCACCGCGTGGACGCCGCCAAAGGCCTTTTTGATGTTGCGTAGTTCAACCAGGCATTTGTTGGGGTCTGCCTTTGGTTTGGTGGAGACGTTCAAGTTGTTTACTTCGGTGTTCACTGGGTATCTCCCGTCCACTTGCGATAAGCCACATCAAAAACCACCGCAGCGATCAGCACCTGACCAATGATCACGTAGCGCATACCGATGGACACATCCAGCAGCAACATGCCGCTTTCGATGCACTGCATGATCAGCGCACCCAGGACGGAGCCCAGGATCGTGCCGCTGCCACCTGCCAGAGCTGTACCACCAATCACCGTGGCAGCAATCACCAACAGCTCCAGGTTGGTTCCCAAGGAATTGGTGCCTGCGTTCAGGCGCGACACAGATACGATGGCAGCAATCGTGGTCAGCACCGCCAACAACACGAACAGCAGCATGGTCACGCGCTTGACGGGAATACCCACCAAGGCGGCAGCATCCGGATTACCGCCCATGGCAAACACATAGCGGCCAAAGCGGGTGCGCTTGACCAGGAAAGACATGAACAAGGCCACGCCCCCCCAGATCAGCACGGGAATAGGGATGCCTTGCGCGTCAGGTTTGTTCGGAATTTGGTAGGCGCACATGGCATTCACAAACGCCAGGACCAACAGCATGGGAATGGCCGCGATAGCCAGGTCGGTGGTCAATGCACGATTGGGAACTTCATAAAAGCTTTTGGCACGACGGCGGGCAATCACACTCCACAAAATTGCAACGCAAATGACAACACCCAAAATCCACGAGGCACGAGTGCCTATGCCGCCATTGAAACCACCGCCCAAGGTCAGAAAAAACGGATCTGCAATCGGCTGGGTTTTGCCTTGGGACAGCAAGTAGGCCGCACCACGGAACGACATCAGACCACCCAGGGTCACCACAAAGGAGGGCACACCGAGTATGGAGGTCAACCAGCCCTGATACATGGCCACCAAAATTGCGGCGACCAAGCCCAAGAAACAGGCGGTCTGCCAAGACCATTCGTATTCATACATCAGCATGGCGATCAAGACGCCCACAAACCCCATCACGGAGCCGACCGACAGGTCGATATGGCGCGCAACGATGATCAGGACCATGACCGTAGCCAGCACACCGACAACGGCAGTTTGCTGGGCAATGTTGTAAAGATTCTCAGGCGAGAAAAAGATACCGTCGGACAGCACATTGAACGTCACGGTAATGACCAGCAACACGGCTGCCATCAAAACCATGCGCCAATCGATCGGCGCATGCCTGAGATTTTTAAGAGTTTGATTCATCAATAGCTCCGGGAAAGGGACGCCCTTGTGTCCGTCACGGGTGTTGGCGCATGAACATCACGGCCACCCCAAAAGCACACCGCGGGTCACAAGCATCAAGCTTGGCCCGCGGTGAGGGCTTTTCAGTCAGTCGACTGAATTACTTGCAGGCGGCAACCTTGGGGTCGGTCACACCCTTGCACAGGGCTTCCTTGCTGATGTGACCGGCCTTGACCACCACATCGAGGTTGTCACGGGTCACTGGAATTGGCTTCAACAGCAAGGACTTCAGCGTGTTCTTCATCTTGCCGTTGTCATTGAAGTCTTCAGCACCGGCAACAGCCTTGCCATTGCCCAGCTCCACAGCCGCCTTGGCAGCAGCAGCACCGAGGTCACGCGAGTTTTTCCAGACGGAAACGGTCTGGGTACCCAGGGCCACGCGGTTCAGAGCAGCCAAATCGCCGTCCTGACCAGACACAGGGATGCCAGCCAAACCCTTGGCAGCCAAAGCAGCAATCACGCCGCCGGCCATACCGTCGTTCTGAGCAACCACAGCGTCAACCTTGTTGCCGTTTTTGGTCAGGATCTGCTCCATGTTTTTCTGGGCGTTCTGTGGGTTCCAGCCGGAGGTGAACTCCTCACCCACGATCTTCACGTCGCCCTTTTTGATGGCATCAGCCAGCACTTCGCCCTGGCCTTCGCGCAGGAAGTTGGCATTTGCATCACCTGGGTCACCCTTGATGATGGCAAAGTTGCCCTTGGGCTTGACAGCCAGAATGGCGCGGGCAGTCATACGACCCACTTCTTTGTTGTTGAAGGTGATGTAGGTCACGCCGGGTGCGTCAACCAGACGGTCATAGGCAATCACGGGGATGTTCAGCTGCTTGGCCTTGGCGATGGCAGGCAGGATGGCGTCTTTGTCACGAGCCAAAACGATCAGCACCTTGGCGCCCTTGGCAATCAGACCGTCGATGTCGGTCAATTGCTTTTCGGTCGAAGCGCCGGCATCAGACATGATGTACTTGGCGCCAGACTTGGCCAGCTCTGCCTTGATGGCAGCTTCGTCGGTCTTCCAACGCTCTTCCTGGTAAGCATCAAAGCTCACACCCACGGTCACTTGTGCGAAGGAAGAGATCGCGCTCAGGCCCAGGGCCAAGGCCGTCAGTGAATGTTTCAGTTTCATGCATGTCTCCGAGTGGTTTGCCTGTAAATAAGGCGGAAGGTTGCTTGTGTCATCGATCTTGCCATTGTTAAAACAATAGTTTGATCGATGAACTAATTATCACCAAAGCCGGTGCTGCGGACATTAGGACTTACCCTAGGGTCGTGAAAACCCTAGGTCTACCCGTTGAGGTCAGCGTTCGAACTTGAGCGCCAATACTTTCTGACCGACACAACGGCCCTGGATCTGTCCGCTCTCCACGCCAGAACGGAAGTGAATGCCGGCGTACATCCGTGACATGGCCGCCTCGCTGGCAGCAGCCTGGAAACTGGAAAAGGTGCGTGGCCCCCAGCCGCGGTCGTTGTGCGTGTTGTCCGTAAAACGGGTGTTGGCGCCAAACAGACGGTCCAGCACGGCTGCAGCCGAGCTGGACTGCACCGAATGACCCGAGATGTATTCGGGAAAGGGCGGGGTGTGCATCAAACCCGGCACCCAGTTGCTGTCGATGACCAGTTGCACGTAGGTCACCGGTCGAAGCAGGTTGTAGACGTACTTGGTATGCCAGCCGGCAATAAAGGCATCCGACATGGCCATATTGAGGCGGACAAAGGTCTTTGCAGCTGTGCCCAGGTCGGCCTTGCGCTCCTTGAGCAGGTCATTGGCAATGAACGCCCAATGGCCTGCGGGCGTGGGCGTCTTGCCCGGGTCATCCGCCCAATACAGGGCAAACTGGCGCTGCTCCTGGGTCGCCTGATTCGCGATTCGATAAACCTCCATGCCCTCTTTGTAAAACGGGGAGCTGGGCTCTTCCGAGTAGGGCGGTGGTGGTGGTGCCGGGCAGTCTTCGGGCGTCTTTAGTACGAACGGCCGCACCTGGCCCCACCAGGGCAGGAGCGCCGGGGCGAAGTCGGGCGGGGTCACCGACCACTTGCCAGCACCGCTGGGAGGGACGTAACGCTGCCGATCCCGGCGCAAAGGCCCCCAAGCCTCATGACCACCATCGGTCCGCGCCCAGGTCATCACCGCCATGGCCATCAATTTGCCAAACGTCTGGGAGCGGTTGCTGATATCGGGGGTAACGCTATTGGGATCAAAGTCTTGCGTGTACTTCAGCGGCAGGCTGCGCTCCAGCAAATCAATGCGGCCCTTGTTTTCTGCGCTGGCGTTGCTGAACATCATGCGCGTCATGGTGGCCATGGCGGCGTTGGCCACGGTAGGCCAGTGCAGCGGCTCATCCGGCTGGGCCCAGGGCAATGAGATCAGGTCGTTGAGCTGCCCAGCCAGGCTGATGTTGTTGGGCATGCCGGGCACCACCGCCTCGTACAGGGTCAGCCCCAGGTACCCCAATGCACGTGCCGCAACCGGCGGGCTGAAACCCGGCGTCTGCTGAGTGATGAGCAAAGCCAGCTGAAACCAGTCCGTGGCCACGCCTGCGCTGAAGGCGCTGGCCGGCTTGGTCATGGAGACGGTGGAAGGCACGGCCGCAGGTGTGGCCTGTGCCTGAGCTACAGAAGCCGTCAGGCCCATGCCCATCGCCAAAGCGAGAGCGCGAAGGTGAAAATGAAAACGTTTCATGGTGCATTCCAGGGGCTGATGCCCTGGGCCTTGTCCATCACATAAAAACCATCGGCGGCGACGGTTTGCCATTCGCTCCAGTCACCGTGGGGCCACTGCACGCGCAGCTTGACCTGTTTGCCGGGCGCCATCTCACCCAGCCCAAAATGCAGCCAGCCCCAATGGCCGCTGGCGTGCCCCCCGCCCACCGTGAACTCCCGCCGAATGACTCGCCCGGACGGTTGCCCCAGATCCACCTCGACCCAGGCCCCCACGGCGGCCCGATTAGCGCCCGGCTGTTGCAGGCGCAGCTGCAGCCAGTGCCCCATGGGGGCGGGCTTTTCAGCGGTACCCGCGCCCACATTGCGCCAGAGCTGTGCCTTGTCCCAACGGTTGACCACCACCATGTCGAGCAAGCCGTCGCCGTTCAAATCAGCCAACATGCCACCGCGCCCCCGGCGAAAACTGGCCATGCCCGCCAGATTGCCGACCTCGACAAAGTTGCCATCGGTCTTTTGCAGCAAGAGGTTATTGGGGTCTAGCTGTGCAAAGTCTGGCATGGTGGACACATTGCCCTTGACGATGAACAGATCGGCATAGCCATCATGGTTGACGTCCTCAAACTGGGCGTGCCAGGCCGTGCTGGGGTAAATGTCACCACCCACATAAGGCCGGTGCGCCGTCAAACCCTGTCGATAGGCCGTGTCCTGGTAAGTGGGGTTTTTGGCAGGTATGGTCGTGCCGGGTGCCAGGCGCTGCAGCTTGTTGTCGGCCATGCTGGTCAAAAACACTTCGGGCAGGCCGTCGCCATCGATGTCGTGGCTGGCAATGCCCATGCCCCAGATTTGCAGGGGCTTCCAGCCTTGGTCTGGCCCAAAGAGCACCGGCGCCTGGCCGGGGGCCACCCGCCAAAGTTGCTCTTGGCCGCCTTTGTAGAACTCGCGGTCATTGCTCACCCGCAGTGCCGCCTCGCCCGAGCGGCTCCAGTCTGTGAACAGCATCGACAAGGCGCAGTGGCCTGGTGTGAGCGCCTGGGGGCTCGCAAAGCCGGCTGCGCCTTCGCGTGGCCGCAAAAACAAGGTCGGCGTGCAGCTGCCCCAGGGGTACTCAGGCCGGGTGCGATCCACGTAAGTGCCCACGGCAAAGGTGGGCCAGTTTTCGCCTTTTTCCCAAGTCGCCGAAAACGCGGTGTGCCAGCCGTTGCTGCTTTGGAAACCCCAGCTTTCGTTGGCGCTCTGGAACCGGCACATCCCCAGTCCTTTGAATACCTGCACCTCGCCCACCCGCAGCACCACCAGGTCGACTTGCCCATCGCCATCCACATCCAGCGGGTAGGCGCCCACGGCGTTGGTCAGCTCGAGGCCCGAGCGCTCCTCAGCCAGCTTGATCGGGCCACCGCGCGAGCTTTTGTTGCGATAGAACTTGGCCTTGTTGACACCGCCTGTCACGTAGACCTCGGGCAAACCGTCGTTGTCGCAATCGAAGGTGGCCACACCGCCGCCCACCATGTACTCGTCTTCGCCATCAAAGCGAATTTGCAGGCCGGCGGTATCGGTTTCTTCAACAAATCGGGGAACTGGCGGCGTCGCAACCGGGCCGGCAGGAGCATCGGCAGCCATCGCAGCCGGAAAAACCAGCGCAGCCAATAAGGCCTGGGCCAGTGCGGAAATACGCTGGCGCTCGGCCAGCCTGAATGGAGCCATGATGAACCGTCTGAGCTTATTGAAGCTGCCGATTCAACCACAGACTGCCGCCGCTTACACCGGCATCAACTCGGCACCGGATGGGTAGACGCCAAAGAGAGCGCCTCAGGCTGCTTCTGCGTAAAAACGCGGACGCTGCAAGGCACGTGTAGGCAAAGGCGAGACCGCCTGATGAATCGCAGCAATGTGATCGGGCGTCGTGCCACAGCAGCCCCCCAGGATATTGACCAGTCCTTCGGCAGCGAACTCGCGCACCAGGCGGCTGGTGACCTCGGGGGTTTCGTCAAAGCCGGTGTCGCTCATGGGGTTGGGCAAGCCGGCGTTGGGGTAACAGCTGATAAAGGTGTCGGGCGCCACCCGGTTCAGCTCCTGGATATATGGGCGCATCAAGGCCGCGCCCAGGGCGCAGTTCAGGCCAATGGCCAGTGGCTGGGCATGGCGCACGCTATGCCAGAAGGCGGTGACAGTCTGGCCGCTCAGGATACGGCCCGAGGCATCGGTCACCGTGCCACTGATGACGAGGGGCAGGCGCTCGCCCGACAGTTCAAAAAACTCGTCGATGGCAAACAGCGCGGCTTTGGCGTTGAGGGTGTCAAAAATGGTCTCCACCAGCAACACGTCGCTGCCACCCTCCACCAGCGCTTGAACTTGCTCGAAATAGGCAGCGCGCAACTCTTCAAATGTCACATTGCGTGCACCCGGGTCGTTCACATCGGGGCTGATGCTGGCGGTTTTGGGCGTGGGGCCCAGAGCGCCCGCTACAAAACGGGGATGGTCTGGAGTGGAGAACTTGTCGCAGGCGGCCCGGGCCAATTGCGCCGACTTCAAGTTCATCTCGCGGGCCAGGTGCGCCATGTCGTAATCGGCTTGCGCAACGGTGGTGGCACCAAAGGTGTTGGTTTCAATCAGGTCGGCACCTGCGGCAAGGTAGCCCTCGTGGATGTCGCGGATCACATCGGGGCGGGTCAGGCTCAGCAGCTCATTGTTGCCTTTCACATCCTTGTGAAAGTCCTTGAATTGCACACCGCGGTACTGCTCCTCGCTCAGCTTGAAGCGCTGAATCATGGTGCCCATCGCACCATCGAGTATGGCAATCCGCCTGGCCAAAATGCCCGGCAATGCCTGGGCACGGGTGTAGGGGCGGGAGAGAGAAACGGATTTCATGAGGACAGCTCGCCTGGTGAGTTCATACAAGCGAGCGCAGTTGACATCCCCAAGCCTGACAAGCTGTGTGCGCGGGTCACCAGTTGCTGCAGCGCTCCTTGGGCAGTAGGGCGGCAGTTTACCAAAGAGTGTTGTTCGCAAGCGTCTCGCCATACGCCGACAATACGCCTTGCTCTTCACACTTGAACGCCTTGAACGACCTCCTGGAAACCCCCATTTCGGTGCAGCAGGACTGCCACGAGATTCTTCGCGTGGTGTTTGGTTACACGCAGTTTCGCGGTCCGCAACAAGCCATCATCGAACACGTCGTGGCGGGTGGCGATGCGCTGGTGCTTATGCCCACCGGTGGTGGCAAATCCCTGTGCTATCAGGTGCCTGCCATTGCTCGACAACGCGCCGGGTTCGGGGTCACCATCGTCATCTCCCCGCTGATTGCCCTGATGCATGACCAAGTCGGCGCCCTGCACGAGGCAGGCGTTGCCGCTGCATTTCTGAATTCCACGCTCTCCTCCGACGAGGCGTATGCGGTTGAGCAGCGCCTGATGCGCGGAGACATCACCCTGCTGTACGCAGCACCCGAGCGGGTGACGACCGCGCGCTTTCTGGAGCGACTGGACACACTGCATGCCCGCGGCCAGCTGAGCCTGTTTGCCATCGACGAGGTGCACTGTGTCAGCCAGTGGGGCCACGACTTCCGGCCCGAGTACCGGGCCCTGACCGTGCTGCACGAACGCTTTGCCGGAGTGCCACGCGTGGCCCTGACCGCCACCGCCGATGCCTTGACACGCGAGGACATCGTGGAGCGCCTGCAGCTGCAGGATGCGCGCACCTTTGTCAGCAGCTTTGACCGGCCGAACATCCGTTACACCATCGTCGAGAAAAAAGAAGCCACTCAGCAATTGCTGCGTTTCATTGAAGATACCCACGATGGCGATGCTGGGGTGGTGTACTGCCAGTCCCGCAAGCGGGTTGAAGAAGTGGCACAAATCCTTTGCGAGAACGGCATCGATGCCCTTCCCTACCACGCGGGCCTGGACCAGAAAGTCCGCCAGGCCAACCAGGACCGATTCTTGCGTGATGAAGGTGTGGTGGTGGTGGCCACCATTGCGTTTGGCATGGGGATTGACAAGCCCGATGTGCGTTTTGTCGCCCACCTGGATATGCCCAAAAACATCGAGGGCTACTACCAGGAAACCGGCCGTGCCGGGCGCGACGGGGAGGCTGCCGACGCATGGATGGCCTATGGCCTGCAGGACATGGTGAACCAGCGCCGCATGATCGACGAGAGCCCTGCAGGCGACGTCTTCAAGCAAGGCTTGCGCGACAAGCTGGATGCCTTGCTAGCCCTGGCTGAGGCCACCGATTGCCGACGCGTGCGACTGCTCAGCTACTTTGGTCAGGCCAGTCAGCCCTGCGGCAATTGCGACAACTGCCTGCATCCACCGGCAGTGTGGGATGGCACAGACGCGGCACGCAAACTGCTCAGCACCATCTACCGCGTGCAGCAGCTCAGCGGCATGAGCTTTGGCGCTGGCCACATCATGGACATCTTGCGCGGCAAGACTTCCGACAAGGTGAGCCAATATGGCCACGCCAGCCTGAGCACATTCGGCCTGGGTGCCGACCTGAGCGAAAGCCAGCTGCGCGGCGTGCTGCGCCAGCTGATTGCGACCGGCGCCGTGGCCATCGACAGTCAGGCCTTCAATACCTTGCAACTCACCGAGGCCTCCCGCGCAGTGCTGCGGGGCGAGGTACAGGTGCAGTTGCGCGCATCCCTGTCGGGCACGGGCCTGGGTCGCAAGGCCCGTTCGACCGGCTCCCGCGCGTCGGACCACAAAATGGCCACCCTCGACGAGGCGGCACAGCAGCGTTATGCGGCTCTCAAGGCCTGGCGAGCCGAAGTGGCACGCGAGCACAACTTGCCAGCCTATGTGATTTTTCACGACGCGACCCTGGCCACCATCGCCGAGCGTGCCCCTCAGAACCTGGATGACCTGCAGGGCATCAGCGGCATCGGCCTGAAGAAACTGGAGGCCTACGGCGAGGAAGTGCTGCGAGCCGTGCGGCAACCCCGCGCGTGACCGTGGGCTCATCGGCTGACCTCACAGCTGGCCACCACCTTTCAACCTGAAGCATGAGGCGTGCCCCAGGGCGCTGGCTGGAGCTAAAATCTCGCCATCTACTGTTTTTGCTGCTCAAGGAGAGCCCATGTCAGCCCACCAGCCCGTCGATACCGCTCACGAAGTCGATCCCGTTGAGGAAGTTTTGCCCTTGATCCCGATCGTGCTGCCTTTGGTCGGCGGCGTGCTTATGTTCTTGCTGGCTTTCATCGCCGTGTCGATGGCGTAACGCATTCCCACCTCCGCCCGTCGGACGCCTCGGCATTCGACGCGCCCCCAAGCCCGCCTCGTGCGGGCTTTTTCGTGTCTGTCATCCAGGTCCATCAGGCATCGACAAGCAGTAACGAGCATAACATCATGCATGTTTTGCATATCTTTTGCCTGTAATCGCTTGGTAACTTTTGGACGTGTTCATAAAATCCAGAGCCCATCCGGTCTGTCTGCGCATGAAGAGACTTGACCGGGGCAGTTGAAAGACGTCTTCTCAAAGCTGGGTATGGCATGTCACTAGCCATCACTTGCGCCCCCATTTTTGAAAAGACGATTTTTAAACTTAGGAGCTTTTTATGAACGCACCCGTGATGCAGGGTTTGACACTCAACACGCCCAACTACGTCAAAAACCCACGGCTGATTGCCTGGGTGGCCGACATGGTCGCCCTGACCCAACCCGCCCAGGTTTACTGGTGCGATGGTTCGGAAGAAGAGTACAGCCGCCTGTGCCAGCAACTGGTCGATGCCGGCACCTTCAAAAAACTCAACCCTGCCAAGCGACCCAACTCCTTTCTGGCCTGCTCAGACCCTAGCGACGTGGCACGCGTGGAAGACCGTACTTACATCTGCTCTGAACGCAAGGAAGACGCCGGCCCCACCAACAACTGGATGGCACCTGCCGAGATGCGTGCCAAGCTGCAATTCGGCACCGCCGACGGCCAGGCTGCACTGTTTGCAGGCTGCATGCGTGGACGCACCATGTATGTGGTGCCCTTCAGCATGGGACCGCTGGGCAGCCCTATCGCCCACATCGGCATTGAGCTGTCCGACAGCCCCTATGTGGCCGTAAACATGCGCACCATGACCCGCATGGGCCGTGCGGTATTTGATGTGTTGGGTGTCACAGGTGAGTTCGTGCCTTGCGTGCACACCGTGGGTGCCCCCCTGGAAGCGGGTCAGCAGGACGTGAAGTGGCCCTGCAACAGCACCAAGTACATCGTGCATTACCCCGAAACCCGCGAAATCTGGTCGTATGGCTCCGGCTACGGCGGCAACGCTTTGTTGGGCAAAAAGTGCTTTGCGTTGCGCATTGCCTCCACCATGGGCCGCGACCAGGGCTGGCTGGCGGAGCACATGCTGATCCTGGGTGTGACCAATCCCCAGGGCAAAAAGTACCATGTAGCAGCGGCCTTCCCCAGCGCCTGCGGCAAAACCAACTTCTCCATGCTGGTGCCGCCAGCCGGTTTTGATGGCTGGTCGGTCACCACCATCGGTGACGACATTGCCTGGATCAAGCCACAAGCCGATGGCACGCTGCGCGCCATCAACCCTGAAGCCGGTTACTTCGGTGTGGCCCCCGGCACCAATATGTTGACCAACCCCAACTGCATGCGCAGCCTGGACAAGAACGTCATCTTCACCAATGTGGCGCTGACCGACGATGGCGATGTGTGGTGGGAAGGCATGGAGCACGACACCGGCAGCCTGCCCGATCACCTGATCGACTGGCAAGGCAAAGACTGGACGCCCGCCATCGCCAAGGAAACGGGTGCCAAGGCAGCCCATCCCAACTCACGCTTCACCGTCGCAGCCACCAACAACCCGGCGCTCGATTCCGCCTGGAACGACCCCGCTGGCGTGCAGATTGATGCCTTCATCTTTGGCGGCCGCCGCTCCACCACCGTGCCGCTGGTGACCGAAGCCCGCAACTGGGTGGAAGGCGTTTACATGGCGGCCACCATGGGCTCGGAGACCACCGCAGCAGCCGTAGGCCAGCAAGGCGTGGTGCGCCGCGACCCCTTTGCCATGCTGCCCTTCACCGGCTACAACATGAGCGACTACTTCCAGCATTGGCTGAATCTGGGTGCCAAGCTCGAAGCCGCAGGCGCCAAGTTGCCCAAGATTTACACCACCAACTGGTTCCGCAAAGGTGACGACGGCAAGTTTGTGTGGCCTGGCTACGGTGAAAACATGCGCGTGCTGAAGTGGATGATCGACCGCCTGGAAGGCCAGGCTGTGGGCACCGAGTCGATCTTTGGCGTCAGCCCGACCTACGCCGAAATCAACTGGACCGGCCTGAACTTCACGACAGACCAGTTCAACACCGTCACCCGCATCGACCCCGCGGCGTGGCAGCAAGAACTGCAATTGCACGACGCCCACTTCGAGCAGCTGGCCTACCACTTGCCCCAGGCGCTGGTTGAGGTCAAGGCGCAGTTGAAAAAACGCCTGGGCGTTTAACCCGTCAGTCCAGCAGACCAAGCCCGCAGGGTGAGCCCATTCGGGCGGCTCACCCTGCGTTGCGCATGGCCTGGGCGACGTTGCCATGCCCGCGTGCATCCAGGGCTTCGGCAGCGCCAAGCCGATCACGCGCCTCCTTGTTCTGACTGAGCTTGACCTTGCCCGTCAGGCGGCTGATGTGAACCTCGATCCCCACGATGTTTTTCAGCAGGCCGTCAATGTATTCGGACGGGGCGTCGCCCATCTTCCAAGGTTGGGGTTCAGGTGCTTCGTGTCGACGCGTCAAGCGGGCAACGATGCCCCGCACAAAGCGCTCATCATCACGGACGGCAATGGTGCCGTGCGCGTGCACGACTTCGTAGTTCCAGGTCGGGACCTGACGATGGGTCTCGTGTTTGCTGGGGTACCAACTCGGTGAGATGTAAGCCTCAGCACCATGGAACACAACCATCACGGGCGTGCCGGTGGGGCATCGCTGCCATAAGGGGTTAGCACGGGCAATGTGGGCAGATAGGCGTCCTAAGGGCCCAGCAGCCGCATCAAATTCAAAGGGAATGTGATCCGCATCCAGGCCGTCGCTGCTGTGTGTGACCAGCATGCCCAACGGGTGCTCGCACATGATGCGAGCAAGTTCCTCGGGGCGAGTTTCAGCAAAGTGGGCTGGGAGGTACATGGGGCTCAGCTCAGTGGGTTGGCGACGATGATCACTGTGACCACCGATCGACTATTTTCCACAAGCTCCCGAGCACCCCACGGGCAAAGAAGAAGCTGGGGGGCTTGATCCGAATCTGCCCCGGTCGAAAAAAGCCCCCTATATGCCGGAAAAACGTCGCGAAGTTCAGTCCCAGTAACCCATCGTGCGGCGGGTATGCATCGCGCTGATTTCATCGTCGATGTTGGCACCGCGCGCCGCCTCAGCACTGTAGGCAAGCGGCTCTTGCGTGCTGACTTGCGTCAAGGGCACGGCGGCGGCGGCACGCTGCTGGGCTGCCCTGATGTCGGCCATGACACGGGGATCGTTCATCGCGGCGGCCCACAAGCGACGATCAGCACGGGCACGGGCCTGCTGCGCAGACCAGGCGTCTGCCGCAGCCACCACACGACGGGCCACGCTGCGGGCGGTGCTGGCCGACAAGGCTGCCGTGGCAAAACCCACGGCCCACAGCACGATCCACAGGGCCAGCAAATGATCGTCAGCCCAGGTTTCAACCAGCTGATCCGCCACCGTCACCGTGGCCGCAACCACCGCGCCCAGCAGCAGGGCTGCCAAACCACGGGTGCCGTCAAAACGACGACGCGCCTGACGAGCAGCGGCAACAGAGTCGGACTTGCTCGCCACACGTGCAGATTCGATGTGCAAATTGCTAGGGATAAAGTTCATCATGGCTTACTCCTTCTTGACGTGAAGCTGACCATGGAGGTCAGCGATGGGGTGAATATTAGGGTTAACACTAATGTTGTTCAACTTTCTATTTATGATGTCATTCATTCACCATAGTGATAATGACGTATGAATCCGATCAACTTCCGCACGCTGGACCTGAATCTGCTTCGGGTTTTTGACGAAGTCATGGCAGAGCGCAGCCTGACCCGCGCAGCCCGAAATTTGTCGCTGACTCAGCCAGCGGTCAGCAATGCCCTGCGTCGCCTTCGCGACACTCTGGGCGACGAGTTGGTGCAGCGCAATGGCTCGGTGATGGAGCCCACCGCACGTGCGGCAGCGCTGTGGCCCAACGTGCGCGAAGCCCTGCGCCAAATCCAGACCTCGCTAAGCCCCAGCGATTTCGATCCTGCCCACACAGACAGCAGCTTTGTGCTGGCCATGGCCGATGCCACGGCGGCCGACCTCATCCCCGAACTGCTGAACACCACCGAGGTCCAGGCACCCGGTATCTCGCTGCGTGTGGTGCCACTCAGCACCCGCGACCCACGCAAATTGCTCGATGAGCAAAGCATCGATCTGGCTGTCGGTTATTTCCCGGCTGTGGCCTCCGACCTGACCGCCCGTGCGCAAGTCGGCAAGGCGGTAGCCTTCGCCAGCCAGCGTTTGTACAGCGGGCGTTATGTGTGCGTGATGCGCCGGGACCATCCGCTCGCCCAGGTCCCGCTCACGCTGGATGCCTACTGTGCCGCCCGCCATCTGCTGGTCAGCTTCACCGGCAAGCCGTTTGGCTTCATAGACGAAGCCCTTACCTTGCTCAAGCGTGAGCGACGGGTGGTGTTAACAGTGAACCAGTTTTTCACGGCGGGCCGCGTGGTGGCGCAATCGGACCTGCTCACGGTGCTGCCGCAACACTTTTTTCACAGCACGGGTTTTGCAGAGCAGCTGGTGCTGCGCGAGCTGCCTTTCGATGTGCCCACGGTGCACGTCGATGCCCTGTGGCACGCCCGCGAAGACAACAACCGGGCCCACCAGTGGCTACGACAGAACGTGGCGCAGGCTGCGGCACGCGCCTTCACCACGGCAGGCAGCGCGTGAACATCCAGCTCTTGTCTGACCTGCACCTGGAGGTGCATCCGCACTTTGTGCCCCAGCCCGCCGCCGGTGCAGACGTGCTGGTGCTGGCGGGCGACATAGGCTCCTACCAGACGGGCTCACTGCTGACTGATGCCGATTTCGGGCTGGCGCGCTTTTCACCACAGAGTGGTTGGCCTACGCCGGTGCTGATGGTGCCGGGGAACCACGAGTACGACGGCCAGGACTTCGATGCCGCACATGAACGACTGCAGGAGGTCTGCGCCCGTCTGGGCATCACCTGGCTGGAGCGCCAGGAAGTGGTGATGCAAGACGCCAGCGGCGATGTACGCTTTGTAGGTACCACCCTGTGGTCGGACTTCGATGCCCTGGGCCCCAGGGACTGCGATACGGCGGCGACTCTCGGACAACAGCTCAAGGCGCGCGACAAGGCTTTTCGGGCCGCCAACTACTACTTGCGAAAAACGCTCACCACGCGTGCAGGCGAACCCTGGCTGGCACAAGGTGTGCGCGAACAGGCGTTGGCCTGCCAGAACTGGCTGAGTGAGGCCTTGAACAAGCCCTTTGCCGGTCGCACGGTGGCCGTCACCCACTTTGCACCCACCCTGCAAAGTGCCGACCCCCGCTACGGTCGCACGCCGGGCACCGCTGGTTTTTGCAACGCGCTCGACGACCTGTTGCCTCACGCCGAACTTTGGCTGCATGGCCATTTGCACGCGCCCAGCGACTATGTGCATCTGGGCTGCAGGGTCGTCGCCAACCCCTTGGGCTACGCCCGCAAAAATGAGCAGGCTGCGTTCTTGCCGCAAGGCATGGTCACGGTTTGAGCGGAACCAGGTCCGCGCCGTCCTCACGCACCCGTAAAAAACTGGCAAACCGGGGCAAACCCTTGTCGGTGAGCCCCAGATAGCGGAAGGTCACCAGGCTGCCGATGGGCGGAGGGTCACGACGCTGCGCTTGCGAAAATCCAGTACCGAGCTTGAAGCGCAGCGGCGCCATGCCCTCTGACGCGGCGGGCACCTCCACCCACAAGGCACCCAGTTGCCCACGGTGCTTGCCGAGCCCACTGACGTGGCCGACCACCCGGGCTTCTGCATCGTCATGTGTTTTGAGCTTGAGCAGATCATCGTTGCGCACGGCCTGGTACAGCGACGCGCCACGATGCAGCATCAGGCCCTCGCCGCCGGCTTTAACCGTGGCCATCAGCAAAGCTTGCAGCGCCGCCTGATGCGGCACCTTGCGTTGGGCCACCGCCTGAACCCAGGGCTGGGCAATCTGAGCGACCTGGGACTGGAGCGCCGGCAAGCGCTCGTCAAACGAGCCACCATGGGTAGGCAGATCAAACACCATGAACCGAATCTGGCGCCAGGCCTCATCGTTAGGCACTTGCTGGCGCACCGTGGACACAGCCTTGGCAAACTGTCCGCGCCCGGCCCATAGCTCGCCATCCATTGCCTGCTCAGGCCAGCCGGCGGTGAACCAGGCGGGCGCAGCAATCACCTCGCCGCCTCGGGTCAGCAGGCGATGTCCATCCCAGTAGCCGCGCACACCATCGTATTTTTCGCTCACCCAGTAGTCGGACAACACCACACCCGGGCGGTAAACATTGGCCAACATCACGGGAGCTGAGGTCGCGGCCAAGGCTGGCCCAGGGCACAAAAACTGGGTGGCCATCGCCAAAGCGGTCAGGCCCCAGACCCCATGGATCAGCAGGGGCCGCCTGCCGAACGGGCTACGGCTACCGGCGCGCAAAGGCGTGGTCGATGAACCCTGAAAATCTGCCATCATCCTGCTCCCTTGGTTGGCCGATGAAATCGGCTCAAATCTGTTTTGCTTTCTTGATCTCACTCAAGTTCGGGGCCTTACCCCCCGTTACACTGACCATGATACTGAGGACCCAAGCATGAAAATCCTACTCGCCGTTGACGGCAGCGCCTACAGCAAGAAGATGGTGGCCTACCTGGTCACGCACAACGAAGTGTTCAACCCCAAGAACGAGTTTCATCTGTTCACTGTGCAGCCAGCAATTCCGGCACGCGCCAGCTCGGCACTGGGCAAGGAGGTGGTGGACAGTTACCAGGCCGAGGAAGCCGAAAAGGTGCTGGGCCCGGTGTCCGAATTTCTGGCTCGCCACGACATCAATGCCACCAGCAGCTGGGCCGTGGGCCATGCCTCCGAATGCATAGGCAAACAAGCCGAAACCGGTGAGTTTGATCTGATCGTGATGGGCTCACATGGCCACAGTGCGCTGGGCAACCTGGTGATGGGCTCGGTGGCGACACAGGTGCTGGCGCACTGCAAGGTGCCGGTGCTGCTGGTCCGCTAAGGCCCCCGGCAATAGGAAGGGTTGCTCGCCCCTAGCGGGCGTTCAGCCCTTCAAAACAGGTGTACAGCACCAGTTCGATGATTTCTTCATCGTTGTGCTGTTCTCCCATTTTGAGAAATTCAAGGACCGGGTCGCAGGCCCGTGCGTACAAGGTGTAAAGCACTGCGATGGGCGGCAAGTGCTTGCTGATGCGTCCGGCGGACTGAGCTTCGACGATCCAGGCACCCAAGGTGTCTGCCACTTCCATCAGGCCTTCCATGTAATCCTGGCTGTTCATCAAGGCCGTGCGCAAGCTGGAGTTCTGACTGGGCAGAGAAGGCATTTCTCCGGCCAGCTTCAAAGACATGGTCCACCGCACCACCTGACGTAGCTTTTCCAGGGCTTCCAGTTCAGGTGGTATCTCGGCCAGAAACGCCTGGGCGCGGCGCATCACGCGCACCATGGCAGCAGCAGCCAGGTCTTCCTTGCTGGGGAAGTGCTTGTACAAGCTGGCTTTGGCGATGCCGACTTCGGCAGCCACTTCGTCCACCGTCATGGCCTCGAAGCCTTTGTCGGCCAACAAGCGGTTGACGGTTTGCACGATCGCGTCCTCACGCGCTTGCAGCATTTGCTCCTTGAAGGAGCGTTTGGGGGCTTTGCCTGTACTCATGCCAACATTTTAGGCATGTGCGTCAGTTGGCGAAATAGTCGACTGTTTTGCTACCGTTAAGTTCAATCATGTTACCCCAGGTGGCCCAGAGGGCACCGTCAAACCGGGGCCATGGCTCAAAGCCTGTTCAGCCTCCTGCGTGAGCGACCGCGTGAGGGTGTCCAGCACGGCAGAGTCGAGGTTCCAGCAATGCCAGTACAGATCCACGAGCAACTCAAAATCGGGCCGCAGGTTGACCAGCGCGCCGCTGGCCAGAAGGTCTCGCACCTTCAGCGCCGGCACCGTCGTCACGCCCCAGCCCGCCAGCGCCGCATGGACCTGTCCCTCACTGCTGGGCACAAAGCGCTGTCGCAAACTGACCCGTTTCAGGCCCAGACATCGACTCACAAACTCCTGCTGCAAATCATCCTTGCGGTTGAAGGCAATAAAGGGCACATCCCTGAAGTTGTGCGGCGTGATGCCTTGCGGGCAATGCAATTGTGCGTACTCGGCACTGGCCACCAGCACGTAGCTCATGGCCCCCAGCGGCAGCACCTTGCAGCCACGCAAGGCCTGCTTGAGCGTGGTCACACAACCCAGCACCTGGCCTTCGCGCAGCCAATCGTGGGTGAAGTCCTGGTCGTCGGTGATGATCTCCAGCGGCAAGCCCTGATGCACCAGGGGCGTGAGTGCAGACATGGCCCAGGTGGCAATGCTATCGGCGTTGATCGCAATCGACACCCGCTCTTCCTCGCGCTGCCCCGTCACAGCACTGGGAGCCAGCTCTTTCAGATCCTGCTCCAGGTCCGCGCGGAGCAAACGCATCTGCATGGTGTGGCGCAGCAACAGACGGCCTGCGGTGGTGGCACGCAGGGGACGGCTGCGCACCACCAGCACCGTACCCACCTGGGTTTCCAGGGAGCGCAGGCGCTGGGACACCGCCGACTGGGTGATGGACAAACGCACGGCGGCGCGCTCGAAACCGCCCTCTTCAACAATCGCGGCCAGACATTCCAGGGCATCAGGATCAAAAGTGCTCATGGCTCACATTATTAGCCCGGCTTATGTTTTCTCTGACAAGCTCATTTTGCTGGCGTGGGTCCACGGCCTTGCGCGACACTTCCGTTCATGAAAAAAATCGTTGTACTGGGTGCTGGCATCATCGGCGTAAGCACGGCCTGGCACCTGCTGGAGCAGGGCTTTGAAGTGACCGTCGTGGACCGCCAGCCCGATGCCGGCCTGGAAACCAGCTATGCCAATGGCGCGCAGATTTCCGTGAGCTACTGCGAGCCCTGGGCCAACCGGGATGCCCCGCTGAAGTTGTTGAAGTGGTTGCTGCGCAATGACGCGCCACTGCTGTTTCGGCCCCAGCTCCCCTGGGGCGGGGGCTGGCGGCAATACAGCTGGGGCCTGCAGTTCCTGGCCCAGTGCAACGACGCCGCTTTCGAGCGCAACGTGCAGCAAATTGTGGCCCTGGGTCGCTACAGCCACACTGCCCTGAAAGAAATGGTGAATGCAACCGGCATTGAATTCCAGCGCCTGGAACGCGGCATTGCGCATTACTTCACCGACCAAAAATCCTTCGACGGCGCTGCCGATGCCGCCAGCCTGATGCGTCGCTATGGCGTCGACCGCCAGGTGGTCAGCCGCGACGAGTTGCTACGCATCGAACCGGCATTCAAATCCTTTGCCCATCGCATCGTGGGCGGCACCTACACCCCCTCCGACGAGTCCGGCGACGCCCTGGTGTTTGCCCAGCAACTAGCCAGGCGCTGCCAGCAAAGGGGCGCGCAGTTTTTGTACGGTCATGACATCGTCCGCCTGAACACCGCGGGCGGGCAGGTCGACTCAGTCACCGTACGGCCCAACTCGGCCGACACCTCTTCACGGACAGCAGCTTCGACCGTGGTGCTAAAGGCGGATGAAGTCGTGGTCGCGTGCGGCTCCTACTCGGCACCATTGCTGCGCAGCGTCGGCGTGCACCTGCCCATCTACCCCGGCAAAGGCTACAGCGCTACCTTGGACTTGCTGGAGCCCGACCGCGCGCCCTTCGTGTCGACCATCGACGATGAGGTGAAGTGCGCGATCTCAAGGCTGGGAAACCAGCTGCGCGTGGCGGGCACCATCGAGCTGGGCGGTTTCGATACCCGTCTGGACACGCCCGTAGCGCAAGTACGCTGCCAAAAGTTACTCAAGCGCATCAACGAGGTGCTGCCCGGCGTGTGTGACACACGCTTGGCCCATGAAGGCGGCAACCCGCGCTTCTGGACCGGCCTGCGCCCAGCCACGCCCACCAACATCCCCTTCATCGGCCGCACCCGGGTGGGCAAGCTCTGGGTCAACGCCGGACATGGCACGCTGGGCTGGACGCATGGCGCTGGCTCAGGCAAGGCCCTGGCAGCGCTGATCAGCGGCCACAAGCCCGACATGAATTTCAATTTTCGGGGTGGCTGAGCGGCTCAGGCCGCTTCAAACTTGTCAGATGGCGCACCCAAGCGCCTGGACAAGGACAGGCCCAAAGCCATCAGCGCCTGGGCCTGATCCCCTTCAGGCCGCAGATCGAGACTGACGCTCGGGCCGATCACGGCGATGGCCAGCGCCAGGCGCCCAAAGCCATCAAACACCGGCACGCCCATGGCACTGATGCCGGGCAGCAACTCATCTTGCACACGGCTCAGACCCAGGCGACGTATGTCGGCCAGCTCGGCAGAAAAAACAGGCTCATCCATGGCGCCCGCCAAACCCTCGGCCACGAGGGCGGGCTCGATCAGACTGCGGTCCATGAAGGCGGCAAAAACCTTGCCTGTACCTGTGTGACGCAGGGATGCGGGCATGCCATGGCGCATGACCACATTGACGGCGTGTGGCCCCTGTTCGACCCGCACAATGACCGGCCCCGCTGCACCCCAGACGGCCAGTGAAACGGTGGAGCCCAAACGCTGTGCCAGCGCGGGCAACTCGGCAATGGCCAGGCGCACCGGGTCCACCTGTTGCAGGCTGATCAGGCCCAGCTGCACCGCCAGTTGGCCCAAACCATAGTGACCACTGACCGGGTCCTGCTCGATCAGGCCAAGCTTGCCAAAACTCACCAGATAGGGATGCGCCTTGGCCGGGCTCATGTCGGCTTCACGCGCCAGGTCTTTGAGCGCCATGCGCCGGCCGGTGCGCGCCAGCGCCTTGAGCAGCTGCCCGCCCACTTCCACGCTCTGGATGCCGCGTGATGACCGGCCTGTCGTTTCCGTGGAGAGACTCTCGTCCAGGGGGACGTGATTGACTGTCATGCAGACACCGCCTGTGAATGCCGCGCGTGCTGAGCCTCCCAGCCCTTGCATGCCAGACCCACCACTTTGGGAATGGGTTTACTACCAGTACGGTAGTGGGCAATCATGCGTCGCGTCATGCCCAGGCATTCGGCGGCGCTTGCCAGGGACAGCCCGTTTCGCTGCATCCACGCGTCGAAACCGCTGGCGGTCGGCAGGCCGGCCTGATCACGCCCCAGCTCGTAGAGGCGGTCTGCGCCCAAATCTAGCCCGCCGGGCCAACCGATACCGTGGCCCCACTCGTCGCGCTCAAGTCGTGCAAAAAAAGCGGGGTCTGCCAACGGGGCGAAAGCAGGATTGCGTCGGGGCAGATCTGCCAAATCTACACGCAGGGTCTCGCCAGTGCTCCAGGCAAGCTCCACCGTCGTGGCGTCCACTACCAGCGTGCTCAAGATATTAGGTGGGTTTTTCATGGATTCAACCTCCGGTATTCAACAAGCAACTCATCACGGTGTTCGGCAATCCAGGCCAAGGCTGGGGACAACCTGGCCCAAGGCTTCACGCCTCCTGCCAAAGCCACACCCGTGGCAATACACACTGACACCCGCGAGCCATCACGAAAGCCCACCTGCACATGAGGCAATGGATGTGGCTCATCGCCGTTGACGCGAATAGCCCAATCGCCGGTTCTGATCACCGTTGGCATAGGAATATTATGGTGTAACCATTACACCTTATCAAGCCTGCTCGCGCTCATATTCAGCGTCAGCAGGCGTTTCAAAATTTCGTCATCGGGCATGGCAGGGGTGTAGTCAGCCCAGCCGTAGGCGGCTGCTACGGCTGCGTCCAGCGCGGCGTGAGCCTGGCTCAGCCAGGCGGGGCGCTGGTTGTATAGCTTGGTGAGGGTGCGCTCGGCCAGTTGTTTTTCAAAGCCGGGGCGGGCCACGATGCGATCAGGGTAAGGGCTGGCGGACAAGCCCAAGGGCACCACCTCGGGCACGGTTTGGGTCCATTCAGGCGGGTTGAGCCAGTTCTGGCGCAGGTCGTCCAGGCGTTTGGCGGCTTGGGCTATGGATGTGGCGTGGGCTTTGGGCCCTGCAACAGGTGTCGTTAAAAACCCAACACCGGCAAGCATCTGGAGCACTTTGGACTCATATTTTTCAGGCAAACCCGCCGGAATAAGTGCACCGCCCTCCAGTGCCTCGGTGCGCTGGTGCGCGGTGTCGGCGGGCGACAGGCCGGGCGGGAAGGTGAAGGTTTCGAAGCAGGACTTGGCGTTGTAAGTGGGGTCGTTTCCCACGCCGTGCATGGAGGCTTGCGCCAGTGACCACAGCTCGTGAATGCGGGAACTGAGGATGCCAAACGTGGTGTCGTCGGCGCGGGCTATGACGTTCAGGCGTGAGTCGGGTGAAACGGGCTGCGCCAGCCAAACAAAAAACCTGTGCTTGGCTACGCGTGGTGTGACGGCAAATCGGGGTAACGATTGAACCGCCTTGCGCACGTCGGCACCATTGCGACCGAAGCGCCACCAGTTTTCACGACGGCCACGGTCATTGTTTTGGATACGTTCTGGTTTGACGTATGTTTCAACTCTAGAAAATGGTGCCTCGTACAGACTTGCCGCCTCGATGGGCATGTTTGTGCCAAAGTCAATCACCCATAGGTCTTGGCTCCTGCCAGCGATGTCCGATCCGTTGCGCCACGGCAGCAACACATCGCTGTTGGGTTTGCCATTCGGATTGGGTTGGGTCAGCCATTTGCGCGCATCAGCTCCAAAAATATCGAAGGCTCCAGTTTTTTCCGGGCCTTTGAATGAGCACCCGATGGACGCTGCCAGTGGTTTGGCTAGCGTCAAATCCAACCCATCACCGGCAGACAAATCGGCGTGAATCTGCATCACGGGCTGTCCACTCAGCACAGCCTGCCGCTCGCCCAGACCAAAACACACCAGCGACACACGCACCGCCGCGCCGTCATTCACCCAGGGTTCGTCAGCCCAAGCATTGAAGATGTGAATCGGGTCGGCCAATGCTGTCAGCACCGCACGGTTGCTGCCCGCTCGGATGGACTGCGTGGCCACCAAGCCAGCGGCTTTCAGCTGCCCGCTTTGCATCTGTTGACGGGCCTTATCAAACCAATAGCACACCAGGTCCGCCCCGCCAGGCACCCGCTTGGCATACACGGCGTTCAAATGTTCGAAGTACTCAGCCCCCAGTTCACCCCGCTTTTTGCTACCCCCCAAAAACGGCGGGTTGCCAATAATCACATCGGCCTTGGGCCAGACGGCCTCAGAAACTGCAGGCACGCCAGCATTGCGCTGCGGGGCGTGGGGGGCCGGGGTTTGGGGCGATTTCGGAGCCGCAGGCTCATGAGCCCCAAGCACCGGCCCCCCGCGCCCCGCAGCGTCCGCACCTGAATCAGAAAACAACAGCAAGGCGTCGCGGCATTCAATGTGGTCCAGCGCGTCCAGCACGGGGTTGGTTTTGAACTCGTAACCGTGGTCGATGCGCCATTGCAGCTCTCCTATCCACACCGTGACCCGGGCGAGCTCGGCGGCATATTCGTTCAGTTCAATGCCCAGCACGTTGTGCGGGCCGGTGACCAAATCGGTCTGTCGGTCCAGCCCCAGATCGGCGGCTTGGAGGTGGCTGTGGTGCTCGATGTCTTTCAGACACTTCAAGGCCAGGTACAAAAAGTTTCCGCTACCGCAGGCGGGGTCTAGGGCGCGGAAAGCAGCGAGCCGTTCCAACCATTTGAACATCAACGCTTCCGCTCGCTGGAAATATATGTCGCCTGGAGTTGCTCTGAAATGGCGCTTTGCTGCGGTGTAGGCTGCCCGGCGTTTTACTTTGCTTTTGGACAGCAAGCGCCGCAGCTCAGCATGGGTTTGATCCCATTCCTGTAACAAAGACTCGCGAATCACAGGGCCGATGATGCGTTCGATGGTGGCGGGGTCGGTGTAGTGGGCGCCCAGCTGGCTGCGTTTGGTGGGGTCCAGCCCGCGCTCAAACAAGGTGCCGAAGATGCTGGGGTCGATGGCGCTCCAGTTGAGGGCTGCGGCATCACGCAAGGGCTTCAAGTCAGCGGGCTCCAGCGCAGGCACGTTCACCGCCTTGAACAGGCCACCGTTGAACCATGGAATGTCGTCCACGCCAAAGAGGCCGCCGCTGCGCATGGTTTCAAACAGTTGGGTCAGTCCCTGGGTGAGGCGTTCTGCACTGGCCTGTTTGTTCGCCAGCAGGCGCTCGAACATGCGGTTGGGCAGCAGCCCCACGTCTTCGGCAAAGAAGCTGAACACGCATTGGGTGAGGAAGTGCGATACGCGCTCAGGTGCGTGCCCACGCTGTCGCAGGCTGTCGGCCAGCTGGGCAAAGCTCTGGGCGGCGGCTTCGGTGATGTCGCGGCTGGTTTGACGGGGCTTGAAGCTTTGGGGCGAGGTCCAGATGCGGCGCAGCAGGGCGCGTTTTTCCGGCTGGTCCAGCTCGTACAGGCCCACGGTGTGTGTTTCGCTGGGGTGGCCAGTGAATTGGGTGTGCACACGGATGGTGAGGCGGTCGCTCACCACCAGAATGGGCGGGTTGGCCAGCGCCAGGCTGTAGGTCAGCAGTTGCTTCAGCGCCGAGTCCAGGTTTTTGCCGGGGGCTTTGTTTTCCCAGGCGAAAACGCCTTGCATGAAGACATCGGCATAGCCGGTTTTGCCACCGACGATATGGCTTTTTTCTTCAAACTTGTAGCCCTCAGCACTGCCGGGCTTGGGCACATCCAACAGCTCGCACAGGTCCAGGAAGTGGCTTTGTGCGCCTTGTTCTTCGTTCAGAGCATAAGCGGGGCCGGGCACACCGTTGAGCGCACCCCACTTGGCGATGAAATCTTGAGCAGTCATGCCGGCATTGTGGCGTCAGATCGGCGCTACGGCCGGCGAATTAGGGTTTCCACCTATGCAAATGCATTTGACATAGGCAAAACTTACCCTAACAATCGTTGACTCATGTCAAACGTATTTGACATTAACGAATTTATACCCGTCCATCAAGGAACTGCCATGAGCACCAAAACCTTTGCATCTGCTGCCGACCTGGAAGTGAAGAAGGTCAGTTTTGATCGCCTGTCCGAACACGCCTACGCCTACACGGCTGAAGGCGACCCCAACACCGGCATCATCATTGGCGACGATGCGGTGATGGTGATCGACACCCAGGCCACACCGGTGATGGCGCAAGACGTGATTCGCCGCATCCGCGAAGTGACCGACAAGCCTATCAAGTACGTGCTACTCAGCCATTACCACGCCGTGCGGGTGCTGGGCGCCAGCGCCTACCAGCCCGAGCACATCATCGCCAGCCAGGACACGCTGGACCTGATCCATGAGCGCGGCGAATTCGACAAGGCCAGCGAAATTGGCCGTTTTCCCCGCCTGTTCCAGAACGTCGAGTCCGTGCCGCCCGGCCTGACCTGGCCCACCATCACTTTCACCGGGAAGATGACGATCTGGCTGGGCAAGCTCGAAGTTCAAATCCTGCAACTGGGCCGTGGCCACACCAAGGGCGACACCGTGGCCTGGCTGCCGCAGGAGAAGATTCTGTTCAGCGGCGACCTGGTCGAGTTTGACGCCACCCCCTATGCCGGCGATGCCTACTTCAAGGACTGGCCGCAAACCCTGGACAACATCGCTGCCTTGCAGCCCGAAAAGCTGGTCCCCGGCCGGGGTGCGGCACTGCAAACGCCAGAGCAGGTGCAAGCTGGCCTGGCCGGCACCCGCGCTTTCATCAGCGACCTGTACCGCAACGTGCAAGCTGGTGCCGAAAAAGGCGAAGACCTGCGCAAGGTGTACGAGCGCACCTTCGCTGCCATGCAGCCCAAGTACGGCAACTGGGTCATCTTCAACCACTGCATGCCGTTCGACGTGACCCGTGCTTACGACGAAGCCACCCAGTACCCGGATCCCCGCATCTGGACGGCTGAGCGGGATGTGGACATGTGGAAGGCCCTGGAAGGCTGAGCCGGCAAAGGACACCTGCCATGAACCCCACTCCCACTTTTGATGGCACCGGCGCCGAGCTGCAGGCCATGACCTTCAACTACCAGCGCAGCCCCGATCAGGACGCTGGCCAGCCCGTGCATCACCCGGTGGTGGTGGTGGGCGCCGGCCCGGTGGGCCTGAGCCTGGCCATCGACCTGGCGCAACGGGGACAGCGCGTGGTGGTGCTAGACAACGACCATCGCCTGTCCATCGGCTCGCGCGCCATCTGCTTTGCCAAGCGCACGCTGGAAATCTGGGACCGTCTGGGCGCGGGCCAGCGCATGGTGGACAAGGGCGTGAAGTGGAACGTGGGCAAGGTGTTTTTCCGTGATCAGCAGGTGTATCAGTTCGACCTGCTGCCCGAGGACGGCCACGAGCGCCCCGCCTTCATCAACCTGCAGCAGTATTACGCCGAGGCTTACCTGGTGGAGCGCGCCTTGCAGCTGCCCAATATTGAGCTGCGCTGGGACAACAAGGTCAGCGCCATCGTCACCGGCAGCGAAAGCACGCGCGTCAGCATCGATACGCCCGAGGGGACCTACCAGATCGACGCCGCCTGGCTGGTGGCCTGCGACGGCTCCCGCTCCACCCTGCGCCAACTGATGGGGCTGGAAAGCAAAGGCCGCATCTTTCAGGACCGGTTCCTGATTGCCGACGTGAAGATGAAGGCCGACTTTCCCGCCGAGCGCTGGTTCTGGTTCGACCCGCCGTTTCACCGCAACCAGAGCGTGCTGCTGCACATGCAACCCGACAACGTGTGGCGCATCGACTTCCAGCTGGGCTGGGATGCCGACCCCGAGGTGGAAAAACGGCCCGAAAACATCCTGCCCCGCGTGCGGGCCCTGCTGGGCCACGATGCCGACTTCGAGCTGGACTGGGCCAGCGTCTACACCTTTGCCTGCCTGCGCATGGACCAGTTTGTGCACGGCCGTGTGCTGTTTGCTGGCGACTGCGCTCACGGCGTCTCGCCCTTTGGTGCCCGGGGTGCCAACAGTGGCGTGCAAGACGCGGAAAACCTGGCCTGGAAACTGGACTGGGTGCTCAAGGGCCGCGCCGATACCGCCTTGCTGGCCACCTACGGCACCGAGCGCGAGTACGCGGCAGACGAGAACATCCTCAACTCCACCCGCGCCACCGACTTCATCACCCCCAAGAGCGACATCAGCCGCCTGTTCCGCGACGCCACCCTCGACCTGGCACGCGAGCACCCGTTTGCACGGCGCATCGTCAACAGCGGCCGCCTGTCGGTGCCTGCCACCCTGCACACCTCTACGCTCAACACGCCTGATGTAGATAGCTTTGCCGGCAAACAAGTGCCGGGCGCGGTATTGACCGATGCCCCGGTGCAGCGTGCGGACGGCAGCCCCGGCTGGCTGCTGCGCGAACTGGGCCCGGAATTCAGCCTGCTGGTGTTTGGCGCCGCCCCGGCCTGGGCAGCGCAACTCCCGCACATCCGGACCATCAGCGTGGGCAGCGACCTGATCGACAGCCAGGGCCTGATGGCGCAGCGCCTGGACGCCCGCGACGGCACGGCCTACCTGATCCGGCCGGATCAACATGTCTGCGCCCGCTGGCGCCAGCCCAGCCAGGCCGCCGTGCTAGCCGCTATCGCCACGGCCACTGCGGCCACCGCACAGACCGCCTGACCCGCAAGGACCGAACATGCTGAACACCCAAGCCCATACGCTGGCCTACGACGACTTTTATGAAGCGCTGATCGGTGCGCACCAAGGCCTGAGCAACGATGACAGCCACGCCCTGAATGCCCGGCTGGTCTTGTTGCTGGCCAATCACATCGGCGACCTGGACGTGCTGCGCAGTGCATTGCAACTGGCCCGGGGCAGCCAGCCCACGCGCACCAGCAGCGATGCCCAGGCCATCAGCCCGGTGGCCCCTGTGCACGCCCAAGCCTGAGGCCCCACCATGCACCAGCCCAGCACAGAGGCCCGAGCGTCCATTTACTACCCCTACCAGGTGTTCCAGCCCTGGCTGCCCTCGGCACACCCGGCACAAGCGCGCCACAAGGTGGTGATCGTCGGGTCCGGCCCGGCCGGCATGGTGGCTGCCCTCGAATTGGCTCGCCACGGCGTAGCCAGCGTACTGCTCACTGCCGAACTGCAAGTGTCCCAAGGCAGCCGCGCCATCGTGTTCACCCGCCGCTCCATGGAAATTTTGCAGCAGGTGGGTGTGGCTGGCCGCATGACCGACAACGGCCTGCCCTGGCGTTTTGGCAACTCGTATTACCGGGGCCAGCAGGTGTTCCGCATGGAGGCACCGCACGACCCGGACGACCGCTACTTCCCCATGCTCAACATCCAGCAGCAGTACATGGAGGAATACCTGCTCGACGCCTGCCAGGCCAGCGGCCTGATCGATCTGCGTTGGGGCAACAAGGTCACGCGCGTGGACCAGCGGGACGGGTATGCCCAGGTCGAGGTCGACACGCCCGAGGGCCCATACACCCTGGAGACAGACTGGCTGGTGGCGGCCGATGGCGGGCGCTCGGGCATCCGCAGCGCCATGAACCTGCAGATGGAGGGTGCCTCATACGAAGGCTTCTTCGTCATTGCCGACATCAGAATAGACCTGCCCTTGCCCACCGAGCGCCTGGCCTACTTCGACCCCGAGTGGAACCCCGGCAACACCATCCTGATGCACCGGGAGCCGCATGGCATCTGGCGCGTGGACTACCAATTGCCCCCCGGGGAAACGCCCGAAGAAGCCCTGCGCCCGGAATCGCTCAAGACCCGCATCGACGCGCAGCTGGCCATGATCGGCCATGCCGGCCTCAAGTGGGAAATGGACTGGAGCTCGGTCTACTCCGCGCGCACCCTCACCCTGCCCGACTATGTGCACGGCAGCGTCATCTTCACCGGCGACGCCGCTCACCTGCTGCCCATTTTTGGCGTGCGCGGGGCCAACACGGCCTTTCAGGATGCGCAGTCGCTGGGCTGGCATCTGGCGTTTGTGGTCAAGGGGCTGGCGGGCCCGTCGCTGCTGGCCAACCACAGTGCCGAGCGCGTGGGTGCCGCCCGCGAAATCATTCAGGAAGCCGGCAAAAGCACACGTTTCATGGCCCCCCCGAGCGCCGGTTTCAGGCTGCTGCGCGATGCGGTCCTGTCGCTGTCGCTCACGCAGCCCTTTGTGCGCCCGCTCTACCACTGGCGCACCTCGCGTCCGCATGAGTACAGCCACTCCGTGCTCAACAGCAGCGGCGACGACAACGCCTTGTTCACCGCCGGCCCGGCCCACGGTGCGCCGCCCCAGAACATCCGGCTGTCGGCGGACGACTTTTTGCTCGACCATCTGGGCGGCGGCTTTGACTTGCTCTACTTCACCGAGGCGCAGGGCATCCCCAGCTCCTTGCTGCAAGTGGTTCAGGCCGCCCCTGACCGTGGCATGCCCTTGCGCGTGATTGCCGTTGGCGCCACCACCGCCGTTGCCGGGGCGGACCTCACGCTGCCGGACCCCAGCGGCCACTTCCGCCAGCGCTACGGCGTGCAGGCCAGTGGTGCGGCCTACCTGTTGCGGCCCGACCAGCATGTGTGCGCCCGCTGGTTAACGCTGGACGCCACCCGCCTGCAAGCTGCCCTCGAAGCCGCACTGCCTCAATAAAGGAATTGCCATGCAAGCCCCAGTTTTAAGCATCCCCGGCCTGGAGCAGGTGTACGACACCCTGGCCACCGCCATCGACCAGGCTGGCCCGGACAAAGCCACCCTGTTTTTGGTCAAGCTGGCTTTGCTCAACGCCAATGCCTTGGCCGATCCTGCCGTTTTTGCCCGCCACATCGAGGCCGCGCTGAGCGACCTCTGATCCCCTCTTGCCCCCTCAAGGAGTCACCATGCTGATCCAGAAAATCCACCACGTTGCCTACCGCTGCAAAGACGCCAAACAAACCGTTGAGTGGTACGAAAAGCACCTGGGCATGAAGTTTGTGCTGGCGATTGCCGAGAACGAGGTGCCTTCCACCAAGGCACCGGATCCCTACATGCACGTGTTTCTGGATGCCGGCAATGGCAATGTGCTGGCGTTTTTTGAGCTGCCCACGCAGCCGCCCATGGACCGCGACCAAGCCACGCCAGCCTGGGTGCAGCACCTGGCCCTGAAGGTGGATTCGCACGAGACCCTGGTCGCCGCCAAGGAGCGCCTGGTGGCCGCTGGCATCGACGTGATCGGCCCCATCGATCACACCATCTTCAAGTCGATTTATTTCTTCGACCCCAACGGCCACCGCCTGGAGCTGGCTTATGACTGCGGCACGCCAGAGATGTCTGCCCGGCTGGACAGCGTGAAATGGGACATGCTCAACGAGTGGAGCCAGACCAAGCGCGCGCCCAAGCACGCTGCCTGGATGCACGACGGCAGCATGGCCACCTCCAGCTGATGGGCGCACGCATGAGCTCACTTAATCACACCCACAACCCGGCGGCACGCAGCTGGATTGCCTCGGCCAACGACGTTGGTACCGACTTCCCGATCCAGAACCTGCCCTACGCCGTGTTCCGGGGCAAAGGCGGCGACGAGCCCCTGCGCGTGGGCGTTGCCATTGGCGATCAGGTGCTGGATCTGGCCGCGCTAGCGCAGGCCGGGTTGCTCGCGGGCTTGGCGCAAACGGCGGCGCAGGCCGGCACCCACCCACAGCTCAACGAACTCATGCAACTGGGCAGCGCAGCGTGGCAAGCCCTGCGCCATGGCCTTTTTGAGCTGGTGGAACGTGGCGCAACACCGGCGACCCAAGCCGCTGTGCAACAGGCCCTGGTGCCGCAAGCCCAGGTGGAATACGGCCTGCCAGCCCGCATCGGCGACTACACCGACTTCTACACCTCGATTTACCACGCCACCAACGTGGGCAAGCTGTTTCGGCCCGACAACCCCCTGCTGCCCAACTACCGCTGGGTACCGATTGGCTATCACGGCCGGGCGTCCAGCATTGGGGTATCGGGCCAGGCCTTTGCCCGCCCCTGCGGCCAAGTGTTGCCCGCCGGTGCCACCGACCCTGTGTTTGCCGCCAGCAAGCGGCTGGACTGGGAGCTGGAGTTGGGCGTGTTCATGGGCTCCGGCAATGATCTGGGCAGCGCGATTGCTCTGGACGAGGCTGAAAACCATGTCTTTGGCCTGTGTTTGCTCAACGACTGGTCGGCACGCGACATCCAGGCCTGGGAATACCAGCCTCTGGGCCCGTTCTTGTCGAAAAACTTTGCCACCACGATTTCGCCCTGGGTGGTCAGCATGGAGGCACTGCAGCCCTACCGCCTGCCGCTGAGCCGCCCTGAGGGCGACACGCAACAAGACCTGGCCTACCTGAGCAGCGAGAACAATGTGCGTCAGGGCGCCTTGGACATCCAGCTGCAAATTGGCCTGCGCACCCCAGCCATGCAAGACCAGGGAGCGGACCCGCACTGGGTCTGCCACACCAGCTACAAGCACGCCTACTGGACCCTGGCGCAAATGGTGGCGCACCACACGGTCAACGGCTGCAATCTGCAAGCGGGCGACCTGCTGGGCACCGGCACCCTGTCTGGCCCCACCGCCGCAGAGGCCGGCGCGCTGCTGGAACTAACCCAGGGCGGCAAGGTGCCGGTAAAGCTACCGGGCGGCGAACAACGCACCTTTTTGCAGGACGGCGACGAGGTCATCCTGCGTGGCTGGTGCGAACAGGCAGGCGCTGCACGCATCGGCTTCGGCGAGTGCCTTGGGAAGGTGTTGCCAGCCTGCCACCCACATGCAGCATAGTTCCTGCATTGATTTGCATGCTGACGAATTCAGGGAAAACCCCTATCGTCATTTTGAGATGAACTTGTAAGATAGTTCATGTTTTGTGGTTATCAAACCTACTTTGGAGACCTTGGATGAAACGCTACCTCAAACTCACCGCCCTGGCCGCCGGCCTGGCTTGCTCGGTGCTCGCCGCCCAGGCACAAACCGTCACCCTGAAGGTGCACCACTTTTTGGGCCCACAGTCCATTCAGCACACCACCATGCTGGGTGACTGGTGCAAAAACATTGCCAAGGACTCCAAAGACCGCCTGCAATGCCAAATTTTCCCGGCAATGCAGCTGGGCGGCACGCCTCCTCAATTGTTTGACCAGGTCAAGGACGGTGTGGTTGACGTGGCATGGACTTTGTCTGCTTACACCGCCAAGCTCGCAAAGCTGGAAGCGTTTGAGCTGCCCTTCATGATGACCAACGCTGACGCCACCAGCCGCGCCACTTGGGACTACTCGCAAAAGTTCATGCAGGAAGAGTTCAAGGAAGTGAAGCTGCTGGCCGTCCATGTGCACGGACCCGGCAACATTTACACCAAGGCCAAGGCCGTGACCACCATGGGCGACCTCAAGGGCATGAAAGTACGCGCCCCCACCCGCCAGACCAACAAAATGCTGGCCATGATGGGCGCCACGCCAGTTGCCATGCCGGTACCCAACGTGCCTGAAGCTTTGTCCAAGGGCGTCATCGACGGCGCAGTGATCCCCTACGAAGTGGCACCTGGCCTGAAGGTGCATGAGCTCACCAACTACACCGCTGAAACGGACCGCAGCTACAACGCGCTGTACACCACCGTGTTCGTGGTGCCGATGAACAAAGCGAAGTACGACTCGCTGCCCGCCGACCTGAAGGCAGTGATCGACAAGAACTCCGGTCGTGAACTGTCTGCCTTCATGGGCTCCACTCAGGCTGGGTACGACGCTACGGGCAAGAAGATCTTCTCTGAAACCAAGAATCAGCAGATCAGCATCATTCCCAAGCCCGAGCTGGAGAAATGGAAGAAGGCCACCGACGCCCTGGACGATGCATGGGTGAAGGAAATGACCGAAAAGGGCGCCAACGGCAAGGAACTGCTGGACTCGGCCTCTGCTCTGATCAAGCAGTACACAAAGTAAGAGAGTACAAGACCTCGCCGGTATTACCGATGAGGTCTTAAACATAAACCGGTGCACCAAGGTGTGCCGTTTTTTTTAGGAGTGAGTCGTGGCAGAAGTTCTTTTGACCGAGTCCACCGAACAACATCAGGGCTACGCCTTGTTTTTGGACAGGGCATGCAAAGTTCTCGCAGTCATTTCAGGAGTGATCCTGACCCTGATGGCTTTAATGTCGATACGCAGTATCGTGGGCCGCACATTTTTTGAATCCCCCTTGCTGGGTGACTACGAGCTGGTCCAGATGATGTGCGCTGTGGCTGTCGCCTTGGCACTGCCCTACACCCACTGGGTCAAAGCCAACGTGATCGTTGACTTTTTCACTGCCAACGCCTCCGAAAAAACCAACGCAGGCCTGGATGCCTTGGCCAACCTTTTCCTGGCAATTTTCACGGCTGTGATTGCCTGGCGACTTTTCATGGGCATGCGCGACCTGCGCGCCGCAGAAGATGCCTCCATGTTGCTGGGCATCCCCACGTGGTGGAGCTATGCCCCGATGGTTCCTTCATTTGCCCTGTTGTCCCTGACGGCTCTCTATGCCGCCGTCGCTAACCTGAGAAAGTTTCAAAAATGACTGGTATCGAATGGGGCGCCCTGATGTTCGGGGTGATGCTTTTGTTGCTGGCCTTGCGGGTGCACATTGGCATCGCCATGTTGTTTGCCGGATCTGTGGGCTACGCTTTGGTGGCGGGCGTTGATCCGCTGTTGAACTATTTCAAAACAGCGGCTTATGCCCGTTTTTCTGTGTACGACCTCTCGGTTGTGCCCCTGTTCCTTCTCATGGGTCAATTTGCCACCCATGGAGGACTGTCAAAGGCGCTATTTCAGGCCGGCAATGCGATGATCGGTCATTGGCGCGGCGGCATGGCCATGGCTGGAGTCACCGCCTGCGCCGGCTTCGGCGCGATTTGCGGCTCGTCTTTGGCGACCGCGGCCACCATGGGCCAGGTTGCACTGCCTGAAATGCGGGCTCATAACTATTCTGGGCGCTTTGCCACCGCAGCCATTGCAGCTGGTGGCACGCTAGGCATCCTGATTCCGCCGTCGGTTCCACTGGTGATTTACGCCATCTTGACCGAGCAAAACATTGCCAAGCTATTCATGGCGGCATTCGTGCCCGGCATCATTGCGGCTATCGGCTACATGGTGGTCATTGCCATCGTGGCACGGGTCAGCCCCGAGGATGCACCCGCAGGGCCACGTCACAGCTGGGCAGAGCGCCTTCAGGCGCTGGTCAACACCTGGCCGGTACTGTTGATTTTCGCCGTGGTGATCGGTGGCATCTATGGTGGCTTCTTTACCCCCACCGAAGCAGCCTCGATTGGCACCGTCGCCACCGCACTCGTGGCGTGGAAGACGGGCGGCTTGCGCGGCAAGGGTTTTCTGGAATGCATGTACGGCACCGCAGCGGCTACCGGCATGATCTTTGTGATTTTGCTCGGTGCGGATGTGCTCAACGTGTTTCTGGTGCTGACGCAGCTCAACGTCGAACTGGCCAAATGGGTCATTGGTTTGCAGCTGTCACCCATCCTGATCGTGTTCGTGATCATCTTCATTTACCTGGTACTGGGCTGCATCATGGACAGCCTGTCCATGATCCTGCTGACGATTCCGATCTTCTTCCCCATCATCATGGGCATCGATCTGTGGGGCCTGGACCCCGAATCCAAGGCGATCTGGTTTGGCATCATCGTGCTGATGGTGGTGGAAATCGGCCTGATCACCCCGCCCGTGGGCATGAACGTCTTCATCATCAACAGCATGGCCAAGGATGTGCCTATGAAGGAGACCTTCAAATACGTCATGCCTTTCCTGGCCTCAGACCTGCTGCGCATCACAGCAATCGTCTTCATGCCCAGCATGGTGCTTTTCATCTTGAAGCTGGTCTAGGCACATCTCTAAACCATGCTGACAGGCCGCCCCTCCCGGGCGGCTTTTTTCATGGTGCTCGAACAAGCAAAAAACTATGACTTCCATCGTCATCATGGGTGTGGCCGGTTGCGGCAAGTCGAGTCTGGGGCAAGCGCTATCCCTGGCCAGCGGCTTGACGCTGGTCGAGGGAGACGACCACCACAGCCAAGCCAATCGCCAAAAAATGCAAGCCGGTATCGCCTTGACCGATGAGGATCGCGACGGTTGGCTCAGCACGCTCGGCAACGTGCTGCGCCAGCACCCCGAAGGCTTGGTGGTGACTTGCTCGGCACTCAAACGCGCCTACCGCGAACGCCTGCGGCAGGCTTCGCCCGACTTGCGCTTTGTGTTTTTATACATTGCCAGAGACGCCGCCCATACCCGGGTATCCGGGCGCGGCTCAACGCATTTTTTCCCGGCCAGCCTGATCGACAAGCAATTTGAAACCCTGGAGTCGCCCGTGGGTGAGCCCGGCGTGCTGCGCCTGGACGCCTTGCAGCCTCTGCATGAGTTACAGCGTGAGGTCAGTCTATGGCTGGGCGCTGACCCGCAGGCCTGAACCCCACCCCAGGCGGCTCAGCCCAGCTGAGTGATCAGAATTTCGTGGGGCGCAAGGCTCAGGCGATCGGGCTGGGCCACCTCCGGGCGTCCGGTCGCGGTCGAGAACAACACCCGCGCGCTTACGTTCAGGCCCGTGGCAGCGACTTGCGCCTGGTCCGAGAAGTTCAGCGCCACCAGGCAGGTCTGGCCACTGGCAGGGTCATGCCGGGTGAAGCTCAGCACCTCCTGATGGGACTCGTCCAGGGGTGTGTAGTCGCCCACACTCAGGGCCGGGTTGGCACGGCGCAGCGCCAGCACCCGGCGGCAGAAGTTCAGCAGCGAAGCCGGATCGGCGGCCTGGTCTTCCACGTTCACGCCGGTGGCGTAGTCGGCATTCACCGGTAACCACGGCGACACACCCTCGGGGCAAAAACCGCCATTGGGCGCATTGCGCCACTGCACCGGGGCACGGCAGCGGTCGCGGCTCTCGGTCTGGATCTTGGCCAGCGCCTCTTCGGGCGACACGCCGCCCACCGTGGTCATGCGGCGGTAGGCCGCCGTGGCTGCGGTGTCGCGGAACTGCTCCAGGCGGTCCAGCACCAGGTCGGTCTGGCCGATCTCGTCGCCGTTGTAAATAAAGGGCGTGCCACGCATGGTGGCCAGCAGGGCCAGATGCAGGCGGGCCAACTCGGCATCGTGCACACCGTCGCCGTAACGCGACCACAGCCGTCGCCCGTCGTGGTGGCCCAGGGTGTTGCAGGGCCAGTTGCTGCCCAAGGCAGCCAGACGCTCGGTCTGGTTGCTGCGGATGTGCGCAGGCGACAGGCGCTGCGCACGCATCAGGCCAAAGTTGAAGACCAGGTGCAGCTCGTCATCGCCACCGCCGTGGTAGCGCACATCCTCGTCTTCGCCGATCAGCACCCGGTCGCCAGGGTATTCGTCGATGACGGCGCGCAGCTCCTTCATCAGCTCGTGCACGCCGGGCTGCTGAATCTGGAACTGCAGCACCTGCTGAAAACGCTCGTGGTTGGTGAACGGGGCGTTGCCCTCGCCGGGGTCCAGTTGCACGGCATGTGGGCGCAGGTCGGGGTCTTCAAAGCAGGTGCCGATGGCGTCCAGCCGAAAACCATCCACCCCCATGTCCAGCCAGAAGCGCACGGCATTCCACATGGCCTGCTTCAGTTCGGGATTGCGCCAGTTCAGGTCGGGCTGGTCCTTCAGGAAGGCGTGGTAGTAGTACTGGCCCGTGGCGGGGTCCAGCGTCCAGGCCGAGCCGCCGAAGATCGAGATCCAGTTGTTGGGCGGGCCACCGTCCACGCCATCGCGCCACATGTACCAATCGCGCTTGGGGTTGTTGAGACTGGAGCGCGACTCGGTAAACCAGGCGTGCTGGTCCGACGAGTGATTGAGCACCAGGTCCAGCAGCACGCGGATGTTGCGGGCATGCGCCTCGTGCAAAAAGGTCTTGAAGTCATCCAGCGTGCCGTACTCCGGGCCCACGCCCTGAAAGTCGGACACGTCGTAACCACAATCCACAAAGGGCGAAGGGAAGTGCGGCGACAACCAGATGGCATCGACGCCCAGGTCACGCAGGTGATCGAGCTTTTGGGTCATGCCCAGAAAGTCACCCACCCCATCGCCATTGCCATCGGCAAAACTGCGTGGGTAAATTTGATAAAAAACGGCGGACTGCCACCACTTGGTGTTGTTCATAGTGTGCTGATGGGTTAAGAGGCGCCATACGGGCCAGGGCCGCATGGTCGATCAGAAAATTATCGTATGGAGGTCATTTGCCCTGAAAAGTTCACTCGAATCCATTTTGGACGTCTCTTTATTCCATTTTGGACGCTCGAATAATCCATAATAGACGGCTCTAAATTACAGATTGGACGACGTTTTGAGCGCCGATAATTTAGCTGAGTTGGGTACTGGCTCTGCGCGGGTAGTTCGACACCTGGCGCCCCTGCTGCAAGAGTCCTTATTGGACACGCCCGCCGTCCTGGTCAACGGCCCCCGGCAGTGCGGCAAGACCACGCTGGTTCAGCAGTTTGCCGGGTCCATGACCTACCTCACGCTCGACGACCCAAATCTGCTGAGCGCTGCGCAACAGGACCCCTTGGGTTTTGCCAAGCAGCTGGATCGCGCCATCATTGACGAAGTTCAGCGTGCTCCGCAACTATTGCTGGCGCTCAAGCTTGTCATCGATCAAGATCGCCGTCCTGGCCGTTTTTTGCTGACGGGTTCAGCCAATCTAATGGCATTGCCCCAAATAGCTGACAGTTTGGCAGGCCGTGTCGCGATACACACCTTGTTGCCGCTCTCACAGTCAGAGTTGCAAGCTCGCCCCAACGATTTCTTGGAGCGCACCGTGGCACAGGACTGGCCATTGCACCATCCGTCCTGGTCCGTGCCTGTCGTCACAGAGCAGGCTGACACTGTGAGTCATGTGCTGGCTGGCGGCTATCCCGAAATGCGCCAGCGACCTACTGCGGCTCGTCGCCAGGCCTGGGCCCGCTCCTACATCCAGACCTTGATGGAGCGTGATGTGCGCGACATTGCGCAAGTCGAGCACCTGAGCCAATTGCCCCACCTGCTGGCCGTCGCCGCGACACACTGTGGGCAACTTTTTAATGCTGCCCAGATCGGCGGCCAGCTCAACCTCAACAGCAAAACAATCGAAAAGTATCTCGGCATCCTTGAAAAGCTCTTTCTTGTCCAGCGTCTACCGGCCTGGAGCCGTAACGAGCTCAGCCGCTTGATCAAAACACCCAAGCTGCACTTTCTGGATGGCGGACTACAAGCCACCCTCACACGCCTCAGTCCGGAACTTGTTTTCACGCAGCGCCAGCGCTGGGGCGCCACACTTGAAACCTGGGTTTACGCCGAGCTACGCAAAAGCCTCACGCTCAGTCCCGATATCTGGTTTATGTCCCATTACCGCGATAAGGATCAGATCGAGGTGGACTTCGTGTTGGAATCCCCCCAGCGTGAAATCATAGGCATCGAGGTCAAGGCCTCAGCCACGGTCGATGTGGCCGACTTCAGAGGACTCAAAAAGCTCAAGTCCCATGCTGGCGAAGCTTTCATCACTGGCCTGGTTCTGTACGACGGCAGCCAGGCCCTTTCATTTGGTGAAGGCCTTTGGGCGATTCCCCTGGCGGCACTCTGAACCTAGTCACGCGCCCCCCGCCAACAAGTCCTACTGCAAGAGCGCAAGGTTTGCAGCCGTCCTGACTTCGCGGCTCAATCCATCCAGAAGGGACGATGCAGCCCGTGCCGTTTGCCAAAACAGAGGCACATCCAGTGGCGTATCGGGCACCAGCTCCACCAGAGACCCTGCCTCCAAATGCGGACGAATGAGGGCCTCGGGATGCATGCCCCAACCCATTGCAGCCAGCGACGCCTCGACAAACGCCTGCGAAGACGGCAGTGTGTGTCGTGGCAACTCGACATGAGCCCCACACAAGCGATGCACCCAACGCGACTGCAACTCGTCCTTGGTGTTGAACACCAGGCTGGGCGCACGTGCAAGGCTGATTGAACTCACACCTTCAGAAAAATACCGCTGCATGAAGTCTGGACTTGCAGCAGCCCGATAGCGCATGGCCCCCAGGGGGCGGCTGTTGCAACCTGTGGCGGCCGTAGCCGTGCCGGTGACTGCGGCCAGCACCTTGCCGGAGCGCAGCCATTCGGAGGTGTGGTCCTGATCGTCCACGGCGACGTCCATCAGCACCGGCGCATGGGCTGCGTAAGCCGCCATCGCCGGTGCAAACCACGTGGCCAGGCTATCGGCATTAACCGCTATGGGCAGCGGAACACGGCTGCCTGCCTCGTTTCCGATGGCCGGCACCTCGCTGTTGAGCTCATGCTCCAGCAGACGCACTCGGTCTACATGCTGGCAAAGACGCCGCCCAGTCTCGGTGGCGTAGCAGGGCTGGGCACGTACCACTAGCGCACAGCCCACACGCTCCTCCAGCGACCGTATGCGCTGGGAGACTGCCGACGGCGTGACATGCAAAGCAAGAGCAGCCCTCTCGAAGCTCCCCTCACGCACCACTGCAGCGAGAGCAAAAAGTGATGCGTAGTCCAACATCAAATTAGCCATTCTTAATCAAGTGAAGAAATGATAGTTTGTCTAAATTCAAGAAGACTGGCAATCTCGGGGCATGACACATTTGCCAGACGCCTTTTCAGTCACCGCCGCTGTTTTTGTGCAAGGTCTTGCCTTGAGTTTCGGACTCATCGTCGCGATTGGGGCGCAAAACGCATTTGTGCTGCGCCAGGGCTTGCGCAGGGAACACGTCCTCAGCGTGGTGGCGTTTTGCGCGCTGGCAGACGCCGTGCTGATAGCTGGCGGAGTCCTGGGCATGGCACAAGCCTTGGGTGAGCACCGGGCGTTTGCACGCGTGCTGGCATTGGCAGGGGCGGTGTTTTTGGCAGTTTATGGCTGGCAAGCGCTGCGCCGCGCACGTCAATCCAACCAGTTGTGTGCGCAAGAGACGGGCGCTCATTCAAGTTTGGCTAGCGTGATGGCTCAGGCCGCAGCGTTTACCTTGCTCAATCCCCACGTGTACCTCGACACGGTACTGCTGGTGGGCAGCATCGGCGCGCAGCAACCGGATGCTTTGCGCCCATGGTTCATAACGGGTGCGTGCTTTGCCAGCCTGCTCTGGTTTTGCATGTTGGGCTTTGGCGCGCGCTGGTTGGCACCCTGGTTTGCCCGGCCCAGGGCCTGGCAAGTGCTGGATGCCTTTATCGCCGTGACCATGGGTGTGCTGTCACTTCTGATGGTCAGGCATGCATTGGCGGACTGGTAAGGCCGCAGGGCAAATGCGCTGACCACGGTCGCATGCGTAGGGGCTTGGTTGGATTTGCGCCCCAACTATCATCAAAACCATGAACCAAACAATAACGGCGCAGGCGTTCATCGAACGCTGGCAGGGAGTCACAGCGAGCGAGCTGGCCACCGCTCAAACCTTCGTCATGGACTTGTGCGAGCTACTGGGCGTGCCCAAACCGCACCCCACGCCCGCACAGGACTACATGTTCGAGCGTCCCGTCACTTTCAACCACGGTGACGGCTCCAACAGCGCGGGCCGCGTGGACTGCTACAAGCGCGGCCACTTCGTACTGGAAGCCAAAAAGCTCAAAGCCGGAGCCAACACCAAGGGCTTCGACGATGGCCTGTTACGTGCCCGCAGCCAGGGCGAGGGCTATGCACGTGCGCTACCCGCCCAAGAGGGGCGCCCACCCTTCGTACTGGTGGTGGACGTGGGCACCGTGATCGAGGTGTACGCCGAGTTCAGCCGCAGCGGGGGCACCTACACGCCCTTCCCAGACCCGCGCAGCCATCGCATCTTGCTAGCTGACCTAGTCAAGCCCGAGGTGCTGGCCCGCTTACACAAGATTTGGACACATCCAGATGACCTCAACCCGGCGCTGATCGCCGCCAAAGTCACCCGCGATGTGTCCAACAAGTTGGCCCTGCTGGCCCGATCATTGGAGCAGGCTGGGAACAGGCCACACATCGTGGCGGCGTACCTCTCGCGCTGCCTGTTTTCCATGTTCGCCGAGGACATCGAACTACTGCCCAAGGGCTCCTTTCAGGCGCTGCTCCTGCAGCACCGTGAGAACCCAGCCACGCTGCAGCTGATGCTGCGCAGCCTGTGGGCCGACATGGACCGGGGTGGCTTCTCGGTCGCTCTGGTCAAACAGGTGCTCAAGTTCAACGGCAAGCTGTTCAAGGGCGACAGCGCCGACGGCTACAGCCTGCTGCTGACGCCTGAGCAAGTCGACCTGCTGATACAGGCGGCCAAAGCCAACTGGCGCGAGGTGGAGCCCGCCATCTTCGGCACCCTTTTGGAGCGAGCGCTGGACCCGGACGAGCGCCACACCCTGGGAGCGCACTACACGCCCCGCGCCTACGTCGAGCGGCTGGTGCTGCCCACGGTGATAGAGCCCCTGCGCGCTGAATGGGCCAACGCCCAGGCCGCCGCCCTGCTGCTGGCGCACGAGGCCGCCGAGCTGGAAACGCATCCGCCCGCCGTCAAGACCAAGAAAGACTTTGCCGCGCTGGACCGCCACAACGCCGCCGTGCGCGCTAAATGGACAGAGGCCCGCCAGCAGGTGAAGGACTTTTTGCACCGCCTGTGCACCCTGCGCGTGCTAGACCCAGCCTGCGGCAGTGCCAACTTCCTGTATGTGACGCTGGAACACCTCAAGCGCCTGGAGGGCGAGGTGTTGAACCAGCTGGGCGCCCTGGGCGACACACAAGACGCGCTCGACCTGGGCCGCGAAACCGTCACCCTGCAGCAGTTGCGCGGGGTGGAGCTGAACGAACGCGCCGCCGCCTTGGCCGAGCTGGTGCTTTGGATAGGCTTTCTGCAGTGGCATATCCGCACCAATGGGCGGGCCAGTGTGGCCGAGCCCGTGGTGCACGACTACGGCAACATCGAGCACCGCGACGCGGTGCTGGCCTACGACCGCACCGAGCCCATGACCGATGCCAATGGCCGGGTGCTGACCCGCTGGGACGGCGTAAGCACCAAGCCCCACCCCGTGACCGGGCAGCCAGTGCCCGACGAAGCCGCCCAGGTGGTGCAGTGGCGCTACGTGAACCCCCGGCAGGCCCAGTGGCCCCAGGCCGACTTCATTGTCGGCAACCCGCCGTTCATTGGCGCATCAACCATGCGGGCAGCGTTGGGCGATGGCTATGTGAACGCCCTGCGCGCCGCTTGGCCTGATGTGCCCGACAGTGCGGACTTTGTGATGTTCTGGTGGGCGCGGGCCGCAGCCTTGGTTGGGGTCGGGGCCGTGCGGCGTATGGGTCTGATCACCACCAACAGCTTGAGGCAGACGTTCAACCGGCGGGTGGTTGAGGCGGCGTTCGAGGGTTCTTTGGGTACTTGTGTGCCGACAGCTGTGGCTGGCAACGGGGCGGGGCATGCCGGTGGCCCCATGCTGCCAAACGCGCAGAAATCGGCCCCCGGCACAGCCCACCCCGTTGCGGGCGTGGTGCATTTGGCGTTCGCCGTACCGGACCACCCCTGGGTGGACAGCGCCAATGGTGCCGCCGTGCGCATTGCCATGACGGTGTTGGCACCAGGGCAGGCCGAAGGGCGGGTGTTGACCGTGCAGCGCGAGCAGGCGGGTGACTTTGGCGAAGTGGCGGTGGAACTGGCCGAGCGCAAAGGGCTGCTGCACGCGGACTTGGCAGTGGGCGCCAACGTGGCGGCGGCGAAGGGGTTGCAGGCCATGGGCGGTATCTCCTCGCCGGGTGTGAAACTGCACGGTGCAGGCTTCATCGTCACTCGCCAAGAGGCGGCCAGCCTGGGGTTGGGCACGGTGCCCGGCCTTGAGAGCCACATTCGGGAGTACCGCAATGGGCGCGACCTAACAGCCACGCCGCGCGACGTCATGGTGATTGACCTGTTCGGGCTGACCGCCGAGGAAGTCCGGCAACGTTACCCTGCCGCTTACCAGTGGCTGTTAGAGCGGGTCAAGCCAGAGCGTGACCAGAACAACCGGGCTACGTACCGAGACAACTGGTGGCTGTTTGGCGAGCCCCGAAAGGACTTGCGCCCAGCCCTCGCAGGTCTATCTCGGTACATTGCGACCGTCGAGACTGCCAAGCACCGGCTGTTCCAATTTCTGGACGCCAGCGTGCTGCCTGACAACAAGCTGGTGGCCATCGCCCTGCAGGAGGGATTCCACCTCGGTGTTCTCTCCAGCCGTGTACATGGCGCGTGGGCACTAGCAGCTGGCAGCTGGCTAGGGGTAGGCAATGACCCCGTTTACGTCAAAACCCGATGCTTCGAGGCGTTCCCCTTTCCTGACCTGGACCCGGCAGGGGCGCTGGCCGATCGCATCCGCACGCTGGCCGAGCAGATCGACGCGCACCGGAAAACTCAACAGTTGGCCCATGCCGATGCCACCCTCACGGCCATGTACAACGTGCTGGACAAGCTGCGCAGCGGCGAGCCACTGACCGCCAAAGAGAAGGCCATCCACGAACACGGCTTGGTGGGCGTGCTGCGCAGCCTGCACGACGAGCTAGACACCGCCGTGCTGCAGGCCTACGGCTGGGCCGACCTCAGTTTGCCTGCTGACACCGACGCGCTGTTGCTACGTTTGGTGGAACTGAACGCCCAGCGCGCCGCTGAAGAAGCGGCGGGCACGGTGCGCTGGCTGCGCCCGGACTTTCAGCAGGCCGGCAAGGGCACACAGGCGACGCTGGACGCTGATGTCCACGTCGACACCAGTACGGATACTGAGGACACTGCGCCCGAAGCGAGCGCCACCCCCAAACCCACCGCGCCCATCGTGGCGCAGCGCCCCTGGCCCGCCAACTTGCCCGAGCAAATCAAGGCCGTGGCCGACGTGTTGGCCCAGGCTGGTCGCGCCCTGGCCTTGGACGATGTGGCCGCCCACTTCAACGGCCGGGGCCGCTGGCGCGAACGCCTGCCCACGCTGCTCGACACCCTGCATGCCCTGGGCCGAGTGCGAGTGCAGGCCGATGGCCGCTGGGCGGAATAGCCAAGCAGGTCAGGCGTGCATAGCGCTGCGCGCCGCTTCCACCAAAAAACCGCTGCGGCTCATGCCGTGGTTTTTGGCGTAATCGTCAATGCGGGCCAGTACCACGCGCGGCACGGTGATGTTGATTTTTTCGGCGGGGCCAAAGTACTTCTCCACCGGGGCGTCCACCACCGCCCACACGCCGCCGGCGTAGTCCGGGTTGGCGTGGTGGATGGCAATGGGTTGCCGCGCGGGCAGATCGCCGCCGTCTTCCAGCAGGGTTTCAACATGCAGGTCAATCGCCTCCAACACGCTCTCCAAGGCATCGTCCAGGTTGTCGCCGCCAGAAAAGCAGCCGGGCAAGTCGGGCACAGTGACGCCGTAGCGTTGGCCATCATCGGTATGCAAAACAACGGTGAATTTCATGGGTGTGGCTCCTATTACTTGCGCCAGCCGGCTTGGCGCTGAATGCTGTATAGCGTGGGGGTGGGAATGTCACCGTCAGGGTGTTTCACCGTCACCAAGCCCGGCTTGCTGGGGTGCTTGAACTGGTGGTGCGAACCCTTCACGCGGGCCAAGTACCAGCCTTCGGCTTCCAGTTGCTTGATGACTTGCCTGCTGTTCATGGTGGTTATTATAACCACCAACCAAGAGTAGCAACACCATGTGGACGGCTGGTCCAGCCTGCTGGCACTCCCTTGACTCGTCGGCGTGTTGGAAGAATGCGTCGGTCAGCTCCAGTGCATCGTCTGGGTCAACGCGGGTCTGTCGCAAAGCGCAAATCCCTACACCCCCGCCAACACATCCAGCCCCTGAAACCGCTGCTGTAGCAGGGCCGATGCGGGGGGAGTGGTGCCGTTGGCGAGGTGCAGGTGTTGGTCCAGAAACTGTTCGGAGGCGCTGAGCAGGCGGCGGTAGATTTCCTTGCACAGGGCGCGGGCAGCGTGGCCGGGCCAGGCGGTGGGTAGCAGCACTTCGGGCAGCTCGGGGTCGCGCAGCAGCAGGCGGCGGTAGTCGTGTATGAGCAGGGTGCGGGCCAAAAACGCCTCCTGGGCATCGATGTGCTCGGGCGACGCGCTACGCAGCTCGTCCAGCATGGGCTGGTACTGCTGGGCAAAGGCGGTGTAGTCGGCCGCCAGCCGGTCGAGGTTCCAGGCCCGGCGCACGATGTCGTCGTCGGTGGCCGACACGCCCACACGCGGGTTGGCCGCCACCAGCGAGATCAGCTGCGGCACCTGTTCGGCCATGCCGTCGGTCACCAGGGCGTCAAAGGCGGTGTTCAGATCGGCACCGGGGTGCACGAAGCAGCCGGGCGCCAGGTCGCCAAAGCCCTGCCAGAACAAGGCCCGGCGCAGCTGCTCGCGCTGGCGCGCTGGCAGCTCACCCACCACCATGATCAGCCGCCAGCGGCGGTCCCACAGCGGCGATTCGGCGGCGTAGATCTGGCGCGCCGCTTCATCAAAGCGGCGCTGGCCGGTGGGCGTGAGCTGATAGTCGGTGCGCCGGCCCTGCGCCTGCGCCTGCAACCAGCCCTCTTTGGCCAGCCGAAACACCGATGTGCGCACCAGGCGCTCGTTCAAACCCAGAGGCTCCAGCAAGCCGATCAGGCTGCCCAGCCAGAGGCTGCCGCCGCGCGGCAAGACGGCATCGCCAAAGACCGAAATGATGAGGGAGCCCGCCTGAACGCGGCTTTGCTGCCGAAAGTCGTCCAGGCGCTGTTGCAAGTGAGGAAACATGCGTTCGAGCTTAACGCTCGTCGAAACTCACCACGAGGCGCGGCGAGGTGGCTCGGGCCTGGCAGCTCAGCACAAAACCCTGGTCCATTTCGCTGGACTCCAGCGTGAAGTTCTTGTCCATGATGGCCCGGCCATCCAGCACCTTGGCGCGGCAGGTGCAACACACACCGGCTTTGCAGGAATAGGGCAGGTCCAGCCCGGCGTTCAGGGCGGCGTCCAGCACATGCTCGTCGGGGCCCAGCGCCAGCTCGTGCTGCTTGCCATCCAGCACCACCGTGAGGGCGATGGTCTTGTGGGCGGCTGCGGTTTTGGGGCCGGCATCGGTGTCGGCTTGCACCTTGGCGGCCTGGGCCGGGCCGGAGGCAAAGCGCTCCGAATACACGCGGCTCTCGGGTACGCCGGCAGCAATGAGGGCCTGGTGAGTGGCATCGATCATGGCCTCGGGGCCGCAGATGAAGACCTCGTCCATACTTTTGGCCGGCAAGAGGGCCTCGACGATGGCGCGCACCTTGGCGCCGTCGATGCGGCCCTGCAGCAAGTCCACCTCTTGCGACTGCCGGGAGAGCACATGAATCATGGTGAAGCGGTTGGGGTAGCGGTCCTTGAGGTCTTGCAGGGCCTCGTTGAACATCACGCTGGACATGCGGCGGTTGCCGTAGACCAGGCTGAACTTGGAATCGGGCTGTTCCTCCAGGGTGGTCGCAGCAATTGCCAGGATGGGCGTGATACCCGAGCCAGCCGCAAAGCCCACACGGTGAATGGCGCGCGCTTTCTTGACGGTGAAGCGGCCTTCGGGCGGCATCACGGCCAGGGTATCGCCCGCCTTCAAGGACGTAGCCGCCCAGTTGGAAAACACGCCGCCCTCCACCGGGCGGATGCCGATTTCAAGCTCGCCGTGACGGGTGAACTGGCTGCGCGGGCTGCTAATGGAGTAGTTGCGACGCACGTCCTGGCCGCTGACCTGGGCGCGCAACGTCAAAAACTGGCCGGGCTCAAACGCAAAGGCTTCGCGCGCGGCGGCCGGAATGTCGAACGTGATGGCCACGGAGCCAGCAGCCTCCGGGCTGATGCGCTTGACGGTGAGATCATGAAAACGGGGTGCGGACATGAACAGTCTCCGGGCCAGGGGCCCTGGTTGCAGGTTAAGTTGGGCTTGAACCCATACAGCTTGAATCAGTACGGCTTGAAGTAATCAAACGGCTCTTTGCAGTCCAGGCATTTGTAAAGCGCCTTGCAGGCCGTGGAACCAAAGTGCGAGGTCTCGACCGTGTGCACCGAGCCGCACTGGGTGCAGGCGATGGACTCGGCCAGCGGCCGGCGCGGCTGAAAACGCAGCACGCTGGTGCCCGAGGGAGTGGCCGGCAAGGTGTGCGGCGGCGCGATGCCGTAGGCTCGCAGCTTGTCGCGGGCAGCATCGCTCATCCAGTCGGTGGTCCAGGCCGGGGCCAGCTGGGTCACCACCGTGGCGCTCAGCCCCTGTGCCTGCAGGGTGGCACGCACATCGTCCTCGATCTGGCCCATGGCCGGGCAGCCGTTGTAGGTGGGCGTGATGACCACCTCCAGCCCGGCAGCACCCTGGCGCACATCCCGCAAGATGCCCAGCTCGCGCAGCGACACCACCGGAATCTCGGGGTCGGCCAGGGTTTCCAGTGCCGCCCAGGCTGCCTGAACGACGTCTGCCGAATTTGATGCGGCCGTCACTTCGACAACCTCACCAGCGGCCATCAGGATGGGCACGCGCCAGACTTTGCATCTCGGCCAGCAAGTAGCCCAGGTGCTCGGAGTGCACGCCGTTCTGGCCCTGGGTAACGTAGCCTTCGCTGGACGGACGGGACAAAGTGGCCTCCTGCAGGGCGTCATCAACCAGCGCATCCCAATCGGCGCGCAGGGTGCGGGTATCCACGCCCACCCCGGCCTGCACCGCCTGGGTTTGCGCTGCGTTGCTGCTCCAGAACTCCTGGGTGTAAGGCATCAGGTGCGCCAGCGCAGCTTGCACCCGGGCGCGCGATTCGTCGGTGCCGTCGCCCATGCGTACCAGCCAGTCACGCGAATGGCGCAGGTGGTAGCGGGTTTCCTTCAACGACTTGGCGGCAATGGCGGCCAGCTGCGCATCGCCCGAGCTTTGCAGGGCTTCCCACACCAGCACCATGAGCGCGCTGTACAAAAAGTTGCGAACAATGGTGGTGGCGTAGTCCATGTCGCTCTGGGCATAGCCCACCAGCGGGCCGTGCTGGGGCAGCTCCAGCAGTGTGTAGTTGCGAAACTCCGGTACGTCGCGGAAATAGGCCAGCCGGTCTTCGGTGACGTCGCCGCCTTGCAGCTCGGCCACCGCCTGGTACAACAAGCGCGCTTGGCCGATGTGGTCCAAGCTGATGTTGGACATGGCGATGTCTTCTTCAAGAATGGGACCATGGCCGCACCATTCGGCGTTGCGCTGGCCTAGAACCAGCGCGTTATCGGCCAGATGTAGCAGGTATTCCGTTGGAGCCTTCATCACATATGCCCCACTTCTTCGGGAATTTCGTAGAACGTGGGGTGGCGGTAGATCTTGTCGGCGGCGGGGTCGAACAGTTCGCCCTTGTCATCGGGGTTGCTGGCGGTGATGTTGCTGGAGGGCACGACCCAGATGCTGACGCCCTCCTGGCGGCGGGTGTAGACGTCGCGCGCCATCTCCAGCGCATGGCGGGCGTCAGAGGCGTGCAGGCTGCCACAGTGCTTGTGCTCCAGGCCCTGCTTGCTGCGAACAAAAACTTCCCAGAGGGGCCATTCTTTCAATGCGGATGTGGGCGTGCTCATGCGGCCTCCTTGTGTTGGCGTTGTTGCTGTTTGCGGGCGTGGGCCAGCGCGGCTTCGCGCACCCAGGCACCGTCGTTCCAGGCCTTGACCCGGGTGGACAGGCGCTCCTTGTTGCAAGGGCCGTTGCCGTTGACGGTTTGCCAGAACTCGTCCCAATCGATCTGACCGTAGTCGTAGTGCTGGCGCTCCTCGTTCCACTTCAGGTCGGGGTCGGGCAGGGTCACGCCCAGCACCTTGGCCTGGGGCACGGTGGCGTCCACAAACTTCTGGCGCAGGTCGTCGTTGCTGATGCGCTTGATGCCCCAGCGCATGCCCTGCACGCTGTTGGGGCTGTCGGCGTCGGGGGGGCCAAACATGGCAAGGCACTTCCACCACAGGCGGTTCACCGCGTCCTGAACCATGTCTTTCTGGGCCTGTGTGCCCTGCATCATCACCAAGAGGGCTTCGTAGCCCTGGCGCTGGTGAAAGCTTTCTTCCTTGCACACGCGCACCATGGCACGGGCGTAAGGGCCGTAGGAGCAGCGGCACAGCGGAATCTGGTTCATGATGGCCGCGCCATCGACCAACCAGCCAATCACGCCCACATCGGCCCAGTTGAGCGTGGGGTAGTTGAAGATGGAGCTGTACTTGGCCTTGCCGGTGTGCAGAGCATCCAGCATCTGGTCTCTGGAGGTGCCCAGGGTTTCGGCGGCGCTGTACAGGTACAGGCCATGACCGCCTTCGTCTTGCACCTTGGCGATCAGAATGGCCTTGCGCTTGAGGCTGGGCGCGCGGCTGATCCAGTTGCCCTCCGGCAGCATGCCCACGAT
>JBEEJZ010000004.1:0-6494 GCA_041168905.1 Pseudomonadota bacterium | reverse complement strand
TGATGTGAGGTCAATACGTTCTTAGTCAGTGCCAAGATGAGTGCCCAAGCCGTCTCAGCTGTGCTGGTGCGGCCGGTACGTCCCCCGAGTGCACCAGTGACAACGATGCCGCGTCGACAGCATGTATCCAGATCGATCGCCGCGTTGCGTTGCCCAGTGGTGGCCAACAACTGCAGTCGCGGAAGTCGCTCGATCACGTGTCCAGGGAAGGCCGTGCGTTCACGCATGGCCACCACCACGTCAGCATCTCGAACCCACTCGATGAGTTCGTCTTCGCTGCTTGCGTATTGCGTGATAAACCGAATTTGTGGTTGTCCGGGAATCGCTTTCCAATCAGACAAACCTTGAGCGATTCCTTGGTAATCATCAAGCACGACGATCACCAAGTCCCTGTCAATGCAAGTCTTCGGTAACGACACGTCAGTCAAGCTTGATATTTGCTTTTTTCACCACCGCCCCCCACCTGACAGACTCCTGCTGCATCAACTTCCTGTATTCCTCTGGAGTCGTTGAAACGGGCTGAGCGCCCATGGCGGCAATACGACCAATCACATCTGGAGTTTGGAGCGTAGTCACCAGCGCTGCGTGCATCTTTTGGGTGATGGCCGGGGGAGTCCCTTTGGCGGCAATGATTCCGTAGTTGGATTCGGTTAACACACCGGAAAGACCCAGTTCGGCGGTAGCAGGCACGTCGGGTATTGCCTCGGAACGACGAGACGCGGACACCGCAAGAATCTTTACCCCACGGCTGGTGAACTGTTTCACCGCGGACAAGTCTGCAGCCAACACCTGAATCTCCCCACTCAGCAACGCAGTAATCGCAGGTGCTGCACCCTTGTACGGCACGTGCATCATCTTGATCCCGGCCTCCTGAGCAAACAATTCGGCCCCCAGGTGGGGTGTGGTGGCATTGCCGGCAGAGCCATAGTTAATCGCTCCTGGATCTTTCTTCGCCAAAGCCATCAACTCCTGCAACGTATTGGCCGACACCTTGGGCCCGACCGTGATGACTTGCGGAACACGGGCCACCAGGGACACGTAATTGATTTCGTCCACCGAGTAAGGCATTTTCTGCAGGTGAGGCAACACGGTTATGCCCCCAGGCACGCCGAAGCCAAAGGTGTATCCGTCCGGATCCGCCTTGATGGTGGCGTCCATACCAATCACACCGCTGGCACCGGCCTTGTTATCCACCAAAACGCTTTGCCCAAGCACCTCGCCGAGGCGGGGAGCAATAGCGCGCGCAAGCTGGTCCACCGGGCCTCCAGATGGATACGGAACAATGAGCTTGACTGGGCGGTCGGGCCAACTGGTCTGCGCCTGTACAGCAGCCACCAGGCCGGCCAGCATGGCCGAACCGAGAATTAGGATAGATCGTTTGTTCATATCATGTCTCCTTAGATTTTTGAACACGGTGAAGGGGGTATTCGTCTTCTATAAGCAATATAAATTCGGCCACTAGCGCCGGACATTCGCTGCCGTCGATTTCAAATTGGCACAGGGTGGTAATGCGGGTAGCCTCGCCCACGCGCTCTGCGGCCTTCAGCGTCTGGTGCAAACGCAATCGCGAACCGACCGGAACCGGTGCCGTGTAGCGGACACGATCTGAGCCGTAATTCAGCCCTTTTCCTCGATGTTCGATGCGAAAGATGTTGCGCTGCAGTCTGGGCACAAGCGATAAGACAAACAGTCCGTGGGCAATGGTTTTGCCATGAGACAACTCCCGCCCCGCCCGCTCGGTGTCTACATGGATCCAGAAGTCATCACCGGTCAGCTCGGCAAAACCATCGATGTGGAATTGTTCGATAGTGAACCAGTCGCTAGTCCCGAGCTTCTGGCCGACAAGATCCAGAAAGTCGAGGGGGGTTTTGAGTTCTAGCATTTGAATGCCTGGGGCTCAATGGGACTGCCGGCGCAAGAAGGCCAGTACTGTCCTGTTGAATACGGCTGGTTGCTCCCAGTTGGAGCAGTGCCCGGCTTCGGGCACGATCACGGTCTCGGCGTGTTTCATGTGCGAAGCCTGCATCCGCAACAGAGCTGGCGGGGTGTAGAGGTCGCCGTCACCCGTCATGAGCAGCGTCGGAGTCCTGATGCTTTCGAGTCGCTGCCAAGTCAGCGGATGGGGTCGCTTGGCGTTGATACGTGGACCGGTGCTGGCCTCTTCGGACAGCTTGACCCAAGCTGCCACACCTTGTTGATTTCCCACGCGATAAGAGGGATGTAGCTCTTTGACATCCACCGGTAAGGCGTCGAACTCCTTGGGCCGCAGCCGCAGATTTGCTTCAACATAGTCCTTCTCTGAGTCTGCAATGCCCAGGTAAGAAGAGGCAATGGTCAGGCTGTGCAACTTCTGCGGATACACAAGGGCAAAATCCAGAGCGAAGAAGGCACCGTGGGCAATAGCCACCAGATGCACCTTGTCGAGCTTGAGGTGTTCGATCAGTTGATTTAAGTCTTCGAAGCCAGAGCCAGGGTCTTCCGGGTTACCGGACTCGGAACGGAAATAGCCACGTCGCGAATAGCCAATGGCACGGTAGCCCTCCGCTGCAAACACCGGTTGCTGATAGCCCCAGCGGGCGCCGCTTTGGGAACCGGCGTGCATGAATATGACCGGCTGGCCACTGCCGCCCGTGTCCCAGTACCACAGCTTGGCCCCGCCTACATCAACCAAGCCTTCAGATGCAGGCACAGGGTTGGGCATTTCAGCCGGCACCCAAACGGGCCCCAAAGCGGCGCAAGTGAGTTTGGTCATCAAGTGGGCGTCTTTTAGTAGTGGGGGTCGATGCACTGAATCGGGTTCAGGTTTCTGGTCAGCCTGGAAGGTCCAGCACAACCTTGGCTAGGATGTTTCGCTGAATCTCGTTGCTGCCAGCGAACAGCTTGGCATTCATGGCGTTGAAAAGCGGCGCCATCACATGCATGTCAATCTCATCGGTCAGTGCTCTGTCACGCATTGACCCATAGTCCTGCGCCGACTCGATCAATAAAAGCGCCAGGCGTTCGTAGGTTTCGGTGGACCAGATCTTGAGCATGGAAATCGATGGAGGAATCGGGTCTCCACGCTTGGCTATGTCAGCGAAGCCGGCATAGGCGGCACCCAGATCGGCGGTATCCAGTTGCAATTCAGCCAGACGGGCGACAAAAGACGGGTCATCGAACAAGCCACGCTGTCGGGCCAGCTTCTCGACCTGGTGCAAGGTATGCTGAGAATGCTTGGGGCTGCCAGTGAAGAGCCGCTCAAAACCCAGCAGAGCTTTGGCTACTGCCCAGCCCTGGTTGAGCTCGCCCACCAAGTTGTCGCGCGGCACACGAACGTTGTCGAAAAAGACCTCGCAGAACTCGTCTTCAGCCGCAATGTTGCGTATAGGTCGAACCGTGATGCCCGGAGTCTTGAGGTCCACCAGAAGAAAGCTGATGCCGGCTTGCTTTTTCACGGTTTTGTCAGTTCGTACCAACATGAACATGTGGGTGCCGTCTGAGCCCCAGGTGGTCCACGTCTTCTGCCCGTTAACAATAAAATCGTTCCCATCAGGAACCGCCTCGGTGCGCACTGCGGCCAGATCAGATCCGGCGTTGGGCTCCGAATAGCCTTGGGTCCAGACATGTTCGCCGGACAGCACCTTGGGTAGAAAACGCTGGCGTTGCTCCTCCGTACCAAACCGCATCAGAATGGGGCCAATCATTACCAGACCCTGGTCGGGCGGGCGCGCCACACCCCATGCCTCGGTTTCCTCGATGTAGGCGATCAGCTTGTCCGCCGGCAAACCCATACCACCATGCTCGCGCGGCCAGGCAGGTGCCAGCCAGCCCAACTGCGACAGCGTCAAATACCACTCACGCGACTCGGACCAACTCTGCCGGTAAGGCAGGTGTCGCCGGTGTTCTGGGTAATACTGCGCGAACAACCCTCGCACCATTCCGCGAAACTCGTCTTCCGGCATGGCATTCCAATCCAGGTCGTTTGGAAATTCACGGCGACCTTGTTGAACAGGCTCCCTGGGCGCAGAGCTAGCACGACGGGAGCTAGAGGTGAGCGACATCCATCTACGCCGATGCGAGGCGGCATTGCCCCACCGGCTAGCCAAGGTCATTGCTCGCTTGAAGTACAGCCCGACGTCATACTCGTTCGTGGTACCAATAGCGCCGTGCAACTGGATCGCCATACGGGTGGTCTCGGTCGCCGCCTGCGCACAACGAGCCTTGACTCGACTGGCGACTGCAGCCAGATTTTGATCACTCACCGCACCCAGCCCTTCTCGCAGACATGCTGCTGCAAGTTCGACCTGGATCAGCCCATCCACAAGTCGGTGTTGCAAGGCCTGAAAGGTCCCGATCGGCTTTCCAAACTGCTGACGGGTGTTGAGGTAGTCACGCGTCAGTTCCAATGAGCGGCGGGCGATACCCAACAGCTCGGCGGCTTGCGCAATTCGCGCAAGATCGTTAGCGTCTTGCAGCGCCGCCAACGCCTCACGGCCCTTTGCGAGCAGCAGCGCCTCGGCGTTGTCCAAACCAAATGTGGCGATGGCGCTGCCATCGATCCCAGCATCACACGACAATGTGAGGCCCGGCGCATCCGCCACTACCCAGAACAGCCCTACTCCATCCTCGACACTGGCACAAATGATCCAGCCATCTGCGCCAGCACCAGGCCTGACAAAACGCTTGTGTCCAGTCAGCACAAAACGTTCACCACTCAATCTTGCACTGGTCATGCCCAGGCCAGCCTCGACTTCACCGGCACTCTCCTGCCAAGCGACACCAGCAACCAAGGCACCAGTCTGAATCCCGCTCAACAGCTTATCCCGCAAGCCTCCACGCGGCAACCGTGCAAGCAATGCCAAAGGGTGTACCCCTGCATCCACCAAAGGCTCGGGCAACAGGTGGCTCCCGGCTTCTTCTGTGATAGCAGCCACCTCAGCAATCCCTAGGTCCAGGCCACCATCCACCTCAGGCACGAGCACCGACAGCCACCCCAGCTCAGCCAGCTGCAGCCATACCGTACGATCGAAACCGCCACCGGCCTCTTCGAGCGCCCTCACCCGTTTGCGCTGGTCTTGGGCACCAAGGAAGCCTATCGCGCTGTTCCGAAACATGGTGATCGAATACACGTCGTTCATTTCAGATCACCCTTCCCTGCCAGTGGCGCACATTACATTGAGCTACCTTATTTGCTGAGCTGTTGCTGATTAGCATGTCTCTATCTGCCTTGAGCCCGCGCTCCAACCTGGAGCGGGTTGGGCGATATCAACGGTGATCAAACGATTGCGACGGTTCATCGAATGGAATTTAGGGGCTAGCACCCCATCAAGCCAGACACTCGAGCCGCAAAGCAGGTATGCATTGTTGGCATTCGGCCCCGCGCACCCTTCAGGGTGCCTACGCGGCTTTGGTTCGTATCAAGCTCAGCGATCTAATGGGCCAGGTACGTACGTCACCGCGACCACCCGCCCAGAAAGACTGGGCCATGTCGGCGCGCCAGCGAAGTTGAAGGTTGGATCACTGATAGTGCGAGGGCTGGCATCCACGCACGAGCGTTCAACTGCCCCAACTTAAAGACAAGGGGATCCACCCGGAGGCTCCAGTGAGTGCCTCGATCCCGGGTCAGTCGTCCAAGCTGATATTTTCCTTGCGGGCAATTTCTCTCCACGCGACGAGCTCCTGAGCGACGTACTGGGAAAATGGGTCGCCGACCAGCGGAGAAGGCTCGAAGCCCTTATCTTGCAAGGCTTTCAGGAAGATGGGATCTGTTAGCACCGCCTGCATCTGCTGTCGAAGGGTGCTTGCTGTCGCACTGGGTAGTTTGGCGGGCGCCGCGATTCCCCACCAGTTCAAGACTTGGAGCCTCGGATGGCCTAGCTCGCTCGAGGAAGGTATATCGGGCAGAAGCTCGCTCCGCTGTTTATCGAGTACCGCAAGTACGCGGACCTGACCGGCCTTGACCAGCGGCATCACGGTCGCTGGACTGACGATGGAGGCGTCAATGTGCCCAGCACGAAGGTCATTCAGAACCGGTGCCATGCCCTTGTACGGAATGACCTGGAGCTTGATCCCCAGTTGTGACTCCAACAACGATGAGCCCATGTAGTCAAGCGAGCCAATTCCAGCAGCGCCTATTCGGATGGTGCCAGGTTTGGATTTTGCGAGGCTCACAAAGTCTGCAAAGGTTGCGGTTGGCACTGACGTGCTGACCGTCAGTGCAAACGGGCTGCTCGAGATGCGCGCCAGAAAGCTGAAATCACGTTCCACCTCATAACGCATCGACTTCCGGATGGCGGGAAGTATGCCCATGTTGGCGGGAGCACAAAGAAGCAGGGTCTGTCCATCCGGGTTGGCTTTGGCTACATGTTCTGCGCCCAGCATCGAGCCAGCGCCAGGCCTGTTTTCGACAATCCACGTCGATCCTGAACGTTTTGCCATGGCATCGGCAAACATCCTCGCAATCAGGTCATTCGATGCCCCAGGGGTGTAGGGCACGACCAGTTTCGTGACGCCTG
>JBEEJZ010000003.1:0-5782 GCA_041168905.1 Pseudomonadota bacterium | reverse complement strand
TGCGCATTTTTCTCAGGCGCTTCGCCAAGCGTCACCCGGGCACCATTCAGAGTAATGTTCACATCCCGGCGCCGATGAAAAGGCAGTTCATCCCAGTATTCAATCGGCGTGGACTTCTCGCCTTGGTTGACGGTGCCGCCCAGGTTTCGTGCCTGCTTGAATGTCAGCCACCGGGGATCCGCATAGCCCTTGTCCATCCCCTGCATCATCAACATGAGGCGATTGCCGCCGCTGTAGGTGCGCCCCGAGACCGCATTGCGGGGCAGTCCGTTTGCCACACCGCCTTCATTGGTCCAACCTTTTCGCCAGGGCATAACGCCCGATTCGAGGGAGGCGACGATACGCTCTGTAATCTGTTCGCGCATGTCTTTTCTTTCCTCAGCCATGACTCACCTCCGCAAAGTCCGAGGTATCCACATCATCGTGTTCAGGACCCAAGAGATCGATGCCGAGCTGGTCTGCATCGCGCGCAGGGTGGACTTCCTTGTCAGGCGGGATATCCAGTGCGGCCAGGGTCTGTGCGGAGAAAATCGATTGGGCTTGCATGGTCATTCCAAAAAAATGCCCGAGCAAATCGGGCGTGGTTGTTCAAAGTTCGAGGCTGTCTTCCAACTGGGGATGTCGGGCAATGGGTTTGGGTGGAGTCAGTTGAAAGGCCTTTTCGTTCCCGAGCATTTGGTGCTCCATTTCCTCTGCCTGATCTTCTTTTTCTTGAGCGACTTCAGGGGCTACCATTTCACGTTCCCTCGCATAGGCTTCTCGCACGTAGTCACCAGAGGTTTTGAAATACTGTTCTGTTGCTGCCCGCTGCGACGGTTCCAGTGCCTCGCGTTCTCGAATGACACGGTCGTCACGCACCATGACCACATCGCCGCCTAACGGTGTGAGCTTGCCGTCGGCATCCAAAAGGCCTTTCTCAAGCAAGATGCTGACGATATCTGGACTACTGCTGCCAAGGCCACCGTCTGGTTTTTCAAGGTCGGCTCTGGCGAGCTGGTGAATGACTTGGTAGCCCAGATCCTTGATGCTGGCGTGGGCCGCTAGCATGCGTATATCCGGCATGGAGAGCTTGTCGTCGCCAACCAGGTCGACACCGGTCACAGGCTTTTTTCGCAGGATTTCGATCGTGCGCAGATCGGCCCTTAGAGTAGATTGGCCCAAAGGTGCCATCGTCAGATTGTTGGTTGGATCGCCCGAAATTCCAGCGTCAACGCCAGGAAAACGGGTTTGCTGAATTCCTTGGGCGGCCTGCTTTCCACGCATCCAGGCCCGCAAGACATCAGGTTCAGTATTCTGAAGTGGGTAGCCCAGTTGGCCGGAAATTTCGGCTGCTCGAACTTTGAACGCTGTGTCGCCGGTCAATAGCAAGCCCTTGTCCACGTCAAACTTCTTGGCAGCAATTTTGAGAGCGGCTTCAATGTCGCGGTCATCGGTTTTACGGACATCCAGGCGGTCACCCACATCGCGCACCGCCACCGTCATGCCACGGGCATACTCCATGACCCCATCTTTGCCTTCGCGTGCTTGCAGGTCATTCAAGACGACGTTGGGTGTAACTTGCGAGGAAAATGATTCCTGGCCAATCTCCGGTGCCTTCTCTGCTTCCTCAATCAGTGCGTCAATTACTGGCTGGTCGGGTTGCTCACGTTTTGATTCCTTCAGGAATTCAATCCAACTCTTGGGCTTGGGAAGCTCTCCATCAAGTTGTCGTGCTGCCTTGTCCTTGTCGGCGTAGTAGCCTTCCGAGAGCTTTGCCAACTCGATAGCCATTGACGCGGCAATGGATGACTCGGAAGCATTCAGTCCCTTCAGTTTGGCATGCAGGTCGCTACGCGTGGCCTCCATGCTTGATTGCAGTTGAAGCCACTTTTCACGGAACTCCTGCTCGTGTAGGTCTATTCGGCTACGGCGAGCATCGCGCTCGGGTGCCGTGATGGCCTCAAAGGCTTCAAGCAGTGCGATTCGTTGCTGTTGCTCTGGGGTCAGGTTTTCCATGAAACTATTTCCGGATGAGGGCAGTGTTGCCGCTAGCTGCCAGAATCGGGCGGAGTGCAATCGATATAGGGCACTGTTAGTGCCAAACCCCAGCGGCCATCGTTTGCGGATTTCTGAACGAGGGCATTGCGATTGGCCACATCGTCTTCATATTCCGGGCGCCACTTGCCTTGTTGCTGTAGCCAGGGCTTTGCTTGATCGAGTGACGCACGCCGCTGTGCGATCAAGGCCTGATGCTCAGGTGTCAGAACGCCATAGCCAGCATAGATTTTCCAGCCCACGAAGCTTGCACTTGTAGAAGTGCAACCGCTGCCGTACTGGGAATTGGGGACGCACGCTGAGTGCGAGAAGCCTGGTCCCATGGACTGTGTTTCAACGTACGCAGGGAAACCACCTGTTGTCCAAGTTACCCAACCAGAGGGTGTCAAGAATGCTGCTGGATAACCAGGTTTCGCTGGGTCTTCGATTCCAACCCAGACAGCGCCGGGTAGGCCAACATCAGTTAATGCCACCGATCCACTTATGTCCACAGAGGCAAATGGGGGGGCATAAATCGCTGCTGTGCAAAATGCGCTGCCACTGACGGTTTGCGCCATGGTGCCTAGGCTGTATGCGAACAATAGAGCAAATAATCTGAATTTCTTACGCAAGGCGAGGTGTTCCCATGAGAGAGCCAGTCCCCTGTCAAAGTTTGAAAGGGATGTCTGCTGGATTGGCTCAAGCCATACCGCGACAGCGCAACTGAATTGGCGCGGTCTTTGGGCCTACCTGCTAGTCAAGAAAATCATTCCGCGAAAATTGAATGCGGACTACTTTTCACCATTTTTAGCTTGTGTTCTCGACCGTCGGGTTTGGGGAGATGAACTTCGGTCAACGTTTGAATCCCCTCGTGTATTTCGGCACCGTGCCCAAAGCAGGCGTCGAGGTTTCAGCAAAGCTGACACCCAAGTTTCGATCGAAAAATAGAAAGCTGACATTGCCGTCGGCATAATGAAATCGCTAAACAAACCAACCAAACTTGTGATCGCACCGTCAACGACCTGGTTGCCGGCGTCCAATACCATGTTGTTCAGCAAATCACCCGGCAGTAGCTCTCACAGATCTGCGAGTAGCGCCACGGCTTGACGGGGTTGTCCGGTTCGAATTCGTCGCTCACCGGGTCACAGCAGTCCGTCAGAGGCGTCGGACGAGCGGGCTAATGCGTCGCCAGACCTGCCAGGGCCTGTTGCCGTGCCGCGCCCCAAGTAGGCGAGAGGCGATGCTCGGCGGCCTTGGCGATGAGACCTTGCTGGGCCGGGTCGTTCAGTGTGGTCCAGTTGTCGGCCAGGGCTTTGATTAGTAATGGCGTCAGGGCATCCAGACGCGGGCGGGTCTCGCTGGGTAGATCGGGCACGTCGGCAAATGGCGCTTGGTCGGCTTTTGTCCACTGGTCAAACAGCGCGTGCTGCACCGTTTTGGAGGCGGTAATCTGGGCGGCGAAGAAGGCCTGTGCCCATGTGCCTGAGACACCCGCTGCAGCTGCTTGCTGACCCAGGTTCTCTGCGATGACTTTCTCACGCGGCAAATCTTCAATGGCGCCGTGGGTGTTCCACTTGTATTTGGCCACGTCAGTCATCAATTTGAGCCGCTCATCCATCAAGGAGAGCAGTTGTTCCAACGGCGTGCGGGGTGAACCTTGCAACCATGGCCAGCTGAGCCAACGCTGCTCAACCCGGCCGAAGGTGCCGGTTTCCTGGGTCTGATGCAACCATTGGTCGACGTAGGCCTTCCATCGCCAGTCATTGGGCAGCAGATAGGCTTTTTCAGAAAAATCAAACGGCGCTTGTGGGTGCACCGCACACAGACCGGGTTGCAGTTTTTGCTGCAACAGCGTCTCGGTAGCGTCGGTGATCATCAGGTCAGCCTTGCCGGCGACCAACTGTTCAAAGATGGTGACGTTGTCTGGGTAAACCACGATCTGCGCATGTTGCAGATTGGCCCGATCGAAGCGCTCATTGGTACCCCCAGGGTTGACGATCACCCGCACGCCGGGCTGATCGATCTGGGCCAGCGTAGCAAAACGGGCCTGGTTTTCGCAACGGGCAATTGGCGTCTTGCCGTCGCGCAGGTAGGGCAATGAGAACAAGGCCGTCTTCTGGCGCTCCAGTGTCACCGAAATGCCGCCGACGCCAATATCGAACTTGCCAGCCTCCAGGTCGGGCATCAGCTTGGACCAAGTGGTGGGCACGAGTTCCAACTTGACACGCAGCGATTGGGCCAGGCGCGCGGCCAGGTCCACGTCCATGCCCTCGTACTGCCCGGTGACAGGATTCTTGAACGTGAATGGCTTGTAGTCACCGGTGGTACCGACACGCAGTACGCCGCGCGCGGCAATATCGTCAAGTCTGTCATTGGCTGCGTGGGCCAAAGGCAGCCCGAGCGCACAGAGTAGGCCAAGAAGCAGATGAGTAAGTCGCATTGCCAGGTTCCGTGAATTTTTGTTAGAGCATAGCCGCATCTGTACCATTATTCATGATGGGAATTGGCCACTGCGACCACCAATTGCAAAAGCGGTAATTGAAGAAGAACGCAGATAGTCGTAGCCGTTGAGATGGCGGAAATTGATCGTCGCGCGCATGAATTTCCGGGCCAGGCGCCTTCGTACGACTTTCAGATTCATTGAAGTCGCGCACGGACAACGCGTGGCAGGTACGCTGTAAACAAGCACTTTAGCGTGTTAGCTCGGCAATAGTTTGGCTGTGTTGTGGAAATTCCTTCTGCAGTGTTTCCCGGTCGGCCATACAAAAGTCAGCAAAATCAAACCCCGGCGCTACCGTGCAACCAACCAGCGAAAACGAACCGCCGTCAGCCACCCTGGACGCAAACCAAGTGTTGGCCGGAACTACGTGTTGGTGGATTTCTCCGCCCAAGATGTCCGGCCCCAAACGGGTGCTGCTTAGTTCACCCCGCACATCGAGCTCCAGAACCTCCAGTGACTGGCCAGCGTAAAAGTGCCACATCTCGTCAGATTGAATTTTGTGGAACGCTGAAAAATTGTTCTTTTCCAGCAAAAAGTAGATTCCGGTGCTGACGCTTCTTTGAATAGGGGTGCCACCACCGCCTTGCCTCACGTTCATCAGATGAAGACTTCTGTAGGTCTCCTTGAAAAAACCACCTTCTGGATGAGCCTCCATTTGCAGGTAGTCGATATAAGTCTGCGCTGTGGGTGTCATACGAATATTATGAAGCTGTGATTTTTAGTGTTCCACACCATTGAAGCAAATCTTGGCAAACCAGCTGGGTGCCTCGAATCCTCAATTGGCGTGGTCACCAAAATCCTGTTTTGCCAGTGCATTTCGTTTGTCTGGCCAGTTGGACGGGTCTGCCTTGCTACTGTCATGTACGGACAATTGGCGTACAATATGGACATGCCGAGTTTTGACTTTGGAGGTCAGTATGCAAGCCAGTCGTGATGTGTCCGCTAAAACCCGTGGAGCGCGCCTGGAGGCGCGTATCAGTACGGAACAAAAGGCGTTGTTTCAGCAAGCAGCAACGCTGTCCGCACGCACGCTCAGCGAGTTCGTTGTTGCGAGTGCGCAAGAGGCTGCTGCCCGAATCATTCAAACCCACGAAACCATTACCCTGACACGCAACGAGCAGATCCGGTTTGTGTCTGCTTTGCTGGACGCTCCCGCCCCGAATGAGCGTCTTAGCCAGGCTGCACGGCAGTATCGCGCACAGACCGGGGTGTGAGTCCTTTGGTACCTGTGGACTGGCGTGTCGAGCCACTACAAAAAAGCCATGGTCG
>JBEEJZ010000002.1:0-5754 GCA_041168905.1 Pseudomonadota bacterium | reverse complement strand
CCAATATCCTAGGAGTTTCAAAGATTCAGTGTGCAGGGTAAGGGCCTTGTGCCCACGTTTTGCTATGGCAAAACTTGGCAATGGCCCCCTGCTCAGGGCGCTGCCCCGAGACCCGAAGAGGCAACGTCGCGCTTTGCTTGACTGACCTTCGTCATGGGTACTTGCGGTACCCCGACTTTGAAATTGGCGTCCTCTTAGACAACACTTGTAGCGGTGAATTCAGGTTCGGACAAGCTCTCCGCCATGATTAGCTCGCCTTTTCGATTCATCCGCAACATACGTGCGGTGCCTCCCTTCGCCATGAGCACCATGTCTACAAGTCCCTTTTCTTCAATTGGAGTCGGTCGTACACCTCTGTGATAGATGACGATGCGCTCAAAGGTGTCGGCCACTAATTGGCGGGTGCGCAATCTGGCGTCGTAATCCTGGGCTTCTACGCCTTCAACCAATTCCTTCCAGGCAGAGTCTGCGCCCTGAATATCGGTGCGGGCTGTGGCGGCCAGATCCCGCTCCGCTGCTTGAATCACAGCATCCAGCTTTTGCAACTCAGTCTCCAGTTCCCGTGCACGTTTTGCGAAGGTAAGCGGTACACCGTCTTCTGTACTGGCCAACATGGCATCTGTCAGACGTTCCAGCTTAGTGCTGACATCCGCCTGTTGGCGCTTAGCCTTTGCAAGGGCTGCCTGTGGGCCCGCCGAGCGATCGGCGCCGTATAGCGCTTGAAGATTGACTATGTCAGAGCAGTAGGCCATCAGGCCCCGTTCAAAAGGGGCAACCGAAATGGATCCACTGACATTACAGCCACCATGGGAGGTGCTGGTACAGTGCAGGCGTCTGTGGCCATCTTGTATACGGCCCTGCGAATCTCGGTTACGAGTGCCGATATTCTGCCCCACCATGGCGCGGCCGCAGTATCCGCATACCGTGATTCCTAATCCAGTAAGAATGTGCGGCACAGGGCCTTTAGCCTTGCGTCGACCTCGTCCACTGGTTGCCAACTGCAGCACATGCCATTGGGCTTGAGTAAGAAGGGCGGGGTAGTAGCCGGGGAGGTGAAATTGCTCCTGGCCAAGTGTGAGCTCCTTTTCGCCGATCAGGGCCCTTTGATTGACAAGGCGGTAAATCTGAAGCGCTTGAGGTCCGCGTCCCGTAAGCGATAGCTCTTGCTCGGTCAACCGCTCGATGATTTTGGTTGCACCATATCCATTTAGGTAGAGTCGTAGACCCTCATGCACAGCTGCAACACGTTCTGGGATTAGCTCCCATTGGCCCTGGACCAAACGTAGCCAGACTGGGTCTTTGCCGTTGCGGATTAGGCCGCGATAGGTTCCAGCCATCCACCCCTCGCACTGGCGTCGAATGCTGGCCAGCACACGCTTGCTTTTCGTGTCACTTTCTTCATGGGCGCGGATCATCACCAAAAGTGAGTAGACCAAGTCCATTGGATTGGCTTTAAGCCGCTCGCGGCTATATTCCTTCCCGTCGCTGGCCGTTACCACCGTTATGCCGGCATTTACAATCTGAGCTAATTGAGCCTGGGCCTGGATTGGCTCAGCGCGTGATAGGCGATCAAGGCCTTCAACCACAAGAACAGACCCGTGCGGTATCCGGCCTTGTTCTACGGCGACTAAAAATACCCCTAGTGCCCCGGATTTGATATGCCGCTGGTGGTAGGCCGAAAGTCCCTCATCACGCAGCGAAAGCGATTCGTCCAGGCGCAGCCCGTGCTCAGCTGCCCACTTGGCCGCGTATGCGGCCTGACGCTCACTACTGTGCCCCGACGCTTGTCGGGGGTCACTAAACCGCATGTAACTGTAAACAAGACCTGTCACACTAGCCTCTTATGAATGATCAAGTAGAAAAAATCCCGCGTATAGGTATGGTATCGCTTGGATGCCCCAAGGCCCTGACAGATTCCGAACTGATACTCACCCAGCTCAGCGCAGAGGGCTACCAGACTTCCAAAACCTTCGAGGGTGCTGATCTGGTTATTGTGAACACCTGTGGTTTTATCGATGACGCGGTCAAAGAGAGTTTGGACACCATCGGAGAGGCCCTTGCGGAAAATGGGCGAGTGATTGTGACGGGCTGCCTCGGGGCTAAAAGTGGTACGGATGGCGCCAATTTGGTTCGTCAGATGCACCCCAGTGTGCTGGCGGTTATGGGGCCTCACGCCACACAAGAGGTTATGGATGCGGTGCATTTGAATTTGCCCAAGCCGCACGACCCTTTTCTAGACCTGGTGCCCAACACGTTTGGTGCCGCAGGCGTGAAACTCACGCCGCGTCATTACGCTTATTTGAAAATAAGTGAGGGTTGTAACCATCGTTGTACTTTTTGCATCATCCCGTCCATGCGTGGAGATCTTGTGTCTCGCCCAATTGGCGACGTACTCAAAGAGGCGCAAGCTCTGTTTGAGGGGGGTGTCAGGGAGTTGCTTGTGATTAGCCAAGACACCTCTGCTTACGGTGTCGACGTAAAGTACCGAACCGGTTTTTGGAACGGGAAGCCCGTCAAAACACGGATGTTGGAGCTGGTGCAAACCCTGGGCGAACTGGCGGAGCCTTTTGGTGCCTGGGTTCGATTGCACTACGTTTACCCTTACCCTAGTGTTGATGAAATACTGCCTTTGATGGCCAGCGGCCTGGTGTTGCCCTATCTGGATGTTCCCCTTCAACACAGCCACCCGGACGTATTGAGGCGAATGAAGCGTCCGGCCAGTGGTGAAAAGAATCTGGAGCGGATACAGCAATGGCGCGACGTTTGTCCGCAATTGGTGATCCGAAGCACGTTTATTGCCGGTTTTCCAGGCGAGACAGAAGCCGAGTTTGAGCATCTACTCGACTTTGTGCGTGAGGCCCGCATAGACAGGGCCGGTTGCTTTGCCTACAGCCCCGTAGATGGGGCTGCTGCGAATCAACTGGAAGGCATGTTGCCTGCGGAAGTGCGCGAGGCTCGGCGAGCCAGGTTCATGGCTGTTGCTGAGGCTGTCTCTATTGGCAAGTTGCAGGAGCGCATCGGTGCCACGATGCAGGTCTTGGTGGATTCCGCGCCAGGGATGGGGCGCAAAGGTGGCGTGGGTCGCTCGTATGCCGACGCGCCAGAAATTGACGGCGTGGTGCGCCTGCTACCCCCGGAAAAAATTAGCAAGACGCTCAAAACGGGCGAGTTCACGCGCGCACGCGTAGTGGGAACACAAGGCCACGATCTGGTCGCGCTACCGGTATGAGTGATACGCCACGGGATGAGGCTGCAAAAACGCGAGGACATAAAAAAAGCCGCTGGGTTTCAGCGGCTTTTTTAAGGACTATGTCCATCATTATCATTGGTGCCCAGGAAGGGACTCGAACCCCCACGAAGTTACTCGCTAGTACCTGAAACTAGTGCGTCTACCAATTCCGCCACCTGGGCATTTCAGGAAAGAGGAGATTGTATCAAACATTTATCAACATCCAGCATTGCGCTGGAAGAATTTGAAGGTGCCGTTCAAGGTCACCGGGACGGCCACGGATTTGTGATTCGTGATGATGGAGAGGCCGATGTGTATTTGCCCCCCAACGAGATGCGCGCCGTTTTGCACAAGGACCGTGTGAATGCACGAATTGTGCGCAGTGATAGAAAAGGTCGGCCCGAGGGACGCGTGCTTGAGATCGTGGAGCGACCGGATCAACCCATCATTGGTCAATTGTTACAAGAAGGAGGTGTATGGCTCGTTGCCCCTGAAGACAAACGATACGGTCAGGATGTACTGATTCCCAAAAATGCCATCGATGGCGCTCTGCCAGGGCAGGTGGTGGTTGTGCAGCTTGTCGGTGCTCCCGCTATGTATAGCCAGCCGGTTGGCCGTGTGAGTGAGGTGCTGGGAGAGCTCGATGATCCCGGCATGGAAATAGAAATTGCGGTTCGCAAGTACGGCGTACCTCATGTCTTTAGCGAAGGATGTTTGGGGCAGGCCAGAGGTTTGCCCGATCAGGTTCGCCCCGCAGATAAGGTTGAGCGCATCGATCTGACAGACGTACCGTTGGTCACTATTGATGGCGAGGATGCACGCGATTTTGATGACGCGGTTTATTGCGAGCCAGCAACGCTGGGGCGTGGAAAATCGGCGCAAAAAGGCTGGCGTCTCTTGGTCGCTATCGCTGATGTCAGTCATTACGTGCAGACCGGCTCGGCCATTGACATCGACGCCTACGACCGTGCAACCAGTGTTTATTTCCCGCGGCGGGTGATTCCCATGTTGCCGGAGAAGCTCTCTAACGGACTTTGCTCTCTCAACCCACAGGTTGAGCGTTTGTGCATGGTGTGCGACATGTTTGTCAACACCGATGGTGAGGTCACGGCTTATCAGTTTTATCCGGCGGTGATGTTCAGTCACGCGCGCTTTACCTATAACGAGGTGGCGGCGATCCTGACGAACACCCGGGGCCCCGAGGCGGCCCGCCACCTCACCCGTATTCCGGATCTACTGAATCTGCACGACGTGTACAGGGCCCTTCTGTTGGCGCGCCAGCGGCGAGGGGCTGTTGATTTCGAGACCGTCGAGACGCAAATCGTTTGCGACGAAGGCGGCCGTATTGAAAAAATCATTCCGCGCACCCGAAATGACGCACATAAACTGATCGAGGAAGCCATGTTGGCTGCCAACGTCTGCAGCGCTGACTTTATCCAGCAAAGCAAGCACCCTGGCTTGTTTCGAGTACATGAGGGCCCCACGCCTGAAAAATTGGAGATGTTGCGCAATTTCCTGAAAACCAGTGGCTTGGGCTTGTCCGTCAGCGACCAGCCCAGCACGAGTGAGTTTCAGGCAATAGCCAAAGCCACCCAGGATCGGCCTGATGCCCAGCAAATCCACAGCATGTTGTTGCGCTCCATGCAGCAGGCGATTTACACGCCCATCAATTCTGGGCACTTTGGCCTGGCGTTTGAGGCCTACACCCACTTTACGAGTCCCATCCGACGCTACCCTGACTTGCTGGTTCATCGCGTTATCAAGGCCATATTGGCGAAAACCAAATACCAACTGCCTGCTTTGCCTACGCCCGGTGAGGCACATGCCAAACTGGCTCGTCGGTTGGAAAAAGGTCTTTCTGGCAAGGTGCGCGATCCTGCTCAAAAACCCCAGAAAGCCAGCGCTACGGTGCAGGCATGGCAGGCGGCAGGTCTGCATTGCAGTGCCAATGAGCGTCGCGCTGATGAAGCCAGCCGGGATGTTGAAGCTTGGCTGAAGTGCAAGTACATGCGTGAGCACCTGGGTGAAGAGTACAGCGGCGTTGTCAGCTCGGTGACCAGCTTTGGCATATTTGTAACGTTGGACGCCATGTATGTTGAAGGCTTGATTCACATTACCGAGTTGGGGGGCGAGTACTTCCGTTTTGATGAGCTCCGCCAGGAGCTGCGTGGTGAGAGAACCGGCGTGCGTTACGCCATTGGCAGCCGGGTGCAGGTTCAGGTCAGTCGAGTGGATCTGGACGCACGCAAGATTGACTTCCGACTCATGCGCGAAGGTGCTGAGCTTTTGGGGCGCGGCCTTAAGGACAAGGAGCGCGAGCCCAGCCTGAGGTCGTCTTCGGCAGAAATTGCAGATCACTCGCCGTCCGGTAAGGGGGCTCGCCGGGCACCCAAGGTTCGTGAGCGGCCAGCCAAGGCTGATCGGGCGGCGAAATCTGCAGGCAAGGCGACATCATCTAAAAAAGTGCGGACTCCCAAATCCCGCCATTGAGGTTGATGCGTTGAATGTGCGTGGACATTGGCCAA
>JBEEJZ010000001.1:0-4872 GCA_041168905.1 Pseudomonadota bacterium | reverse complement strand
ACTCGAACAACAACAAACCCTGGTGCTCGGGCCATCTGGCGCGGGTAAGAGCACCTTGATCAATATGTGGATTCCGGGGGCCTTGGCACAAACGGGCGAAATATCGCAAGCGCTGAATTCAGGCAAGCACACAACCACCAGCACGACCTGGTACTGGATGGACGAACAAAAGTCCAGCGCCTTGATTGATTCTCCCGGCTTCCAGGAATTCGGCCTGCATCACATCAGTCCCGCCAACCTGGCCGCGTACATGCCGGATCTTCGGGCCCACGCTGGAGAGTGCCGGTTTTACAACTGCACCCACCTGCACGAGCCCAATTGCGCGGTACGTGATTCACTGCAAAAAACCCCTGAAGATCCGTCTGATGCAGCCATTAGCCTCAACCGTTACGACATCTACCAGGCGCTTTACGCGGAACTGAGCCAAACCCGTTATTGACGTCCTGGCCCGAGCTCAGGTTTACCCCAAAAGCCGTGCCAACGTCAGTAGTGCGAGTAGCAACATCCACAAAACAACGGCACGCCACACCAGGCCCACAACGACAGCGAGGTGCGCCAGTTCAGGTGGAGTTCGCGCTGCGGCGAAACGGGCCTGTGGGTCGTCGGACCCATCAGCATCTGCTGCTGCGCCGACTGGCATTTGCCCCAAGCCATCGCCCAGACGAATATTCACGGCACCCGCCGTGGCCGCAATGATCACGTCGTCGTTCTGACCCAGGCGCCGGGACTCACACAACCGCCACTCATCAATCGCATCTTCAAAGCTGCCAACGACGGCAAAACTCAGGGCGGTAAAACGGGCCGGTAGCCAATCAACCCAAGTCCAGACACTGTGTGCGGCACTTTGCAAGGAAGGACTGACATGGGCAACGCGGGTAGCCAGAGCAGGCTGCCAATATCTGGCCACGAACTCGGCCATTCTGTAAAACACGGCACCGGCAGGGCCCAGGCCCAGTGCGGCAAGTATGGAAAACCAAGCTAACACCCCGTACACATGGCGGTGTGCACTGATGACGGAATGTTCAATCACGTGGCGTATGACTTCCTTGCGGGGAAGTTCGCTGGCATCCATGTGGCGCCACCGCGCCAGTAGCTCCCTGGCGCCGGCTTCATCACCGGTCTCCAGCGCATCCCGAATCTTGGTGAAGTGGTGACTGAACTGCCTAAAGCCCAAGGTGACATACAAAATCGCCACACTCCAGACCATGGCGACAGCGCTACCCAGCCAAAAGAGCAATGCCCAATGGACGAGCACCACTACAACTGTCGGTAGCATGACTGCAAATAAAAGTGACAGCCAGGCATGGTGGCCGCCACCGGCATCAAATGTACGGGCGCACATTCGTGCCCAACTACGCATGATGGTGTGGACCAGGTTGTCTTCTGACAGTGGTCTGGCCTGTTCAATCAGCAGGGCGATCAAGGTGGCAAGAAAGCTCATGCGTTCATCATAGCCGGGCTGATCTACAGAATTTCCAACGCGCAGCGCCAAGATGCACGCGTAAAAACACTTCAAGCAATCAGCATGCAGTAAAAATTACGAATCATGCCGGCAGTCGCGCCCCAGACAAAGTGCTCGCGCTGGCCGTCAAACCAGGGCATGGAAAACCACTCGCGGCGTACGCCATCTTTCATGTGCAGGTGACGACGATGTGTGGCTGGGTTCATCAAATAATCCAGCGGGACCTCGAAGACCTCTGACACTTCATCAGGATTGGGCTTCAATCTAAAACCAGGCTTGACCAGACCAACCACAGGCGTTACCCGAAATGAAGAACCGGTGGTATAGACAGGTAGCTCCCCCAGAATCTGCACCCTGTTCGGGTCCAGCCCAACCTCCTCCCAGGCTTCACGCAAGGCCGTGGCTGCCGCATCTGTATCCTCCGGGTCGCACTTGCCGCCAGGAAATGCAATCTGTCCTGCATGTGTGGATAAGTGTGAGGTGCGCTGGGTCAGGAGCAGGGTGGGTCGGTCATGTGTCACCACAGCCATCAGTACCGCTGCATCTGCAAATGCTCGATCAGAAAAACTCACCTCGGACCGCAACTCCGGAACCCATGCGGGCGGCGAACGAAAACGATCCTCAAGCTTGCCCGGCTGAAGCAGTTGCTCAGCGACTGCTGGCAGGTGGGAGTCAATACCGACGACAGGAACTGTACGCGGGTCCATTGCCACGAGGGTGCTCACGATGTACCTCTCTCTGCCAAACGAAAAAAAACCGCCCGAGAAAACTGGGGCGGTTTGTTGACTTGAGCTGGCAGATCAAGCGGCAACTGCAGTCTTCTTGGCTGGCAGTTTTTCCTTGATACGAGCTGACTTACCGCTGCGATCACGGAGGTAATACAGCTTGGCACGGCGCACATCACCGCGACGCTTCACTTCGATACCAGCGATCAAGGGGCTGTAGGTCTGGAACGTACGCTCCACGCCTTCGCCACTGGAGATCTTGCGAACGATGAAGCCACTGTTGAGGCCACGATTGCGCTTGGCAATCACGACGCCTTCATAGGCCTGTACGCGCTTACGGGTTCCTTCAACGACATTGACGCTGACAACAATGGTGTCGCCAGGAGCGAAGTCAGGGTAATTTTTTCCCAGACGAGCAATTTCTTCTTGCTCAAGTGTTTGGATCAGGTTCATGATTTCCTTAAAGATCTTGGAAGCGCCAGTGCCGGAATGACACAAAGGGCCTCGCCACCGTCGCAGATGCAACTGAAGTGAGAGACGGCCTACCAGAGGATCGGGAGCCTTCTATTATAGCCGGCTCTTACAGAGCGGATGCCTTGGAAAGGTCCAAGGACTGCAAATAGCGCTCATCTGCCACCGACAAAAGACCCAAGGCCCGGGCTCGGTCGATCAGATCAGGGCGGTGGAACCAGGTGGTTTGCAGTCGCTGCTCTCGACGCCAGACTTCGATCCTGGCGTGGTTACCAGACATCAAGATCTCCGGTACAGCCTGACCCTCCCACACCTCTGGTCGCGTGAAATGAGGACAATCCAGCAGCCCATCAAGTGCAGGATTGAAGCTATCGTGCTGATGGCTTTCCTGCGCATTCAAGACACCAGGCTGCAAGCGTGCAACAGCGTCCAGCAGGGCCATCGCGGCAATCTCCCCCCCCGACAAGACAAAATCACCCAAGCTGATCTGGTGCGTGACATTGGCATCAATGAAGCGCTGATCAATACCTTCATACCTGCCGCAAATCAGCACGCCCCCCTCGCTTGAGGCCCAATCCTGCACCATGGCATGGTTCAATGGAGTTCCGATGGGGGAGAACAACACGACAGGCGCAATGTCGGTACGTTCAGACTGGATTTGTTTCAGGCACTGCTGCAAGGGCTCGGCCATCATGACCATACCCGCACCACCACCAAACGGACGATCGTCCACCCTGCGGTACTGGCCCAGCGCAAAATCCCGGGGGTTGGTGAGCCGCACATCAACTTGACCTGAGGCAAACGCCCGTCGATTGATGCCCTGCGTAAGAAGAGGCGTGATCAGCTCTGGAAAGAGCGTGACAACATCAAACCGCATCAGTAATCTGGTTGCCAGTCGACTGTGATGACCCTATCTATCAGATTCACGTCATCCACGAAAGAGGCGACGAATGGAATCATCCGCTCGCATGACTTACCGTCCTGCTCAAACTCCAGGACCAACACGGTTTGCGCACCCGTGGACATCAAGTCCTTGACTCGCCCCAATGCAACGGATTCACGGTTTAAAACCGTCAAGCCAATGAGATCCACCCAGTAATACTCGCCTTCGGCTGCCGTTGGAAAGCTTGATCGCGCCACAAAAATTCGTGCTCCGCGCAGCGCTTCAGCTGTAGTTCGGTCTGGTACGCCATGCGCTGACGCCACCACTGAATCGGAGTGATTTTTTGCTTCGATTACCGCTAGTTTCCGACATCCTGAAAAAGGGGATACACCCCGCTCTGAGGGCAATAGAAACCAGCGCCTGGAGGAGAAAAGCGCTTCAGGATCGGCGCTGTAGGGAAGGATTTTGAACCAGCCCTTGACCCCCCAGGCATCGGTGATGCGCCCCACTTCAATGGCATCGGCTGGCAACTCAGCCGCATCGAGGTCAAGGGCCATCACCGTCGCTTCACGCTGCCTTTGCAGCAGCTTGGTCGATCAGGCGCTCAACCGTAGGCGAGGCCTGTGCACCCACGCTCTTCCAGTAGGTCAGGCGATCTTGAGCGATACGGATACTTTCCTCACCGCCCTTGGCAATCGGGTTGTAAAAGCCGATACGTTCGATGAAACGGCCATCGCGGCGGGTACGCTTGTCAGCAACGACAATGTTGAAAAAGGGACGTGCTTTTGCACCACCGCGAGCGAGTCGAATGACGACCATAATTTATCCTTTGGGAGTCAGGCCCTTGGACCTGCCAATAATTCAAGCATTGATCCCGGAGTTGAGACACGCAACATGACCACCCGGTCAGTCACACCCCGAAAAGCCCTTCATTATAACTAGCACACACCAGCATGCTCATCATTCGCGCCAGCACCGATGCCGACGTTCCTCACATCACCACCATTTACCAACATCATGTCTTGAACGGCACGGGAACTTTCGAGATAGATCCGCCCGATGAAACCGACATGGCTATGCGTCGCGCAGACGTGCTTTCCAAGGGTCTGCCTTATCTAGTCGCGGAGCTAGGGGGTGAAGTTGCTGGATTTGCCTATTGCAACTGGTTCAAACCACGCCCGGCCTACCGTTTTTCTGCAGAAGACTCCATTTACCTGGCACCAGGCAAGGCAGGCAGCGGAATTGGAAAATCTCTCCTGGCGGAGCTGTGTGCGGCGGCCGAGCGCGCAGGCGTACGCAAGCTGATCGCTGTCATCGGCGATTCCCACAAT